>JAISAW010000139.1 GCA_031266515.1 Eubacteriales Family XIII. Incertae Sedis bacterium
TACTCTGTTAACCCTAAAACTTGTCAGTAATCATCGAGGATTTTTCCCGTAAGACAAGGCGGAGGAGGGAGGCGAAGCCGTAGCTTCGGTGACCGACGACAACGCAGGGTTACGGGAAAAAGACCGGTGATTAGTCAAGTTTTAGGGTTAACAGAGTACTGGCTATCAATCTCTATCTACCTATTTATAGGTCTATCTCTACCACGCTCGTCCGTCTGCCTGTCCGTCCACTTCTATCTATATCTCTCTATCTCCGCCTACCTGTTCGCTATAGCGTTTTCGTATTCAGCTTTGTAGTCGAGGAAATCGTCATAGTCCACAGAAAAATTGTGCGTCCCATCAAGTGCGGGGCTGAGCACGAAGAAGATGTAGTCGTTGCTGTCGGGATAAAGCGCCGCCTCGATGGAAGCCATGCGCGGATTGCAGATCGGCCCCGGTGGAAGCCCGCTGTAAATATACGTGTTGTACGGCGAATCTATGGCGATGTCGTCATAGGTCAGTATCTCTTTCGGCTCGCCGAGGATGTACTGTACCGTGGCGCAGCTTTCGAGTTTCATGCCTGTATCAAGCCTGTTGTAAAACACTGCAGCCATGACCGGACGCTCTTCGGGTGCTTTGCTTTCACGCTCTATGATTGATCCCATTGTGACAGCGTCGCGGACAGAGATGCCTCTTTCTTCCGCGCGGGTATAGTATTCGTCCTTGAATTTGCTGTCGAAGTTTTCCAGCATACGGCCAATGACGCTATGGGCGTCTTCGCCCTCAAATACTTCATATGTATCCGGGTACAAAAACCCTTCGAGCCTTTCGTCCCCGGGCGGGCAGTCGGCGAGGAACCTGTAGTCAAACTCGCCATTCCTGATTTCTTCCATGAACGCCTCTTCGGTCACGATGCCATTTTCGACGAGCCTGTTTTTGATCTGGACGATATTGTAGCCCTCAGGTATCGTAAACTTCACGCTGGCGGCGGCGGAGCCGGTGGTCGTCAGCTTCGTCACTATTTCACCCACTGGCATGGCTTTTGTCAAAGCAAAGGATCCCTGCCTGAAGTCCCCTCCGCTTCCCGATCTGTTCACGTAGAACTTGAAGAAAAAGACGTTTTTTATCAGGCCGTTTTCCTTCAGTATTTTGGCTATGCCATCGACGGGCGTGCCTTCGGGGATCTCTATTGTGATCTCCGCCCCGTCCAGAGGGTCAACAGCCTTGAGCGAATTCTCATATGCGAGAAACCCTCCGGCGACGCCCGCGAGCAACACCACGATGATAAGCACTACCACCACGGCCGGTCGGGCCCTTCTTTTCGTCCGGCCCTGCCTGCGCCTCTCGCGAGCCCGTGAACTACGCTCTGCCAAGGTAGTCACCATTGCGAGTATCTATCTTGATAATCTCGCCTTCCTCTATGAAAATCGGGACCTGCACTGCGGCACCGGTCTCAACGATCGCCTGCTTCGTGACGTTCGTGGCTGTGTCTCCCTTTACGCCCGGCTCGGTCTCGACGACTTTCAATTCCACGAAATTTGGCGCTTCCACGAGAAAAGCATTGTCCTTGTAAAACTTGATCGTCGCAACATCGTTTTCGCGGAGCCATTTTATTGCTTCTTCCACCTGTTCGGCCATCAGCGGTATCTGGTCAAATGTATTCTGGTCCATGAAGTAATACATCTCGCCGTCGCTGTACAGGTACTGCATCTGCTTTGTCTCTATGTGGGCCTTTGGGAATTTGTCATTCGGATTGAACGCTTCCTCCCTCGTAGCGCCGGTCAAAATATTCCGATACTTGGTGCGTACAAAAGCGGCACCTTTTCCCGGCTTTACATGTTGGAAATCCAACACTATATGCGGCTCTCCGTTTATTTCAAAAGTTATGCCTTTTCGGAATTCTCCGGCTGATATCATTTTCTTTCCTCTTTTCTGTAAGTGCGATGACCGGGGAAAATTATATCAAAACGCTGTGGTATAATCAAAAAATGCAAACTACTACAAAAACGACAGACCGGGTTTCGATTCATTTTTTATTTGTTGCCGGGATAATAACAATGGTACTGGCCTCAGGCATCCTGCTTTCCGGATGCAAGCAGACCGATGAACCGATCGTCGATAGCAGCGAGATACCGCCGGAAGAGATAACGTCAGCCGCTATCGAGGTGAGCCTTATCCCTGGCTCTGGCCCGTCCTACCCGGCAGACATCAACGACTACCTGAGGGAGAAAGCCCGGGAAATGAACCTGCCTTCATATGAAGATGCAGGAGGGAACCTGGTCATAGAAAAACCCGCTGCCGAAGGCTTTGAATATGTACCGCCCGTCGTAATCGAGACTTCTACGGCGTCAGCATCCGGACAGGGCATACTGGAAATTGATTACGAGAGCAACAGGATATATACGCATTCAGAGTCAATCGACGCCCCGCGAAACCTCGGGATAGCGACGAATCTCGCAATATTGAAGAACGCCAAAAACTGCGGGGGCATCTCTGCGGTCTTCATAAACGAAGATACGAGCAATCCCGCAGGCGGGGGCGCTACGGCTTTTTCGGCAAAAGGCGCTCCTTACCTCGTGGGCTTTTGTGGGACAAACGGCATAGGGGTCTACACATCGTCGCCCGCCGCTGAGCTGCTTCAAAGCTATAAACCGCTGGCCCTCACACAGCCAAAAGGCCAATACGCTTATGTGATAGTTGCCGAAGGCTTTCCTGAGACCCTGAACGGATATGACATCTCTCCGGTTGACGCCATCTCCAGGATCTTTGCGGCGGCGGGGACAAGCGGAGTCTACTTCGAACTGGCTTCATTTGAAGCCGCGTCCCTGCCTCTCACCGTCCCGAACACTGCGGTGGCAGTGGTGGTCCTCGACGAATATGAAAAAAAGAAATTCTCTTCTGTGTTCAAGGCCGTCTCGAAGGATTACACCAAATCGCTCCCCGACGGATACGACAGCGTCAGGATGCAGCTCATAGATACGAGAGTGCCTTCCGCCGTACTTTCCGACGAGTCGACGGATTCGGTAGTCGCTTACCTCTACGCCCTGTTCAACAGCGGGAAAAACTCGGAGGACCAACTGGCTGCAGCGAAGACAAAGGACCAGACGACAGGCAACTACCCAGTGTGCGTGAACAGGCTCTCGCTCTCCGCCGGGGAATTCCGGAGCCAGATATCGATATCCGGGGACGACGAACAGACATCCCTTGAGATAACGCAACAGCAGGATATCGGAGAGTTCACCGGCATGACCATAGAAAAAACCGGCTCGCTGAGCGGATACAAAACGGACAAGGACGGGGATTTTGCGACGGGGATCAATGAACTGCTCAAGGCCACAGCCTCTGACACGAAAGGTTTTATCAAACTGAAAACCCCCGGGGAACTCGGCCAAATCAAGGCGAATAATCCAGAGGCCGAAATGCTGTCCCTCGGCTGGGACGTGCAGACAGGGACGGCTTATAACGAGTTTGTGAGCCTCAAAGACGTCGAAGCCCCTGCAGAGGCAGTGATAGATTTCATTTACAGGCTTGCAGCTACCCAGTGACCGTTCAGACATTTTCAGGATTTTCAAGAGAGAGGGAGAGATACAGTTTCTAAACAAAAATATAAGCATGGCCTGCCTTTCTTGACCGGGGCGGAAAACTTGTTATATGATTTCTACTGACGCCGGCAAGCGAAATTGGCAGAGGAGGATGACCCTGTTTGCGAGGCGCGAAGTATTGGTATGACAGATCTGATAACAAGGAGAAAGAAAATGGCAAAATTTTATAAATGTGTACATTGCGCCAATCTGGTGACTACGATACTTGACGGCGGCGTGACGCCTTCGTGCTGTGGGGAACCGATGACCCTGCTTGCCTCAGGCTCAACCGATGGCGCTCTCGAGAAGCATGTACCCGTGATCGAGAAAGACGGCAAGTCTGTCACGGTGAAGGTCGGCAGCGTCCCCCATCCGATGACTGAAGAGCACTACATCCAGTTCATAGCCCTTGAAAACGGCGCGGGCGACGTGATCCGGATAGTGAAACTGACCCCGGCCGACGAGCCTGAAGCAAAGTTCAACGTATGCGATCCTTCAGCGCCGGTCACTGCCTACGAATACTGCAACCTGCACGGGCTGTGGCAAGCCGAGGGCTGACCGCCGGGCGAACAGGCGGATCACCGGAAAAAATGCCTGAAGCGGCACAGACAGAACTGACATGCCAGCACTCCGAGATCTGCGGAGGCTGTACTTACAGGGGCGTCCCTTACGAAGAGCAACTGCGTATTAAAGACGAAGAAATACGCTCAGCTTTATCTGAAAAAGCTCTGGCCGCGGGAACGATACTTCCGATAAAAGGGGCGCCCTCGATTTCCTCATACAGAAACAAGATGGAGTACACCTTCGGAGACGAGGTCAAAGGCGGGCCGATGACTCTCGGCATGCATAAAAAAATGAGCTACATGTCGGTGGTAAATGTCCCCGACTGCAAGATAGTCCACGGGGATTTCGAAAAAGTACGCAGCTCCGTCCTGGAGTATTTCCTCGTTTCCGGCCACAGCCACTATCATAAAAAGACACACAGAGGACTGCTTCGAAACCTGGTATTGCGGCGCGGAGAGAGGACAAACCAGCTTCTCGTAAACCTGGTCACGACAGACCATGAGGAGTTCGACAAGCAGGCCTTTGCTGACATGGTCAGATCGCTTCCCCTGGACAGCGCCCTCGCAGGGATCCTGCATACCGTAAACAACAAGAGGGCCGACGCTATTTTTCGTGAAGAGCTCGCGCCGCTTTTCGGTCAGGGCTACTACACGGAGAGGATGATGGATCTCGATTTCAAAGTCGAGCCATTTGCATTTTTCCAAACGAATACTGCAGCCTTTGAAGGCATGCTTCGCGACGCTGTGGCGTTGCTACCCGAGATACGCGGGACCCTGTTTGACGTCTACTGCGGGACGGGGGCCATAGCACTTTCGCTTTCGCACTCGGCAGACCGGGTATACGGCCTTGAGCTTTCGGAGGAAGCCGTGTCTTCGGCAAAAGAAAACGCCAGGCTCGGCGGCATAGACAACTGCGAGTTCATCTGCGGGGACGCTCTGGAGTCAATGGAGCTTCTGGCGGAGAAGGGGATCGCCCCCGACTGCCTGGTGGTGGACCCTCCAAGGATGGGCATACATCCGAAAGCCGTCAAAAAAATCCTGGGGTTTGGCCTTCCAAGCCTGCTCTACATAAGCTGCAACCCCAAATCCTTCGCGGAGAATATGGCCATGTTTGCGGATGCGGGCTACAGGCTGCAGACCCTGCGCGGCTACGACAATTTCCCCTTCACGCGCCATATCGAACTGACTGCGTTTATAGTGAAGGCATAAGCAGGATTCGCAGGAAGCGACGGTCAGAAGGTTACTGTTCAGACGTACGCCAAAGATTTTCAGCCAGAGCCTCGCTTGCAGCGACTCCGCTTCGTGCTACTGCGTGCGCACTCACTCCGCGCAGACGGCGCGAGGCTCTGGCTGAAAATCTCTCACACAATTGCTGAATAAATCCGGGTCAGATCCTAAAAGTTCCGAGGAATTCTGTCTATATATGAACAGTAACGTCAAAAGATCATATCACGCCGTAATACCTCAACAAAAATTCTTCGCGGAAACCTTCAAAGCCGCCGGCCTCTATCGCGGATCCGGCATCGGCCATAAGGCGTGTCAGGAAACGGATATTGTGAATCGACAGGAGTGTCGCCCCGAGTATTTCACCGGATTTTATCAAATGGCGCAAATAACTTTTTGAATAGTTCCTGCATGTATAGCAATCACACGCTTCGTCGAGCGGGGAGAAGTCTTCCGCATATTTGCTGTTCCTGATATTCACAGGGCCTGCGTATGTCATAGCCTTTCCGTGACGGGCCTCGCGCGTGGGGAGTACGCAGTCAAACATATCCACGCCTCTGTATACCCCCTCGATCAAAGCATCCGGAGAGCCTACTCCCATGAGATACCTCGGCCTATCCTCCGGCAGAAAGCCCATGCAGCGATCAAGGATTTCGTACATCACCTCTTTTGGCTCCCCTACGCTGAGCCCTCCTATACCGTAGCCCGGAAGATCCATATCCGTGATCTGTCTTGCGCTTTTTTCCCGCAAATCGTGATACATCCCTCCCTGCATGATGCCGAAGAGCGCCTGCTTTCCGGTATCGGAATGCGCAGCCTTGCACCGGGCAAGCCACCTCGCCGTGCGCTCCGTCGAGGCCTCCGCATACTCGTGGCTGGCGGGATAAGGGATACACTCGTCAAACGCCATGATGATATCCGCGCCAAGTGCATTTTGCACCTCTATGGATTTTTCCGGAGTAAGCGTCTGCGGCGAACCGTCTATATGCGAAGCGAAAGACACCCCATCTTCGGTGATGCTGCGGATCGCCGCGAGGCTGAACACCTGAAAGCCTCCGCTGTCCGTGAGTATGGGCCCATCCCAGTTCATAAACCTGTGCAGGCCTCCTGCCGCAGATACCGTCTCACTCCCCGGCCTGAGAAAAAGGTGATAGGTATTTGCCAGCAATATCTCCGCCCCGGCTTCACGGACATCTTCAGGCTTGACCGCTTTTACCGTAGCGGCAGTGCCGACAGGCATGAACACAGGGGT
>JAISAW010000002.1 GCA_031266515.1 Eubacteriales Family XIII. Incertae Sedis bacterium
TACCTGAGGCTCATGTACGCCCGCATAGGGATCCCCCACTGCACGGTCTGCGGGCGCGAGATAAGCTCACAGACGGTAGACCAAATATCCGATGCGCTGATGAACTATCCGGAAGGCACGCGGGTGACTCTGCTCGCGCCCGTGGTGCGCGGCCGCAAAGGTACGCATGAAAAGGTTCTCGAAACCATACGCAAAGAAGGCTTCTCGAGGGTGCGGGTCGACGGTGTCATCAACGTCCTCGGAGAGGATGAGATAGCACTCAAAAAAAACTTCAAGCACACCATCGAGATCGTTGTCGACCGTATCGTGATAGCGCCCGGAGAAGAAGGCCGTATCTCAGAATCCGTGGAGACGGCAATCGCAAACGGCGACGGCCTGGTGCTGGCCCACATCTTGTGGCCCGAAGCCGAAAAAAAGAAAAAGAGCTACGAGGAGGAGCGTATTTTTTCAACGAGCTTTTCGTGCCCCGACCACGGCGTCGGTATCGAAGAGATGGAGCCGCGGATGTTTTCATTCAACTCCCCTTTCGGTGCCTGCCCCGTCTGCAACGGACTCGGCTATATACAGCAGATCGATCCTGACCTCATCATAACGGAACCGAGGAAGAGCATCCCCGGAGGCGCTCTGTCAAAGGTCTTTGCGAGCATGGAGTTTTCGGGGTTTTACCGTCAGATGATAGATGCCCTCGCAGAAGACCATAAGGTTGACATCCACATACCGTGGATAGAGCTTCCCGAGTCCTTCAAAAAAGAAGTCCTGTACGGGACCTCCGGCAGGCATCTGAAGTATACATACAGGAGCAGGACTTCAGGGCGCACTTCAAAGATGGATCACCCCTTTGAAGGCGTGCTGACAAACATGGAAAGGCGTTACCGCGAATCCACATCCGACTACATCAAAGAAAAGATGGAAAGCTATATGGTGCTTGAACCCTGCGACGCCTGTAAAGGCAAGAGGCTCAAACCTGAAGTCCTCGCCGTTACCGTCGGCGGGAAAAATATAGCGGAGCTGTCCGACATGTCCGTGCGTGAAGCGATCGACTTCATCGAAGGCATGAAGCTGAGCAAGACGCATAAGCAGATCGCCTGGCAGATCGTGAAGGAGATAAAGGCACGGCTCAGCTTCCTCGTAAACGTGGGCCTCGACTACCTCACCCTCTCGCGGGCGGCGGGTTCGCTGTCAGGAGGAGAGGCCCAGCGTATCAGGCTCGCAACCCAAATCGGCAGCAGCCTCGTGGGGGTCATGTACATCCTCGACGAGCCGAGCATAGGGCTTCATCAAAAGGACAATGTGAAACTGCTAAAAACCCTCCGGGAACTCACCGATCTCGGCAATACCCTCATAGTGGTCGAGCACGACGAAGAAACGATGTACGCGGCCGACCACCTTGTCGATATCGGTCCGGGCGCGGGGGTGGCGGGAGGTTACCTGGTCGCGGAAGGCTCTATCGAAGATCTCAAAAAATGCAAAAAATCCATCACCGGGCAATACCTGTCAGGCGCCAAAAAAATACCTGTTCCCGAAAGCAGGCGGGCGGGCAACGGCCATTCCCTGACCATCAAAGGCGCAAGCGAAAACAACCTGAAAAATATCAACGTCGAATTTCCTCTCGGGAAATTTATCTGCGTTACGGGCGTCAGCGGTTCCGGCAAATCTACGTTGGTGAGCGAAATCCTCTACAAGGCTCTGGCGAGACGCATCAACAAATCCAAGATATCGCCCGGATCATACAGGGATATCGAAGGCTTTGAACACCTGGACAAGATCATAGAGATCGACCAGTCCCCGATAGGGCGTACTCCAAGGTCAAACCCCGCGACCTACACGGGGGTTTTCACGCCGATAAGGGATCTGTTCGCTTCGCTTCCGGAGGCGAAGATAAGAGGCTATGAAAAAGGACGTTTCAGCTTCAACGTCAAAGGCGGAAGGTGCGAGGCCTGCAAGGGCGACGGCATCATCAAGATAGAGATGCATTTCCTTCCGGACGTCTACGTGCCCTGCGAGGTCTGCAAAGGTAGAAGGTACAACCGGGAGACCCTTGAAGTCAAGTACAAGGGCAAAAGCATCTATGACGTGCTTGAAATGACCGTCGACGAAGCCCTCGAATTTTTTGGAAATATTCCCACCATAGTCAGACAGCTTCAGACGCTTGCGGATGTCGGGCTCGGATACATCAAGCTCGGGCAGCCTTCGACGCAGCTCTCAGGCGGCGAAGCCCAGCGGATCAAACTCTCAGAGGAGCTTTCCAAACGGGCTACCGGGAGCACCATGTACATCCTCGACGAACCGACCACAGGGTTGCACTTCGCGGATGTGGACAAACTCGTGACGGTGTTTGACCGTCTCGTGGATACGGGCAATACGATAGTGGTGATCGAACACAACCTCGACGTGATCAAAAGAGCCGATCACATCATAGACCTCGGGCCGGATGGAGGGGATCGCGGAGGCATGGTCGTCGCGAGCGGAACTCCGGAAAAAGTGGCAAAGGACAAACGCTCCTATACAGCGGAGTTTTTGAGGAAGATATTATAGCAGCAAAGTCTCTGTATATAAGCCGCCCTTTTTACAATAGGCTAAGTTTATCAGGATGAGCGAACGACAGCCCTCTGCTCGGGCGGAGCCTCGCACCCGGGCTGCACGCTTCGCTCCTCACAATTATCTTTGGCAGAATACGGACTTAACCGAACGGGCGGCGCAGGGTTTTTGACTTTTTCAGAAGGGTGGCTTATATCTACTTCTTTCGCACCGCCTAAGCCTTCATCTCTAATATACGATCCCTGAGCAACGCCGCCCTTTCAAACTCAAGCTTGCCAGCTGCCTGCTTCATTTCGGCTTCGAGTTTTTTGATATAAGCTGCGCGCTCTTTTGCAGTCAATTCGTTCTTTGCCCTGTTCTCGTAGTAGAGGTCTTCGGCTTCAGCGACTTTGGTCGCCTCTATGACTTCGCGTATGGCTTTTTCGATGGTCCTTGGCGTGATGCCATTATCTTCGTTGTACTTCTGCTGGATGACACGCCTGCGATCCGTTTCCTCGATCGAGACTTTCATCGACGGCGAGATCACATCCGCATACATGATGACCTTGCCGTGGACATTCCTCGCCGCTCTCCCTATCGTCTGTATGAGTGAGGTTTCGTTTCTCAGAAAACCCTGTTTGTCCGCATCGAGGATGACCACTCTGCTGACCTCTGGTATGTCAAGCCCTTCCCTGAGAAGGTTGATCCCGACAAGCACGTCAAACTCGCCGGCTCTGAGGTCGTGCAGTATTTGCATCCTTTCAAATGTCTTGACATCGCTGTGCATGTACCGGACTTTTTGTCCCGCAGACTTCAGATAGTCAGTGAGGCTCTCCGCCATTTTTTTTGTGAGGGTGGTCACGAGCATCTTCTCGCCGACCGCTGTTATCTTTGTGATCTCCCCGATCAGGTCGTCTATCTGATGTTTTGTCGGCCTGACCTCAATCTCGGGATCTACCAATCCGGTCGGCCTGATGACCTGCTCCGCGCTTATTCCGCCGGAAAGCTCCCTTTCAAATTCGGCGGGCGTAGCGCTGACAAATACGGCTCCGGGGATGAGAGACATGAACTCATCGAACATAAGAGGGCGATTGTCGAGTGCCGAAGGCAAGCGAAAGCCATAGTCTACGAGCGACTGCTTGCGCGATCTGTCCCCTGCGTACATCGCCCTGAGCTGCGGGAGCATCACGTGGCTTTCATCGACTATCAGCAGGAAGTCGTCCGGGAAGTAATCTATCAAAGTATACGGGCGGCTTCCGGGCGGCAACCCGTTGATGTGCCTTGAGTAGTTCTCGATCCCTTTGCATACCCCGATTTCCCTTAGCATCTCCAGATCGAACCTGGTGCGCTGTTCGAGCCTCTGGGCCTCTACAAGTTTCCCTCTATCTTTGAGCCAAATCAATCTCCCGTCGAGTTCTTCCTCAATAGTCCCTATCGCCCTGGTCATCTTTTCGCCCGAGGTCACATACATCGACGCCGGGAAAACCGCAATATGGTTCCGCGTACCTGTCACTTCGCCTGTGACGTAGTCTATCTCCTTTATGGCTTCAACCTCGTCGCCGAAGAGCTCTATCCTCACGGGCGCGTCGCCGCCGGCCGGGAAAATATCGAGGATATCCCCTCGCACACGAAACTCCCCGCGGTCGAAGCCCATATCGTTCCTTCGGTACTGGATGTCAATCAGCCTCTCTATGATCTCCCGCCTGCTCTTCGCCATCCCAGGCCTGAGCGACAGGGTCTGCTGTTCATAGTCAATCGGGTCTCCGAGCCCGTAAATACAGCTGACGCTCGCAACTACGATGGTATCCCTTCTCTCGCACAGCGCGGCGGTAGCGGAGTGCCGCAGCTTGTCGATCTCGTCGTTTATCGAAGAATCCTTGTCGATGTAGGTATCCGTTGAAGGGACGTAGGCTTCGGGCTGATAGTAGTCGTAGTAGCTCACGAAATACTCGACGGAGTTTTCCGGAAAAAATTCTTTGAACTCCCCTGCGAGCTGCGCCGCCAGGGTTTTGTTGTGGGAAATCACGAGGGTCGGCTTCTGCACGCGTTCGATCACATTTGCCATGGTGAAAGTCTTGCCGCTTCCCGTAGCGCCAAGCAGGGTCTGAAAACGCTTGCCGCCCGACATGCCCGCGACAAGCTTGTCTACAGCTTCGGGCTGATCCCCTAGCATCTTATATTCGGATACTATCTTAAACTCGCTCATAATGACTCCTGTCTGTTGCTATACCGAATACACGGTGGGTGCACAGCAGAGACGATTCTTTTGTGTCGCAGGACACTTGGGACAAAGGACTGTCAGACTGTGCGAAAACCTGATTGCTCTTAAATGGAAATGTTGCAATTTAAACATTTCTTGATTGCCAAAAACGCTTTTAGGAGCATTTTCGCACAGACTGCCGTCCCCTCTGTACAATATTGATCCGTCGCCGAAAATCATTTGCCCTGTTGGTCTATCTCATACAGCGCAGCCATCCAGGCTTCGCCGTCAGCGTCGCTGGGCATCCGCCAGTCCGAACGGGGCGACAGCGTGACAGATCCGATTTTAGGCCCGTCCGGAAGCGCGCTCCTCTTGAACTGCTGAGTGAAAAACCTCCGGTAGTACAGTTTGATGAATTTTCTGATTACTGTTTCCGGGTAAACCCCATCGAATGCCTTTAGCGCAAGCGCATACACCGTTTTGGGGTCGCGTCCCCACCTTATCATGTGGTAAAGGAAAAAATCATGGAGCTCATACGGGCCTATGATATCCTCTGTCTTTTGGCTTATTTCCCCGTTTATGGGCGGAAGCAGCTCAGGGCTGACCGGGGTTTCGAGTACGCCCTCGAGCACGCTTTTCAGCTCCGGCGCTGATTCGACAAAATGCTCTATGAGGTAGCGGACCAAGGTCTTTGGGACGCCGGCATTCACCCCATACATGCTCATGTGGTCGCCGTTGTAAGTAGCCCAGCCCATCGCAAGCTCAGACAGGTCTCCAGTGCCGACGACAATCCCCGAGTTTTCGTTTGCGAGGTTCATGAGTATCATGGTGCGCATCCTCGCCTGCGCGTTTTCATAAGCGTTGTTGTACTCCCCTTCGGGGTGGCCGATATCCCTGAGGTGCAGTTCGACCGACTCCGTGATGGGAATCCGACGGACTTCCACGCCGAGGGCTTCGCACAGCCTTTCAGCGCTGTTTTTCGTCACTTCGGTGGTGCCGGGCCCGGGCATGGTGACAGCCAATATATCCTGTACGCTCCCGCCTGTCTGTCTCATGGCTCTCACTGTGATAAGAAGGGCGAGCGTGGAATCAAGCCCGCCAGACACTCCGATGACAGCCTTCTTCGCCCTTATATGGCCAAGCCTTTTGGCGAGCCCCGAACTCTGCATTGCGATGATCTCTTCGCAACGGCGGGCACGGACAGCAAGGTCGCCGGGGACGAAAGGCCGCTGCGCGATATGTCTGTTGGCGAGCACGCAGGCCGTATCCATACTGAAGTCTATGAGCAGATGCCCGTCGGGGGTGTATTCACCGATGCAATTCGCGTCCTTGGGATCCTTTGCGTTCTCTTCGCCCTCTGCGTACTTTGCGTACTCCACACCATTTGCGTTTTCCCCCGGAAAATTTCGCACTGCGGCGCAGTTTTCCGAGGATTTCGGACGAGCGCTGGAAACAGCGTCGTCAAATGTATTTTGATACCTGCGGTCGCGAAGCAATCCTTTCAGATCGATATCCGCAATCACGCTTTTCTTTTCGAATGGCTTCCGTTCCGAGAGGATCGAGGCGTTTTCGCAAATCATACTGTGACCCGAAAAAGTCATGTCCCCTGTGCTCTCTCCGAACCCGGCGTTGGCGTAAATGTAAGCGCAGATGAGTCGCCCCGACTGAGCGCGTATCAGCACCCGGCGGTATTCGTCTTTACCAACAGTCTCATCTCCGGCGGAAAGGTTTGCGATGACCGTAGCGCCGGCTTCCGCGTGTCTGATCGCCGGGCTCTGCGGTGCCCAAAGATCCTCGCATATCTCCACGGCTATCGTGAGCTCCGGAGTTTGCCTGCATCTGAAGAGCAGGTCTGTGCCGAACGGGATTCTCCGCCCTTCTATCACGGCAAAGTCAATCCCTGAAAACGCAGGGATGAAATGCCTCAGCTCGTAATACTCCCCGTAGTTTGGAATATGGGATTTTGGGACCAGCCCCAAAACTTCTCCGCCTTTGACTGCAGCGCAGACATTGTAAAGCTTGCCCCGGTGTATGAACGGCAATCCCGCAAGGATAACAGCTTCTATCCAACGGGATGCTTCAGCCAGTTCCTTAAGAGAGCCAAGTGCGTCCGAAAGCAGCTTATCCTGCAAAAAAAGATCCCCGCAGGTATAGCCCGTGACCGAAAGTTCGGGAAATACTACGACTTTCGCGCCGCTCTTTGCCGCTGCCTCTGCCGTTTCTATGATCCTTGCCGTATTCAGCGCGCAGTTCCCGGGGCTGACCCTCGGGGAAACTGCGGCGACGGTCACAAAGCCTGCGAAGTCAGCCATTGCTTCATCTTCCCAAACGTGTCTTCACTGATATCGTGTTCCATGCGGCAAGCGTCCTGCGTCGCCGTCTCGCTCTCAACGTCGAGAGCCTTCATGAGGTACGCCGATATCACCATGTGCCGGTCAAGCACCGCTCCTGCTTTGGCTTCGCCTTCCTCTGTCAGTTTGATCAAACCGTCTATATCCATCGTAATCAATTTTTCGCTCTTGAGTATCCCCATGGCTCTGCTGACGCTTGGCTTGGAAAACCCGAGTTCGTTTGCAACGTCGATCGACCTGACGTCGCCGTTTCTTTCCCTTAGTATAAGGATGGTTTCGAGATAATTCTCGCCTGATTCATGAACTGCCATACTATGCCTCTCTCTGATTTGTCAACATATCTTAAATTATGACACAACCAACTTTATATTGCAAAACGCTTGACAAGGGCGTGGATTGAAAGTATAACTAGTGTATAAAAGTTATTACATATATGATATATATGTAATGCGAAAAGCTACTATACTTATGTGGGCAGGCTGTCCGCAGAACTGGAGGCAAAGTGTGAAAAACCTTTCACACGCCGCCGGAGGCAATTCAATCCTTTTTGCCTCATGCGGAGACATTAAGCCAAAGGAACAAAACGTTATGGTATGGCAGAAACATTTTTCATAGAAAATTTGTTTCTGCAAGCGGCGATTCACTCGCCGCGTCAGGCAGAAATGAGGCAAAACATGTCAAAAATAGCAAAAGAACTAACTGAGCTTATCGGCGGCACTCCGCTGCTGGATATCAGCAGGTATGCGGCTGCAGCACACGCAAACGGCGCAAACATCATTGCGAAGCTGGAATACTTCAATCCAGCCGGCAGCGTCAAAGACAGGATCGCCAAAGCCATGATAGAAGAAGCCGAGGCAAACGGCCAACTGAAGCCGGGATCTGTCATCATAGAGCCGACCAGCGGCAACACAGGTATCGGGCTCGCGTCGATTGCCACCGCAAAGGGATACCGTATCATCCTCACGATGCCCGAGACCATGTCGATCGAGAGGCGCAAACTCCTGAAAGGCTACGGTGCCGAGATCGTACTTACCGAAGGCGCAAAGGGAATGAAGGGGGCTATCGCGAGGGCTGACGAGCTTGCCGCCGAAACCGAAGGCAGCTTCATCCCCGGGCAGTTTGTAAACCCGGCAAATCCACAGGTGCATTACGAGACGACAGGCCCGGAAATCTGGGACGACACCGACGGTCAGGTCGCCGCATTCGTGTCCGGCGTTGGTACCGGCGGCACACTGACAGGCGTAGGCAGGTTCCTGAAAGAAAAAGACCCGAACGTGAAGGTCTACGCGATAGAGCCGACCGACTCCCCAGTCCTCTCCCAGGGCAATGCCGGCCCGCACAAAATACAGGGCATCGGCGCAGGCTTCGCACCCGACACACTAGACCAGTCCATATATGACGAAGTAATACCGGTAGGCGGCGACGAGTCATTCGAGACCGCAAAGCTGCTCGCAAAGACCGAAGGCCTTCTCGTTGGCATCTCCTCCGGCGCAGCCCTCTGGGCGGCGACCGAGCTCGCAAAGAAACCCGAATACGCTGGGAAGAATATCGTTGTGATACTTCCTGATACAGGGGAACGCTATCTGTCAACACCTCTCTTTGACGCAGAATAGCAAGCCTCCCCAGAGGACCTCCTCCTCCATGACACAAAACTCCGGCCGCAGATATGTGTGCCGGAGTTTTGTCGTAGGCAGGTATGTGTTCCCCGCCCCGCATTCAATACTTCCTGTACGTAAAATTGCCGATAAGTACAAAAGCCAGAATAACGGGCGAAAACCAAAACTTTTGCACTGGCTCTTACAAACTCAGTAGACAAAGAATCGGATTATTAATATTCGTACTGCCAAATAATTCCATATTATGGTAGAATTCCACTCGTAATGAAAAAGAAGGACAAAAAAATCAATTGCGGGCAAGTCATTATCCCAGCAGAACATCCAAACCCTCCAGAACAACATGAGATAGAGGTCGCTTGGATATTGGCACGCCACTTCTCTTGCACGATTGAATTTTTGTTGCCGGTAGACGATTATAAACGCAAAACAGCAGACTTGACCATGGATAAACTGGAGTGGGAAATTAAAAGCCCACAAGGTCACTCAAAATCGACAGTTCATCATAAAATCAGCAGAGCGTCAAAGCAATCCAAATACATTGTCTTTGATGGAAGACGCACGTCGTTGAGCGATGAAATCTTGCAGAGGCGTATTCGTGTCGAATTGAAAGAACGCCGTTCAATCAAGCGTATATTGTTTATCACAAAATCTTCAAATGTTCTTGAAATTATGAAATAGCCATGTTACATTATGGGTGTGGGAAGACCGGGCGGCGAGCCTATGGCGTTAGAGATAACGCTCTTGCAGTCAAAGGAGTATCCCGCAACGATGACGATGCCCGGTGGAACCCCATCGGGCGTTGTTTTTCTTTGTGATTTGTCCTCTGACACACCTCAACCGTGGGTAACGAGGCTATTACGGCGGGCTATTACTGTTACCGTGAAATACACTCCATTGACAAACCTCTTATCCTTTAAGATAATAAGTAAGTGTTTCGGGTCTTTAGCTCAGCTGGGAGAGCGTCGCGCTGGCAGCGCGAAGGTCAGGGGTTCGAGCCCCCTAAGATCCACCACGACGTAGAGGCAGACATAAAGTTTGCCTCTATTTTTTTCGCTATAAAACGGGCTCGAACCCGCGAGGGCATGAGCGTCCGGTGGACGCTCATGGTCA
>JAISAW010000138.1 GCA_031266515.1 Eubacteriales Family XIII. Incertae Sedis bacterium
CACCCTGATATATTGCCATTATAAAAAATAAAGAATTTTTTACTAAATTAGCCAATTCGCAAAATTTATTAACATGAGGAGGATTCTTTATGGCGGAACTTCACCTGAATATCGAGAAATGCAAGAGTTGTGGTTACTGCGTGTTTTCCTGTCCGCAGGGTGCGCTGGAGCTGTCGGAAAGCATGAACAGAGACGGCTATAACTACGCCTTCGCTGACGATGCGAAGTGTACGAAATGCGGGATTTGCTACACCGTCTGTCCGGATGGCGTTTTCCAAATCACCGCAGACTGAGATGAACAGAGGAAAGGACGTATTTGCATGAAAAAAATGTGGAAGGGCAACCACGCCATCGCGGAAGCTGCGATGAGGGCAGGCTGCAAATTCTATGCCGGGTATCCGATCACGCCGCAGACGGAAATCCCGGAGTATCTGTCGGCCAGGATGCCGGAGCTCGGAAGGACTTGCATCCAGGCTGAGAATGAGATGTCGGCGGTCTACATGATCCTTGGGGCTTACTCCTGCGGTATGCGCTGCATGACGAGTTCATCAGGCCCGGGGATCTCGCTTAAGCAGGAGGGGCTTTCATATATTTGCGCCTACTACCTGCCGGCGGTCATTGTCAACGTACAGCGCTGGGGTCCGGGGCTTGGCACCCTCGACTCCGCACAGACAGACTACCTGCGGGATACGCGCGGCGGAGGCAACGGGGACTACAGGGTGATCGTGCTCGCCCCGAACAGCATCCAGGAATCTATCGATCTCATGTATGAGTCGTTTGATATAGCGGAGAAATACCGCAACCCGGTCGAGATAATGTCGGAAGCTGCTCTCGGGCAGATGATGGAGGCCGTGGAGTTCCCTGAGTTCAAAGACCGTGAAGGGGAGCTGGATTGGACGTATGACGGCACAAACAGGCCTCACGGAAAGCTTCCCGATTCGGAAAAATCTGCGGCGGCGCTGGCAAAGTACACGAAGATCGCCGAAGAATTCCAGCGCTGGGAGAGCTATCGCACAGAGGATGCAGAGTACGTGTTCGTCGCATTCGGGCTGCCGTCGCGCACATCGCGAAACGCAGTAGACCAGCTCAGGGCCAACGGGGAAAAAGTCGGACTGATCAGGCCCATAACGCTTTGGCCCTTCCCCATCAAAGCGTTTGAGGAGCTCGGCCCTCAGGTAAAAGGCCTTATATCGGTGGAATCCACAGATACCGGGCAGCTTATCGAAGACGTGGCCCTCGCTGCAAAAAAATGCAAAATTGACGTCCCTGTCTACGGGCTTTTTTCCGGGCTGAGCATTTCAAAGACAAAAGCCATTTCCGAGTTCTACAGGGAAGTTAAATCCGGGCAGCGTAAGGAGGTGTACTGAGATGGCGGTCACAAAGACGACACCAAAATTGGTTGATATCCCGAACAAATTTTGTCCGGGCTGCGGGCACGGAATCCTGAACCGCCTCATTGCAGAAGTCATTGAGGAGAACGGGTATGAACAGAAGACGATCATGACCCTCGGCGTTGGATGCGATTGCAATATGAATTCCACTTTTCTAGGCGATACGATCCAGTGCGCACACGGGCGCGCCGCTTCGACGGCCACCGGGGTCAAAGTCGCAAGGCCCGACCTGCTTTCGATAGCATACCAGGGCGACGGGGACGCGTACGTGATAGGCCTGTCCGAGACCCTGAACGCCGCATACAGGAACACGAACATCACGGTCTTCGTGGTGAACAACAACAACTTCGCCATGACCGGCGGGCAGATGTCCTGGACCACCATGGCGGGGCAAGTCACCACCACAAGCCCTGCGGGCCGCGATACGAAAGCCACGGGCAATCCCATCAAGCTTCCCGAGATCGTATCTGGTTTTGACGTCGCTTATGTGGCGAGAGGCTCTGTCCACAGCGCGGAGGAAATCATGAAGTTGCGGAAGTATGTGAAAAACGCTATCGAGGCGCAGCTGGCCGGCGAAGGCTATTCCCTTGTGGAAGCGCTGTGCCAATGCCCCACCAACTGGGGGATGGATACCCGGCATTCGCTGGAATGGATGGAGGCCGAGGTGGTCCCATATTTCGAATTGGGTGAGCTGAAGGAAAGGAAGGCAAAATAATGGAAATCGTATTTGCCGGATTTGGCGGACAGGGAGTGTTGACGTCAGGCTTGATCGTCGCGGAGATGGCTCTCGAAGAAGGAAAGAATGTGACATGGATGCCGGCTTACGGACCGACTATGCGCGGCGGCAAAGCATACAGCGTAGTGAAGTACATGGACGGCGTCATAGGCGGCCCGGATATGGAGGAGATAGATATCCTTGTGGCGATGAACGGGCCGTCACTCGAATACACAGAGCTGCTCAAAGACGGCGGGCTGCTTGTCGTCAACAGCGACGCCATTTCAGATGATGAGGAGATCCACCTGAATGCGGATGTGGTCCGCGTCCCCTGCCTCACGCTCGCAAAGGAAGTATCAAACCCCAAGGGCGCGAATATAGTCGCCATCGGTGCCCTCCTGAAAAGAAGCGGGATCTTCGATTTTGAGACAGCGAAAGAAGTGATGACAGGATACTTCGAGGAAAAGGGCAAAGGCAAGTACACGGAGGCAAATGAAGCGGCTCTGAAAAAGGGCTGGGAAAGCGTATAGAAGCGGGTTTCGGCCCGCAGCTTTTTCGGAGGGGAGTGTGATGAGTTTAAAAAAATTAATAAGCCCTGAGAGTATCGCCATCGTCGGCGTCAGCGACAAACCCGGATTTGGGAGAAGCGTCTGCCTGAATGCTCTCAGCAGCCGCGACACCGGGCGCCTGTACTTTGTGAACCCAAAAAGGGAAGAGCTGTTTGGGCAAAAGTGCTATCCCTCGATTTCCGAACTGCCGGAAGCTGTAGACTGCGTCGTGATAGCAACAGCGGCGCACACCGTGGCCGGCCTTTTGGAAGAGTCGGGCAGATTGGGAGCGGGCGCGGCGATAGTCTTTGCGAGTGGATTTGCTGAAGAAGGTTCCGACGAAGGGGACCGTTTGGAGCAAGAGGTGATAGAGACCGCCCGCAAATACGGTATGAAAGTACAGGGGCCGAATTGCTTCGGCATGATGAACAATGTGGATAAGATCAACCTCTGGGCGGGGCATACGCATTGGGATCCGGACGACGACGCCCACGGGATCGCTGTCATCGCGCAGAGCGGATTCGTCGCCGCCGAGATCATCAATACAGGGTTCATGAATATCTCCTACGCCATCTCCACGGGAAATGGCAATATAGTATCCCTTGAAGAATGTATGGAATATACGGTAGAAGACGACAATGTTTCCGTCGTCGCCCTGTATTTGGAAGGCGTCCGCGACGCCGCGCGGTTTACTGCCGCACTGGGGCGCGCCGCCGAGCTGCGGAAGCCAGTCGTGGTCATGAAAGCAGGGCGTTCCGAAAAAGGCGCGATCTCCGCAGCATCGCATACAGGCAGCCTCGCCGGTTCCGGGAAAGCCTATGACAGCGTGTTCAAAAAATACGGCGTCATCCCCGCGTACAATCTCGAAGAGTTTGTGTGCCTTTCCCAGACCATGAGTGTGCTCGGAGGGAATTTCCCGGAGAGCCCAAATCTCTTCGCGCTCAGTTTCTCAGGTGGCGAGACCACGCTTACCGCAGACCTCGCGGAGGATTTCGGGCTGGAACTCCCGGATATAAGTGATGCGGCGAAGGAAGAAATCCAGAAATACATACCGTCATTTGCGGCTGCGAAAAACCCGCTTGACGCGACGACTGCACTGTTCCGCGATGAGGAAAAGACCATAGGGATCCTGAGAGCGCTGCAAGCGGAAGAAAGCATAGGTGCCATCACGATAGGCACGAATGTATCACAGACAGAGGACGCCACCACTGCGGCACTTTGCCGCGCCATCGCCGCCGCGAAAGAAACCGACGCCGTCAGCAAACCGATCTTTGCGATCCCTTCATTTGAAGGGTCCAGGCACCAGGGTTCACGCCGCATCCTCGAAGACGCGGGAGTCCCTTTGATGTCGTCAATGGCCACCTCGTTTGGCTGCCTGAAAAGGATCACGGCTTTCAGCGGCTACGACTGGAAGGCGAGGACTCTCAAACCCTGCGTCGGAAACGGAAAAGGCGGGATGGAGGCGAAGGCGCTTTCGGAATTTGACAGCAAAAATGAACTTAAGAAATACGGGATCCCCGTGCCTGCCCAGGCGATCGTCAGAAGCGCAGGCGAACTGACGGAAGCCGCTGCGGGCATGAAGTATCCGCTCGCTTTGAAAATCAATTCCGATGAGATCCTCCACAAGACAGACGCTGGATGTGTGGCACTCAATGTAAAAGATGCTGATGAAGCCAAAACCGCTTATCTGCAAATCATCGAAAACGCCGGGAAAAACGCCCCGGGCACCCGCACCGACGGGGTGCTTGTCCAGGAGATGGCCCCCGCCGGAGTCGAAATCATCATTGGGGCCTCAAATGACGCGCAGTTCGGGCCGATGGTACTCGTCGGGCTTGGAGGCGTTTTCGTCGAACTCTTCAAGGATACTGCGCTATACCCCGCCCCGCTGAACAGCGGCGAAGCGCTTGAATTGCTGAAGAGCCTGAAGGGATACAGGCTGCTGACAGGCTTCAGGGGTTCGAAGCCCTGCGATATACAGGCGTTGGCCGATACCATAGTCAGGATTGGCGACTATGCATACGGGCACAGAGATGAAGTCAAAGAAATGGATCTCAATCCGGTCTTCGTATACCCGGAGGGAGAAGGCGTCTGCGCGGTAGACGCCCTGATTGTCAAATGGTGACTGTTCAGGCAAGCCAGGATCTTTTCCCGAATGGCAGACACGCCTCGAAAGGAGTCTTGCGCATGGCCGGACAGATAAAAAAGAAAGTGATCCCGGGAAGGAGGGGTGAAGACACAGGGAAGAGCAATAATCCGTGGGGACAGCAGAGCTTATTAACAAAGTTGTTCTGGAGAGGAGTAAAAGTAAATGGATAATAAAGTCATCATCATAGCTATTTGCGTCGTATATTTTGCAGTTTTGCTCGGAATTGGTTTCTGGTCCCTAAAGCGGACAAAAAAAGCCACGGATTTTCTCATTGCAGGCAAAAAACTCGGTCTCTTAATGACGTCATTCACGATCTGCGCCGTACAGGTAGGCGCGGGTGTCGTGGTAGGCGGCGCCACGAGCGGTTCTCAGATGGGCGTTTGGCCGGGCATGTACTATGCATTCGGCTGCGGCGCGGGCTGCATACTTGCAGGTATTTTCATCGCGGGAAAAGTCCGGAAGATCGACGGCGTAGTGCCGCTCGATTATTTTGAAACACGCTTCGGGCACCACAGGGCTGTAAGGGCTGTGGCCTGGTTCACAAATGTCCCGAGCATGCTCGGTATCTTTGTCGCACAGCTTCTCGCTTGCGGCAGCATCCTGGCGGCGTTCGGAATGCCGTTTTGGTTCGGCGTGGTCGTCTGCGCCGTCGTCATCCTCATATACAGTTCCATGGGCGGTATGTGGGCTGTCGTCGTGGGCGATCTCGTACAGGTCAGCATCATGCTGATCGGTATCCCTATCGCAGCTATCGCTGCGCTGGTCACGCTTTCGCACACAGGCGTACCTGCGCTCTCTACAGTTTTTGGCACTCCGTTCATCCCCAGCGGACTGTTCACCAAGTTCATCTATCTGGCGTCGCCATTCCTGATCTCTATCTCGGTATCATATGACGCTTTCATGCGCTACAATTCATCAAAGGATGTCAAGACCGCGAAATGGGGCTGCATCATCGGCGGGATACTTACAATCGTTATCGGCACACTCGCCTCCGCAATCGGCGCGGCTGGCCATATCCTGTTCCCCGATGTGACTGAAGGGGTGTTCGCCCATACAGTCGCGGCGACAGTGCCCACCGCATTCGCGGGCATCGTCATCGCCGCCGTCCTCGCGGCAGCCATGTCGAGCGGCAACTGCCTCCTGGTCGCGATGGGTGCATCGTTCTCCAGGGACCTCTACAACAAGGTCTTCCATCCCGACAAGAACCTGGACGAGCTCCCTTACGCGAAGACGATCGCCCGCTGGACGGTCATCATCGCTGCGGCTTTTGGCATATTCTTCACCTTCAAGATGACGAATATCCTGGACGCCATCATCATGTTCAACTACCCGTACGCGGGAGCGATGACAGTGCCGCTTCTGGTCGCTGTCCTGTACAGGCGGGCTACAGCAAAGGGCTGCTTCGCCGCGATGTTTGTCGGCGGCGCCATCGGCATAGCTTGCTTCCTCGCGGGCATGCCCGGACCGCTGAATGGCTGGGTCAATCCTGACATGGGCCTGTTCATAGCATACACAGTTTCGCTGATCGTCCTTATGATCGTCAGCGAATTCGACAAGACCAAGTATCCGATGGTCGAGGAAAAACTCGGCAGGTTGGGTGCGTGAGGCAGGACGCTTTCATCTGAAGGCTATCGGATGCGCGGACAAAAATTACTGATACATCATTCCGATAGTATACACTTGAGTGGCAGGATCCTTCGCAGCATAGCCGCTGCGAAGGGTTCCGCCGCCGGCAGACCATACAAAACCACCGATAGCTATATCTATATTATGAAAGGAGAGCATGACGATTTTCGCTTCATGCGCAGAGGAAAATGACAAGACCAACTATAGAGTCCCTTACAAATCCGGGAGTGTTGAAAAACCCTCCGTATATACCCGGGGATACCGCAGAGAGCGTCACAAAAAAATACAACCTGACGAAAATTTTGAAATTGGCTTCCAATGAAAACCAGCTCGGTTCGTCGCCAAAAGCGCTCGAAGCCCTGAGGGCTGAAGTGGACAAGTCGAATATCTATCCCGACCCATTCAGCGAATCGCTTCGCGCCAAATTGGCGAAGCGTTATGGGCTGACTTCCGACAACGTGATCGTCACCACCGGCGGTAGCGGGAGTATCTCGCTCGTCGCGGACGTATTCATCACTGCGGGCGATGAAGCGGTCATCTGTGAGCCGACATTTTCGCTGTTTGAAAGCGCGTGTGTCCGGGCGGGGGCGAACATCGTGAAGTGCGGAGTGACGGAAGACGGCAGTTTCGATCTCGATGCCATATCCGCAGCGGTCACAGACCGCACGAAGCTCGTATATATATGCAACCCAAACAATCCCACAGGAGGGACCATAGAGCACGACGCCCTTCTCGCGTTCACCGACTCCTTGCCGGCGCATGTCATCGTCATCATTGACGAAGCGTACATATCCTTTGCCACGGATCCCGGCTACGGAAGCTTGGCGGATGCCGTAAACGACGAGAGAAGGCTGATCGTCATGAGGACGTTTTCAAAGGACTACGGCCTTGCAGCCCTGCGCATAGGCTACCTCCTCACGAGCACCGAAATCCATTCCATGCTCATGAGGGCTGTCAACGCCTTTCTCGGAAGCCGCCCCGGCCTGTCCGCTGCACTTGCAGCCCTTGACGACGAGGAGTTCTTGCAGCTGAGTGTGCAGACTGTCGTGGACGGGCGGAAGTATCTCACGGGCGAGCTTGAGAAGCTCGGGTTCCGTGTGTTCCCGTCGCAGTCGAACTTCATATATGTGGATACCGGTTTCAATACTGCAGACTTCGCGGAAAAGTGTAAGACGCGCGGGCTTATCATCCGCGGGAATTTCGAGTTCAACCGCATTTCGATAGGGACGTCCGAACAAAACGAGCAGGTGGTGGAAATCGTCAAAGCTGTGCTTGCAGACGGCGTTGCCCCGCGTTCATGACATCGTGCGTGTACTGACATGAGAAAAGTTTTCGAATGCATAGCGCCGAGTGTGGGCGGATAGAGGGGATATGATGAAGAGAGAGAAGATCTACTACGGGTGGCTTCTGTGTATAGCGAGCCTGCTTATGCTTGCGGGTGGCACGGGCATTTTCATCAACACGGCGAGCCAGTTCATGAAGCCGATGGTGGAAGCCCTGGGGATCACCAGGTGGCAGTTTTCGCTGTACCAGTCCATCATAAGTATCCCTATCATGTTGCTGTGCCCACTGCTCGGGAAGGTGTACAGCAAAATCAAGCCGCGGGTCATAGCTGTCATCGGCGGGAGCTGCGCGGTCGTTTGCTGGGTGATGACATCGTTTGTCCAGGATATCGTACAGCTGCTTTCGCTCGGGTTCGTCCTGGGCGTGGGATTGACGTTCATCGGGATGGCTTCGATCAACATCCTTATCAACAACTGGTTTTCCGCGCGCAAGGGCACGGCGATGGGGATAGCAATGACGGGCTCAGGCGTAGGCAGTATGATCTTCAACCCGGTAGCGAGCCTGCTTATCACGCAGTTTGGCTATCAGGCCGCCTTCCGCTATCTCGGGATATTTTCTATCCTGTGCATGCTTCCATTCTTCATCCTCTTCAGGTTCAAGCCGGAAGAAAAGGGGCTGGCCCCTCTCGGTATAGAGCAGGTGAAGGGCGACGACAAGCCGATAGAGCTTCCCGGCATCCCATTCAGCGAAGCGCGGAGATCCCCTTACTTCTGGGGGATATGCGCCATCGCGTTCATTTTGAGCGCATCGAGCATGGGGATGTTCACCCAGGAGATGCCTTACCTGACAGACATCGGGTTTCCCGCGCTCAAGGCCGCCGGGCTGATAAGCGCCACCAGCCTGAGCCTTGCCATCGGGAAAGTCCTTTTCGGGTGGGCAAATGACAGGTTTGGGACGAAGATCAACTTCTTCGTGCTTACGATATGCTCGACGCTGGGACTGGTATTCCTCTACTTTGCGAGCGCTCCGTACTGCGCCTATATCTCTGCGGTGCTGTTCGGATTTGCGTTGGCGTCGCCATTTGTCCTGGCGCCTTTGATCACGGTATACAAATTCGGTGAAGGGGACTTCGTGAATATATATGGCTCGGTCACATTTTTCACCTTCCTTGGCTCGACGCTCGCCCCGCCCCTTTCAGGCTGGATATACGATATACAGGGCAGCTATCACGCAGCTTTCTACCTTTATACAGGCTTGCTTGTCGTGGCTATCGCCGTCGGGTATTTCGTGCTGAGGCGAGGAGAGTTCAGTTCCGAACAACCAGGGGTGCGCGAACAGGCCCTGGACAGGGCTTGAGCGAAGCGAATTGGCAGAGAGATTTTCATGCCCCGCCAGTAAACGCAAGGTTTGGCTGGTGAGGCAATAAGGAATTATCAAACAATAGCAGGTGAAAAACTGCATCGTATTGTTTGACAAGCCCTAAGTAAGAAGAGGAGATTGAGGAACAGTGGAAAAGATATTTGTGAAAGGCTGTGAAGCTGTGGCAGAAGCCGCGGTCCGCGCCGGGTGCCGGTTTTTCGCGGGGTACCCCATTACGCCGCAAAATGAAGTCCCCGAATATTTGGCGAGAAAGCTGCCGCAGGTCGGCGGCATATTCGTCCAGGCGGAAAGCGAGATTGCTTCCATCAGCATGGTCTTCGGCGCGGCGGCGGGCGGGACCCGTTCCATGACTTCTTCTGCGAGCACCGGTGTGTCCCTGATGAGTGAAGGGATCTCCGCTTTGGCAGGTGCCCATCTGCCTGCGGTCATCTGCAATTTCCAGCGCAGCGGCCCCGGCATCAGCAACATACAGCCGTCCCAGCAGGACTACAACCAGGCGACGAAAGCGCATGGCCACGGAGCTTTTCGTATGCTTGTCCTCGCGCCTTCGACTCTGCAGGAAGCTGCGGACATGACTTACCGCGCATTCGACCTGGCAGACAAATACCTCAATCCCGTATACCTGCTCCTGGACGGATTCACTGGGGCGATGATGGAGCCGATCGTATTTCCTGATCCGAAATCTGACGAATGGATATTGGAAAACAAAGCGTCGAAAGCCGGCTGGGCGCTCTTTGACGGGAACCTTCGCGAGGAGAGGCGCCGCGCCATGGGCGGACGGAACGACCAAGAGCCTGACAATATCGCAAGCGCGGAGATGTATGAGAGATGGAAGGGGACGGAAGTCGAATACGAAGAGACCCTGACGGACGACGCCGAGCTCATCATCACGGCTTATGGGATCTCCGCCCGCTTCGCAGGCGCCGCTGTGAAGAAACTCAGGGAGGAAGGGCTCAAGGTCGGGCTGATAAGGCCGGTCAAAGTCTACCCTTTCCCCGAAGAGGCTTTTGATAAATTGGACTATACACGGGTCAGAGGGATCCTCAGCGTGGAGATGTCGATACCGGCAAACTTCGCGGAGGACGTCAAGTACGCCGCCTGCCGCCGCGCGCCAGTGAAGACCTGTCTCAGCTCAGGCGGCAACATCCTTGAGCTTGATGCCATTTTGGACGCCGCGCGCGAACTCTACGGGTCTCGATAAAGGAGGGGTAAAGTATGAATGCTGTTTACACCAGACCGAAAACTCTCGATGCTGCGGGAAGCACATATTGCCCCGGCTGCCACCACGCCACGGCAAACAAGCTTATCTGCGAAGTCCTCGAAGAGCTGGGGCAGGAGAAGAACGCAGTGGCTGTCATGGGCGTGGGCTGCTGCGCCAATTCGTTCCGATACCTGGGGACGGATCTCATAGCCCTGCCGCACGGACGGCCCTGTGCAGCTGCCTCCGCATATAAGAAGTGCAATCCGGACGTGGTCACTTTCACGTACCAGGGCGACGGCGACCTGGCTTCCATCGGGCTTGCGGAGACATTGATGGCGGCGAACAGAGGGGACAACATCACCGTGGTCTTCATCAACAACGCCGTCTACGCCATGACCGGCGGGCAAATCGCGCCGACCACGTTGATCGGCCAAAAGACGTCCACTGCGCCGGGCGGGCGCATCGCCGAAGAGTACGGCTATCCACTGCATATGTGCGAGCTGATGGGCCAGCTCAGAGCGCCGAAGTACCTTGCCAGGGTGGCTTGTACTGATGTGCCAAATGTGCGGAAGACCAGGGCGTCGCTCATGAAGGCTTTCAAAAACCAGTTGGACGGCAAGGGGTTCTCAATGGTGGAAATCCTTTCAAACTGCCCTACAAACTGGGGGATGTCCGCGCTCGAAAGCATTGAGTTCATCGAGAACCAGTTGATCCCGGAGTACCCTCTGGGCGAATACAGGGATATATAGGGAAAGATGTGATGCAGCTACGCTGGAGTGGGATAGCCACGGCTCGCGCTGTCTTCGCGGAGTGAGCGCGCACACAGTCGCATGGGATGGGCGCTTTGTATGGGAGGCTGCGCCTCCGCCCGGCTCTCGGCTTTGCTTCGCAGCTGCGCGAAGCGGAGTCGTAGCGAGCGAGAAGGGGCTGCCCCATTCTCGCACCCTTTTGAAAAAAATACTGCGCATTTCTGAATAAGTTACGGAAAGAGAGGCCACTATGGAAAAATCGATCATTGTTGCAGGCGTCGGAGGCCAGGGGGTATTGCTGGTCGGTCAGACCCTGAGCAACGCCGCAAATGAGACCACTGACAAGTTCGTGACATATTTCCCCTCGTACGGGATGCAGAAACGAGGCGGCACATCGGAGTGCTATGTCGTCATATCCGACGAGCCGATCGGGGTGCCGAAGCCAAAGCTGGTGGACTATCTGCTCGCCTTCAATACAGAGGCTTTTAACAGGTTCAAGGGCAATGTGAAGCCCGGCGGGACTGTCTTTCTGAACGCCGCTGAGGATGAGGCTGAGAGTGTGAGTACGAATGCAGATATGCTCGTGGGGATGGGTGAAGGCGCGGCGACAGACGCTTCTGCCATGAATGAATGTGCGGCGGCAGATGTTCCCGCAGACACGGAAGGTTTCAAGGTCGTGCGCGTGGATGCGGCAAAGACAGCCTTCAATCTCGGCAGCTCCAAAGCCCTGAACCTCGTGATGACCGGCGCGCTCATCGGGTATTCAGATCTGATGCCCGCGGAAAATGTCCTGCAGACGATATTCAAAAAACTCGGGGCTAAGCATCCCGAAATGAACGAGATGAATGAAAAAGCGTATTCGCTCGGCTTGGAGGCCGGCAGGAGATCTGTGCGATAGAGAGCGAAACGGTCGAGTAGAGACGGTGATTGGCAGATATCGAGACATCATTTGCTTAACGCAGCGTTTGAGATATTTCTGGAATAGTTATTTTCATTTACACTCTTTTTTAAAAGAGCTTTTTCAGGGATGCCAAGCCCTGCTGACAGAGCAACTATCATATCGACAGTCAGGTGACGTTTGCCCGACAAGATCTCGGAAACACGGCTTGCGCTACCGAGATAAGGGATAAGGTCAACGGATTTTAAGTCAAGCTGATCCATGCGAAACCTGATAGCATCTATGGCAGAAGGGATATCCAGTGGAAAGTTGTTTTTCTCATAACTTTCAATAAGGGTTGATAATATAGCAAGCTGGTCCGCTTTTTCAGTGCCGGGTGCGGGATCACGTAATACAAGTTTCTCTATTAATGTAAGCGCATCCTCGTAATCGGTATCTGTTTTTATTGGCTTAATTTTTCCGCTCATTGCTTTATCTCCCATTTATCGTACTCTTTGTGTGTTCCGATTTTTATGATAATCGCTACGCCGTTTTGATAAGCTATTTGCAGCCATATACGGTATTTGTTGCCACATAGGTTGAAGACCACATTGTTTTTGCCAACGATACTTGCCTTAGGGTAATGCTTTTTTATATCGTGCGGTGTCGTCCAGTCAGATGTCTCAATCTCAAGGATTAACGCCTCGACTGCTTTTTTGCAGTCAGCATGGCGCTTGGTGAAACCAAGAACACGTTGTTTGCC
>JAISAW010000010.1 GCA_031266515.1 Eubacteriales Family XIII. Incertae Sedis bacterium
TGTCTTTTGCTTTTGTTTTGTCCTTGCCCTGCGCGAATGCTTTGCTGCTGAAAACGGGTCATTGCCCGTAATAGGCACCTTCCCCGTGTTTGCGCAGATAGTGTTTGTCGAGCAAGGCCTTGTCCATTGGAGGGATATCGGGGTTTGACGCCTGGCAATGCCACGCCATGAAAGCGACCTCTTCCAACACGACAGCGTTGTGGACGGCGTCCAGGGCGTCCTGCCCCCAGGCGAAAGGGCCGTGGCTCGCCACCAGTACCGCAGGGATGCTATCTTCGGAGATGTCTTTGAACGTTTCGATGATGACCCTTCCTGTTTCCAGTTCATATGCCCCGTCGATCTCCGCTGGCCTCATCGGCCTGGTGCAGGGTACGGATCCATAAAAATAGTCGGCATGCGTCGTCCCGAGGGGCGGGATCCCTTTGCCCGCCTGGGCATAGACCGTAGCCCATCTGCTGTGGGTATGCACGATGCCACCGATCTTTGGGAAATTGCGGTAGAGCTCCAGGTGGGTGGGCGTATCGGATGAAGGGTTGTACTGCCCTTCTATTTTCTCGCCGGTTTCAAGATCCACCACCACCATGTCCCCGGCTTCCATCGTTTCATAGTCCACGCCACTGGGTTTGATGACGGCCAGCCCTCTTTCCCGGTCCACCGCGCTCACATTGCCCCAGGTGAGCGTGACGAGATGATATTCGGGCAGCAGCAAATTCGCGTCGCAGACGGTTTTTTTCAGTTCCTCAAGCATATTTACTCCAACTTCTCCTGCAGCTCCGCCGGAGCGTAACAGCCGCGTCTCGTTTGCTGCAATGTTCGCTTTGCTCACGCCTACGCTCGCCTTGCTCGCTTCGCTGTCCGTTTTGTCAGCCGAAGCAGAGCTTCGGGACAAAACGGCAACTCCGCTTCGTGCAGCTGCGAGGCAACGCCGAGTCTCATTCCATGCAACTGCGTACGCACTCACTCCGCGCAGACGACGCGAGATGCGACCGTTACGCTCCGGCGTATGTCTAAATTGTAACCCTCTGTCACCTGAACGGATTTTCCATTTCGTAAGGAAGGCTCTCCGGATGATTATACGCTATATCCGGGATTCCGAAATAGCGAAATACATCAAACAGCGATCCTCCGCAATGCCTGAATGCGACAGCCCCGTGGTGCGGATAATGCTTCCCGACAAGCACATGGCGATAAAAACGGGCCATCCCGTGAATTGCGAAAATCCCGATGCCTCCAAAAGACCGTGTCCCTACAGGCAGGACCTCGCCTTCGGCTACATAAGCCCGCAACTGCCCTTCGCTGTCGCATTGCAGCCTGTAAAACGTGATGTCGGAAGGCGCGATATCACCTTCCAGCGTGCCTCTGGAGATATCGGGTTCGGACCCTTCCGGCTCCAGGACTCTGTGCTGTATCAGCTGATACTTTATCGCGCGGCCGTCGCGCATCTTGCAGCTGGGCGTATTCCCGCAGTGGAAACCCATGAATAAGTCATTCGGCTTGTATTCAAACTTCCCCCTTATTTCGCTTTCGTACATCTGCGGAGGCACAGTGTTGTTGATATCCAGGAGCGTGACTGCGTCCTCCGTGACACAGGCGCCAATATATTCGCTGAGCGCACCGTATATATCTGTCTCGCAGGCTACAGGGATGCCACGCGAGGTGAGGCGGGAATTGACGTAGCAAGGCTCGAATCCGAACTGGCCGGGAAACGCAGGCCAGCACTTATTGGCGAAGGCCACGAAGTCGCGCGAGCCTTTGTGCTGCTCCGCCCAGTCGAGCAGTGTCAGCTCATACTGCGCCAAACGCTCATTCAAGTCCGCGTAGTATTTCCCTTCCCCCATCTCTCTCGCCATATCGTCACAGACACCCTTGATCCTGGGGTCGCCGCTGTGCTCCCTGTACGAAGCGAGCAGATCGAGCTCGGAATTTTCCTCGATCTCCACGCCGATCTCATACAAGCCTTTCAGTGGTGCATTGCAGGCAAAAAAATCTTGCGGCCTTGGGCCAAAAGTGATGATCTTCAGATTTTTGGCGCCGATGACTCCTCGCGCGACCGGCACGAAATCTTTGATCATCCCCGCGATCTCGTCCGCCGACCCGACAGGGTATTCGGGGATCCAGGCTTTCAGGTGTCTCATATTCAAATTGTATGAGCAGTTCAACATCCCGCAATACGCGTCGCCACGCCCGTCGATAAGATCCCCATCCCCCTCAGCGGCGGCGACAAACATACATGGGCCGTCAAAAAATTTGGCGATGAGGGTTTCCGGGGTTTCCGGGCCGAAATTGCCGAGGAAGACGACCAGTGCATTGCAGCCGCTTGCTTCCGCTTCGGCAACAGCTTTCACAGCGTCATTTTCATTTTCGACCGTAACCCCGATTTGGGCGATGTCCAGCCCCCTCCGGGTGCAGGCATCCATTACAGCTTTCCTGCGCCGCTCGCTGAGTTCCAGCGGGAAACAGTCCCTTGAAACGGCAATCAGCCCTATTTTCACAACGGGTAAATTCATACTTTCCTCTTTTCTTTCGGATCTTCCGGAAACAAATTTCCCATGAAAAATATTTCCAGTGCAACTTTGATGTGGTGGATATATCATAGCTGTACGTACATGTCAATATATTGCCCTCGTGATAGCGGGCAAGCTCCGCAAAAGGTCATTTATCAATCAAAATACAAGCAGTGGCTTGCCTCTCCGATTCGAAGGAAACTAAAAGCAAATCATCTGGCGTACCAATTGGGTTATAGGCGAAGCCAGTTTTAGTCGCCGTTATAGCACGAACGAACTGTGTATGATCTGATATCCGGCATTTGGATCATACGTACCCCAATCTTTAAGTTCGGCCCATACATAATACTCATCATCAGCGTAGAAGTCGTAGTCGTCCATTGATTCCAAGCCCCCGTATAACCATCCCATATTATATGTCACGAAGATGACAGGATCCCCTGGGGCGGAACCTTCAGGTAAAATGCGGCAGAAAAATCCATCGGCATCAGTCGCACTGGAATCGTGGGGGCCAATGATATAAAATTGGCCATAATCACTCCCCGACAATGCAATCGCGCTGTTTTTTAATTTAGCAGGATCATTTGTAGCAAATCTTGACAAATTATTGATGTCCCAATATTTCAACAAGTTACCATTATATTCAGGATTATAATATTGGCTGGGTACTCCGCTGTTCGCATAGTCGTCAAGTGAAGTATTTGTCGAAGAGTTCTTCGCCAGCTCTCCATTCGCATAGGCTTCATCAATTACGGCGCGCATCGCTATCATGGCGTCTCTCGCCTGCATGATATATTTTTTGTCTTGTGCCTTATCGATGTATCCGGTCAGGGCAGGTACGCCTATAGCCGCGAGTATTGCTATGATGACGATGACAACGATGACTTCGACGAGAGTAAA
>JAISAW010000047.1 GCA_031266515.1 Eubacteriales Family XIII. Incertae Sedis bacterium
TCTGTATGCTTTCCTTTTATGCTTCTTTTATGCTTGAGGTGGCGACAGCGCAAACGCGCTGTTCCTTTTCGAGGTGGCGTTTACCTCGTCTATTGTTTTATAATATACGAAAGCATAAGCTCGTATAGTCTGCGGAAGGCGAAAGCTGCGAAAGGTTGGCGTTGTTTATGAGAAATTACAGTGCGTTTGACATCATTGGACCTGTAATGGTGGGACCATCCAGTTCCCATACAGCGGGAGCGGCAAGGCTTGGGAAAATCGCAAAGCTCATTGCCGGGGTAGAAATCAAGCACGTGCAATTTATGTTGCACGGCTCCTTTGCGCAGACATGGAAGGGGCACGGTACGGACAAAGCGCTTGTCGCCGGGATACTGGGCATGGATCCCTGGGACGCCAGGTTGAAGGATTCGCTGGAGATGGCGGCTAAGCAGGGTATCGGCGTAGAATTCTCATCCATCGACCTCGGTGATGTTTCTCCCAACACCGTGAAAATAGTCGTCACGGGCATCGATGGCGTAGTCACGACCGTCGTCGGTTCATCGATCGGGGGCGGAAATGTCGTCGTCATTCAGGTGGATGGAGACGACACTGAATTTACAGGAACATACCCGACCCTGCTTGTCCATCACACCGACATGCCAGGCATGATCCTGAAAGTGTGTGAGGTGCTTTATGCCCGCAAGGTGAATATCGTATCCCTCAAAGTGTTCAGAAGCGCAAGGGCGGCGGACGCATCCATGGTATTCGAGCTCGACGAGGCGTTAACCGAGAGGGAGATCGAAGCCATCAGGGAAATACCGAATATAAAGAACGCTAAAGCCATAAATTTATGAACACAGGAGGATGAAACTGTGGTGGATTACGGATATGAGCTCGTGAAAGTGTGCGGTGAGAAAGACCTGCATATTTGGGAATATATACTGGAAGAAGAGTCGAAAGAATCCTTTTTGAGCAAGGATGAGGTCTTTGAAAAAATGAGGGATAGCCTCAAGGTGATGCAGGCGGCCGCCGAGCACGGAATGGAAACAGAGGTCAAATCCGTCAGCGGTATCATAGGCGGCGACGCTTTCAAATTGAGCAGATATTCAGATGAAGGCAGTACTCTGACGGGTCGGGTGATGACTAAAGCCATGGCAAGGGCTCTCTCGTGCTCTGAAGTCAATGCCTCGATGGGTCGGATAGTCGCGGCGCCGACCGCAGGTTCCTGCGGGATAATACCTGCTACGCTGATCACAGCCGGAGAAGCCCTCGGAAAATCCGAGGATGATTTGATCAAAGCACTTTTTACTTCGGCCGGGGTCGGTGAAATAATAGCGAAGAGTGCCACTCTTGCAGGCGCTGAAGGCGGGTGTCAGGCCGAATGTGGCTCTGCGGCTGCAATGGCCTCGGCAGCAGTGGTTGAAATGATGGGCGGCAGCCCCGACCAAGCGCTGAATGCAGCTGCGATAGTTTTTAAGAATATATTGGGATTGGTCTGCGACCCCGTCGCCGGGCTCGTAGAGGTTCCCTGTGCCAAGAGGAACATGGCGGGGACTGTGAGCGCACTTACCACCGCCGATATGGTGATGGCGGGAGTGATGAGCAAAATCCCCTTTGACGAGACAGTCTCCGCTATGCACAATGTGGGGAATTCTCTGCCGAATGAACTCAGGGAAACGGCTCTCGGAGGGCTTGCGGCGACTGAGACAGGTTTGAAACTGAAAAAAATGGTGCTGTCCTCCGCAGAAGCATCCGACGGAAAATAACTGTCTCAGAGCAAGATACAAAAGGGACGTTCTCTTTTGTGTTCCATTGTGTTCAACACTTGGGAAATGACAAGAATCTGCCGCGTTTTATTCCTCCGGCGCCATAATGCCGTGCGTCATGACTTGCAGGGTGAAGTTTGACGTGAGTTTGCCCAACTCCTCGATGTCGGTGATTCCTTTTTCGGAGCAGTAGAGCACGATATTGAATATGCAGGTTGTGAACAGGTAAGCGGTCAGGTCGATATTGACATGGTCCGCCAATTTCCCCTCGTCTTTCAGTTTCAGGAGCATTTTCCTGTAGTTTTCCAAGATAATCGCCTTGTTGCGACTGTTGAAATAGAATTTCCGTTTTACGTCGACGGGCACGTCGGTGATCGTGGCGAAGAATTTGAAATGCTCCTGCTCGGCCCAAAAGTTTTTGCGGAGGGACTGCGGATCGAAACCGGTCCTGAACAATTCGACATAATACCGCTCGACATCGCAACCGGAATCCTGCAGCTTCCGCAACGCTTCCTCGAGCAATTCTTCCAAAATATAGATGTACAGATCGTCCTTGTCTTCAAAATACTGATACAGGCTGCCCACCGCAATATCGGCGTCGCGCGCGATCCGGTTGACGCTTGCCTTGACGTACGGATAGGACAGAAACTCGTTGTACGCGGCATCGAGTATTCGTTTCCGCTTATGCTCGCGAATCGAGAAAAAATTCGGCTTGGGCATCCTTTCACCTCATGAATTCGTTGGACGGGCAAAAATACAATAACAAAAATAGCTTTACAAATCAACCTTGCGGTGGTATAACGGAATCACAAAATGAGTCGGCTCAATTTTGTGACGCCGTACAGCACTGTTTCAAAGAAGGAGGCAACATGATGTACGATCTGATCATCCGAAACGGTATGATCGCGGACGGTACGGGGAAAGACAAGTACCGGGCCGATTTAGCGGTTCAAGGGGACAAGATTGCCGCCATAGGGGATCTGCGGGACGCGTTGGCGGCAAGAACCGTCGACGCGCAAGGCAAATACGTGGCTCCGGGCTTCATCGACCCTCATTCCCATGCCGACTTGAACCTCTTGGTCTGGCCCGAGAATGAGGCCGTTACCATGCAGGGGGTCACAACAACGATCAGCGGCAACTGCGGGTTTTCGCCGGCACCGATCAAGAATGTGTGGACGTTTGCCGCTTGGGAATACGGATTGATTCATCGAGCCACCCCGCAATACTACACCGAAATCTCATTCTTCCACGATCTTGAAAAGATGAAGGCCCAATTCAAGGAAGTGTATGCTTACGATGTTGATTATGAGAACATGGGGGAATTCTTCCGGAAAGCGGAGCGCGCGGGCTTCTCGGTCAATTATTACCCCTTTGTGGGGCACAACAACATCCGAACCGTCGTAATGGGCGCGGACTGCCTGCGGCCCGCGACCCCGGAAGAACTCGAGAGAATGAAAGCGCTTTTGAAACAGGAGATGGAAGCCGGCTGCAGGGGCCTGTCGACGGGACTCGACTATCCCCCCGGCGCTTTCGGAACGACGGAGGAGATCATCGAACTGGCGAAAGTCGTGAAAGCCTGCGGCGG
>JAISAW010000089.1 GCA_031266515.1 Eubacteriales Family XIII. Incertae Sedis bacterium
CCTCCTCTCTTTCTATTAACGGTTAGCTTTGATACTTTTACCTACCGCTTGCTAAAGGCGGTATTTCAGTAAGCCCGCGCAGACGCTTTCGCGTCTGCTTATGGGCGCACGCAATTGCCTACAATTGCGACTTTTCCGTTTCGACGAGTAACTAATGTTTCCAACTCATTTTCGACGCACCAACAGTTTTCGATTTTGTGAGGCTCTTTGATCCATGTCGGACGACCATCATATACTGATCCTACTTTGGCGAAATCCTGTTTTTTTAAGTGAAGCTTATATAACGGTTTTTTGCGATTTGCTGTTTCAACTGATATGTTCGCTCTATAGCCGCGTTGTATAGCCATGATTTGTAAGCGCTCAATAAAAGATTTGTTACCCTTACCAATGTGATATGATCTTTGCGTCCAACTTTGACCGTTCTGTTTGTGACCATCAGCCATATGGATTGCTTCAAGCATGGTGTCAAATTGAATTTCTGTCATATCAAAAAGCGAAACATCGAGGTCTTTTGATAGATAATAAGGGATTTTACCCTCACCCCAACCTTGAAGATGTTTATCACGTCCGCGAGGTTCTCCGCGAGATATTGTCCAAAGAACTTTTTTGCTCGACGGATGAAATTGACTATTGTGATCTATAATATGTTTGCCATACTTGAAGCCACAACCTTTGATGCATTTCTCTATATTTTCAACATATGGGCTATTCTCATTTTGAGTAATCGATATCGCGTTATTGTGCTTATTGATGCTACCATCTGTCATTACCCATCCGATAAAACGGATTTCATCGTCTGTAAGAGGTATTCCATTGAAGACACCTTGTCCAGAAACCGGAATGTGCGCTCCGTCCTGCAATTTTGCGAGTTCCTCGGCAGTCTTTATCTTCCATCCTTTATGTCGTTTATTGTCATAAATCATTCGGTGCCTGTTTGTCACGCGTAAATCAGTAGACGGACCTGATAGAGAACAGAAATATTCATCTGCCTGAAGTGGACGCCTGATAGTGCCTGTGGCAGGAACAAACCGTATTTCACCATTCGACACGTCAAAAGCTGCCACGTTTTCACCAATCTCAACATAGTTTTTCCATCCTTCTTGTGTTAGAACTTCCGTTTTAGTATCAAGACAATAGAGGCTCCTGATCTTCGTCGGCCGAAGCACCACAATACAGTCGACATCGGGCTGATCCCAGCCTTCCGTCAAAAGCATGGCATTACATAGCACTGAGTACCGGCCGCACGAGAAATCTGAAAGTATCTCTGCGCGGTCAGGGCTTCCGCCGTTGACCTCCACCGCCGCGATCCCGCGCGCGTTAAGTATGTCGGTGAATTTTTTTCCTGTGGCAATCAGCGGAAGGAACACTACTGTCTTACGCCCGGCGCAGCATATGGCCATCTCTTCCGCGATCTGATGCAGATACGGGTCGAGTGCCGAGCCAAGGTCAGCAGTCTTGAAATCCCCGGCCTGCTGCGCGACGCCCGTCAGGTCGAGCTTCAGCGGTATTGTCTGTGCTTCGATCTTACACAGGTATCCGTCCTTGATGGCGCGCGGTAAAGTATACTCATACGCCAGACTGTCGAAATACGTCCCCAAATTTCGCATGTCTCCCCTGTCGGGCGTAGCAGTGACCCCGAGTACCTGAGCCCCTTCAAAGTGCTCCAAAACGCGCTGATAGCTATCCGCAAGCACATGGTGGGTTTCGTCAACTATGATTGTCGAGAAGTAGTTCTTCGGGAATGTGCTGAGGCGTTTCTCCCGCATGAGCGTTTGTACGGAGCCGACGACCACAGAGAAGAAACTTCCGCGGCATGACTCCTCGGCCTTCTCGACCGCGCATCCAAGCCCCGTAGCGGCGGCAAGTTTGTCCGCCGCTTGCTCAAGTAGCACACCGCGGTGCGCGAGGACGAGCACCCGCCCGCCCTGCGTCACTTCGTCCTCAATAACCTTGGCAAAAACGATTGTTTTCCCAGCACCTGTAGGCAAGACTAACAGTGTTTTTCTATGCCCAATAGCCCACTCTTTGTGCACGGCGTCAACCGCTTGTAGTTGATAGTCACGTAGTTGCATGGGACATTACCTCCCTCATCGGAACAGTGACTATTCTATCCATGCTCCAACCTCGATCAATACGGTGTTGCATAGAGGAATAAGTCAATCCAAGCGTATCCGCCCATTCTGAAATAGTTTTGCTTTCGCCGTGAAAACTCAAGTAGCGGTTCCTACGTGTGTTGTTTGCCTGAATTTTCATCGGTACCCATCGACAGTTTTCAGGACAGTAGTTACCATCTACGTCTATGCGGTCAATGGAGAGATCGTCGGTATAACCGGTACGTAAAGCCCATTCGCGAAACTCCAAGTAATTATCTTCCCATTCAAAGCAGATGCTTATTCCTCTACCACCATATCGTTGGTAATCGGGCCTATTCGGATTCGTGCAGCGCTGCTTCATGTTTTTTCCAAGTTTGATAAAGACGTTCCTTGTTCGCATAACCATGCTTGATCTTCCTACAGCCGCAACTGACCGTGTGCCCGCTGAGCAGTGAATCGCTTTTGACTGTGATGATCTTGCCACAGCGACAGAGACAGTCCCATTTTGTGACTGGTTTTCTGCCGTTACCTTTATCCTTGCTTCGGCCAATTACAGATAGATATTCAAACTGTCGACCAGTCAAGTCAATGAGCTTTGGCATATTGTTCCCTCCAATCTTTCAGAAGTTTGGAAATATCCCATAGCCTATGGAACACGAGCTCGAAATATGCCCCGTATCTTTCATGTTCCCAACAAATCCGTAGCTTCTTATCGCTCTCCGTTTTGTCCATTTTCCTGAAATGCTCGTCCATTGCGTCCTCACCTACGATTCTCACCTCGTCCAAATACATTTCGGCAAGGCTTATTGTGTCCTCTGCGTTCAACTGATAACTTTTGTCTAAATCTTTCATATCACACCTCCAGTAGTTATATATTAGTTGCATAACGTTACTATATAGCTACTGGATTCTATTGTCAATCTGTTTTAGTATCATTTTAGTTACAGTTTATTTACGGAGGTCCATTATGCCAAAATTTGTTTCTCAAATTCGTCTGGATGAAAGCGTATATGAAAAGGTCAAATATATCGCTATTATGGAGTTTCGTTCAATGAATGCTCAAATGGAATATTTCATCGTCAACGGCATTGCGCAATACGAAACCGAACATAATATATCTCTCGTTCCTCAACCTGATGGATCGTATACAGCCAAATCTGCTGAATAAACTTTTCGGCCTAAATCAATCAAAATACACATCATCGCATTCTGGGAAATTCCCAATTCAGATGCTTTAGCCTGTATATATGAATACAATGATTCAGAAAGCCTAATTTGTGTCGCTACAGTTTTTTGCTCCATTATTGCCCCTTTACTCCTCAGTTCCATGAGTCATACACTCCGCTCCCGGATGTCGCCGGCGCTGCGTCCTTATAGTAGAAACGCTTTACCTCGTTGTACTCGTTCCCGTTGTATTGGCGTACCCCGAACTTTGCGCGGCCGGTGGCGCCGGCAACATGATCCCAATCCATCTTGAGTTTCTCATCACCTTTTTTGTGCAGGCCGATCGCGCCGAAGAAAGACGTAATCAGTCCATTCTGGGACGGCGCAAGATACAAGCGGTGGAAAGCCGTAGCGGGGCCGTCCGATGTTTCTACGCGTATCTGCAAAATCACCATTTTGCATGGCGGCAGCTTTTCGCTCCCGTCGTAATACTGGCGCTCAAAGCTCACTACGGTGAAGTCGTAGTCGCCGGGCTTCAGTATCACGAAATCATTGTCATTCGCATCGATCTCTTCGTCCCAATCGTATACATTTGTGTTCTGTTCTGTCATTGTGTTTCTCCTTCCTAAAATGGCAATTCGTCTTCTCGCAGCTTGGTTACAAGCTCGCATACTTTATCCCAATGCCCGACGAGCCCACCCGTGACAAGCTCGGGGTTATAGTTCTCGATGAGAGCTTTAGGGGTGTTCCATTTCTTCTCTGCCACGGCACGTCGAAGCTCTATATCGGTGACGTTCGATTGCTCCATCAGGTCATAGAGCGGCTTCAGGTATTCTTTCCCTGACGGCACGGGCGGGGACTTCCATGGAGGCCGCATTTTGACCGGTATGATTTTCAAGTCTTCCGGAGGTGGGGGCGTTGCTTCTTCCGGCGCCGCCTCCGGCTCCTCCATGACCACGCCGTCCTCGTCGACCTTGGGAGAAGCAGACGCTTCTTTTTTTGTCGGAGACGTGGGCTCCGTCTGCTTTACGGCTGCGGGCTGTGGTGCTGCCGCAGGGGGCGTATCGGCTGCCGCGTTGTACTGGGGCGGCACAGGATCAAAGATATGGGCTATCCTCGCGTAATCCATATCGAGTTCCTCCGGGAGATCGTGACGGTTTTTCGCGTCCCACGTTGTGCGGTGCGATGTGTACATTACACGCTGCCCGCCGACCGCTTTATTTGTCTTGGTTTTACTATCCTGAACGAGCTTCGTTTTGTAGTTGCAGAACAGTATCAGGTCTGCCCATTCCTTTAGAAGCGGCGACGTTTTCTTCTCGAGCTTGAGCGTCCAGAACTCATACTTTCCTGTTTCCTCAGGAAGCTCCGTTTGCTTGATGGCTGCGTGAGCGATAAGCACAACGTGAATTCCTTTTGTTCGTACCATGTCGGTCAAGAAGTTGAGGAATCGCCCGAACTCCTCGGCGAGATAGGTATATCCGCGTCCGTACCCCGGACTTTCGATACTGTCCCAATCATTTTTTGCGAGGATGTCCTCCATGCAGAGCTTCTCGGCCCAGTCGACAGTATCAATGATGAGCGTCCGGCAAATATCCGGATGTGCATACACATACTTGACTTGCTCCTTTAGCATCGACCAACTGGTTGGACGCTCAAACCGCCTGACATCGAGTTGCTTCGTGCCATCTTCAGGGTCGATGAAAAGCGGGTTGGGGAACTTCAAGGCGAGGGTGCTTTTCCCTATGCCTTCAGTGCCGTAAACCAACGCTCGTTCTGCCGTTTGCAACTTACCAGTTATAATTTCCATCAGATCCCTTCTCCTTTCCTTCCGCGCCACTCTCAAGCAACGGCGCCCCCTTCACATATCCATCTTCAATGATAATTTGGCATTCATCGCCGACTGACACACGTGTTGCGATCGCTTGAAGATTTTCAGACTTCAGCCATTCCCCGAACTCATCAAGCGTATCTGTGTCCATCTGCTCGAGCTTGTCGAGCAATACGAAGCCACAATCCGGATGCAGCTTCCTGACAATGGCCGTCGCTACCTTCATCTGGTCAGAGCCGCTCATGTTGTCCCACTTATAGCCTCCATACGTCAGCTCGCCGTCCTGTACAGACAACCCGTCGAGAGGCAGATCGGCGCCGTCAAGCAGCGCGAGCTTGTCCTTCCGCACCGTCTCGATCTGGCCAGTCAAGTCATCGTACTGCGCCGAATAATCAGCCGCTTCCGACTCAGCTTTTTCTTTGTCTTGATTTGTCCGCACTTTTCGGTTGGTCTCGTCGATCTCAGCAATGTTCGCTTCAAGCTCTTCGGTTGATTCATCGACAAGCTCGGCGGCGTCCTTGTTCGCTGTAGCAAGGTCTGTATTGATCTCATACAGTTTTTTCTGTAACTCCGCTATCTGGTGCGTTAAGTTGGCTTCCTGTGCCTTCAGATCGTCCCTGTGCGCCCGCTTGCGCTGGTTCTCGCCATTGCGGGCAAGTATGTCCTGCTGATGCTTGATAAGCTCTGACGCCGACACAGGCTCGCTCGGGGCATCAGGGTAACTCTCCATTTCCGCAGCAGCATGTTTCTTTTGCTCGGCTATACGCCCAATTTCGGTTCGTTGGTTATACAGACGCGCCTCTTGGTCGTCGAGCTCGTACAGCTTGTCACCCACGCCGATAACCCCAAGCAGCGTACGCGCCTTATCCTTCGTGTTTTGGTTCAGGAAACGGGGTAGATCCAAAGCGAACTGGCTGACAAAGCTGTCAAGCAACGCCTGGCCGGCCTTGTTTCCGGATGGGTCCACGACCTTGAGCGCTGAACTCTTGCCTTTGCGCTCTGCTACAAGCCCGTTTGAAAGCTCTATGCGAAGAGCGGGCGGGGTCAATGACCCGTCACGCCGCGGCTCCGAGGGCCTGTACTTCTCGCCGCCGAGCGCCCACGTGATAGAGTCAAGGACGGAAGTCTTGCCTTGCCCGTTCCTTCCCCCGATCACTGTCAGCCCCGCCGGCGACGGCTCGATCGTCACCGCTTTGATGCGCTTGACGTTCTCTGCCTGTAGACTGCTGATTTTGATTGCCATAACGTTTTCCTCCTTTTTTGACGGTTATATAACGGTCGATGAATTTGCCGTTTTTTATTTCTTGAATCTGGATCATTCCCTCTGCCTCGCCCCTATCTGCGTCATGAGCCGCGCCACCTGTACCCCCGCCCTCGTCACGTCCGGGTCATGGGAGCAGAGATGGTTCTGGTTCAGCCGGGCCAACGTAGAGCGGGAGACACAGGCAAGGTTTCGGATGTCGAGGTTCGTCCGGTCGCCGTCGAGGAACAGGATCACGTACCCTTCGGGCACAGGCCCGTTCGCCTCCTCCCATACGCATACATGCGCCGCCTTGTACCGCTCAGTCCGCGGTGCGGTATCGTCTTTGATTTTGCGCCACAGATACCCATCGGCCCGCATGGCGTCGGTGCCGACTTCACGGTGCATTATGTTTGCCTCGCCGCTCATCTGCCCTTTCTGGAACTCCGTTGCGGACGAAGAGCGCCGGCCTTTCCGTACATAGCCCGACACTATCCCCTCGTGCCTGAGCCGGTACTTGATCCGCATAGGGGTAAAGTGGCCCGTCTTGAACTTCGCATTCATCATCGCCGCGAACTCCGCGCGCGTATGGTTGCCCCCGATGATCCCGTGGAAGTAGGCGGCCTCCTCTTTTGTCCATCGTCTCCAGCTGGTCATCGCTCTTCGGTCTTATCAATCAGCATCTTGGGGATAGCGGGGTCCAGGTCGGCGTACTCGATCCTCAGCTTCGTCGCCTGGAGCATCACGCCTGCGTTGTTGACGAGATTCGTAGCAATGCCGGATATGGCCTTTGCCCGCGTTATCTCGACAGCCAAAGCCTCACCCGTCAGCTCCTCATCGCCGAGCCGCTCGATCTCCGCAAATAGATGGTTGTTCAGGTCCGTAAATTTGTTTCGTGTCATTCTTCCCGTGCCTCCTCACACTCCCGGCGCTGCGCCCAGCAGCACCACACTGATAATGACCGCCGCGCCAACCAGGGCGCCGGCGACCCTCCGCCTACGCTCACACCGCGCCCGGCGCAGGGCACGGCGGGCATCGATCGACAAAACTTCCATGCCCCCCGACAGATACCGCTCCCAGTCGAATTTATTCATCAGCCACCTCCACCGGCTCAAGATCCCGGCCGCTCACTTTGTAGTATCGCGCGGGTACACGCTTACGGAAGGATGTTCCCGGTTGTCCCGGAACGTACACAAAATACTTGTCACGTGGCAGGGCTTCGCACACTATGACCTCTTCTTCGTAGCAAGGGACACGGTAGAAAATACTTACGTACTTCCGCGCGTTAGTGTATCTGGCATTATCGCCTCGCTTATATTTCATATTCATAGCTCAATTACCTCAACAATTTTTACTGCTACTTTGTTCGGTTTCCTTAATGCATTTTGGACAAAAATGTTTGTCGCCTTTCGCGTGCCATCCTTGCCTTCTAAGAGTTTTAGCGATAGCACGTCTCCCTCCCCTCTCGATAAGGGAGGGAGACGTATTCGTAACATCTATCACACGTGACCATGATTCCAAAACTCATATAGCGTCCTCCTTATCCATGGTGGATTATTTAAAGCCTCACCACCATCGGCTTGCCACTTATGAGCCGTTATGTCGCTATGCACTACGCTCCTCAGAGAAGTGGCCTCGTAGCTGTCGCGGACCCTTCGCTTCGGCTCTTCGCGTCGGACACTTCACGCTGCCAACGTGTCCGCAAACTCCTTTCGGGGCAGCAAGTTCAGTTGTGGCGGGCGCCGGAGTCGAACCGGCGCGGCTTGAGGGGGAGAAAAAGGGGCAAAAGCCGCTTCCAAAGCCCGCCATGTGGGGGAGCTGCTCCCCCGTGCGTTGGCCTATACGGTCCATTGGTAATTGCTCATCCATGCCCGCCACATCACCTCAAGCCGCCGCGGGAATACATTTCCTTGTACTCGTCGACCGCCGACTGGGTGATCACATAGCTTTTGCGCTCGTTCCCGGCGCCTTTGTCTATGTACCTGATCTTGCCCTGCTTGCAGTAATCGAGCGCCGTCGGGTACGACATGCCGAGCGCGCTCGCCGCCTCCTTGAGGCTGTACGTCCTCTCCCGGTCCCCGACGAGCTGTGTGAGCTTGCGGTCGATGGATTTAGCCACCTCGAGCAACTCGATCACGAGGGGGTCTGGATCCGTTTCTATTCTCATTTTCGACATGGCGTTGCCTCCTTGTTTATTTACTCTCTACTTTCACGCATCCCCGCTCCGGCGGCCGCACAATACCCACCGCCTTTCAAGTGAGTGGATCCCCCTTCCCCCAAAAGTGCCGGCCGCCGGAGCGGGGGGCGTGATATAATTGCCATGAAAGGCGGTGCATACCATGACAAAATCTGAATTCAAGGAAATCTACTCTAACCTTGTCCACGAGCGTCAAGCTGAGTTCAAAGACAAAATTGCCACAATAAGCAAGGAACCGGGCGCTATGATGAAATTTCTTGAGGAGTTTATTATTCATCAGCATTTGCTCCTTCTGGACGCGATTCTTCAGCTCCCGGTTTTTGAGGACAACCAACAGAAATAGCGTTGACGCCCTCGATCAGCCGATCAAAGAAATCCGAGTTGAATTGTTTGAGATCAATCTTGGCTGTATCGAATCTATTCGTTTCTGCTTGCGGGGCCTGTGGCCTCACCGCGAGGTCGGCTATTTCTTTGCTCGTTACTTCAATTGTGATTTTCATGCGCGCTCTTCCTTTTCAAGTTGATCTGCCGATTCTACTAAAACGGATGACGGAGTAGTGCTGATCTCAGAAGACTGAACAGGTTCAACCCTTATCACGATCTCTCGTGACGCAAGGTGTCTGATGGACGTATTTATCAGGCATAGCATGACAAATATACAAAACAGGAAGAGGAGTATTCTCTCCGCAGGTGTGCGGTCCAAAATAAAGCGAACAATCGACGTGATCGTCCGAACTATATTCTGCCTCATACTGCCCTCTCCGTGGCGCCCATGGGCCCCGCCGGCGCCGGCGCGGGGTCCTCTGGCGGTACATCCGCCGACTTGCGCCATTCCGGATACGGTATGTTGACTTCCATTTCAAAGATTTCGACGATCGGATCCGGCTTGACGATATAGATGACTACCCCGTACTCGTCGTTGCACTCAGTATCGACCACAACAGCCTCGCGCGCATTCT
>JAISAW010000008.1 GCA_031266515.1 Eubacteriales Family XIII. Incertae Sedis bacterium
TAGCATATTGAAAAAACCAAAATTAGCCGTGATGGCGGCAGGTATGGGCAGCCGTTACGGAGGATTGAAACAGATCGATCCCGTCACAAGGGAAGGTGAGATTATCATCGACTTTTCGCTCTACGATGCGATGTTGGCGGGATTTTCCGACATTGTTTTTATTATCAAAAAAGAGATAGAGGAGGATGTCAGGGCACTCATAGACGGGCGCGCAGGCAGGCACTTGAACATAGAGTATGCCTTTCAGGAAAAGGAAGACATACCCGAAGGCTTCGTCGTGCCGGACGGCAGGGTCAAACCCTGGGGGACGACCCACGCTCTTCTCGCGGCGAAAGGCCTGCTTGACTGCCCCTTTGCCGTGATCAACGCCGACGATTACTACGGTCAGCGCGCGTACCGGATCATTTATGACAGGCTGGAAGCAAACGAGCGCAAAGGAGAGAGTCAGAAGTTTACGATGGTCGGCTATATCCTCGAAAACACCATAACGGAAAATGGCTCGGTAGCGAGAGGGGTCTGCGAGATAGGCGAAGATGGCAAACTCCTCGCCGTGAACGAGAGGACTCGCATAGAAAAAATGGACGGAGGCATAGCGTATTCGGAAGACTGCGGCGGCACGTGGACGCCCCTTGACCCGAAATCGATAGTGTCGATGAACCTGTGGGGCCTTACCCCTGCGTTCCTCGAAGCGGCGGAGAGGGATTTTCCCGCATTTTTGGAAAAGGCGCTGTCAGGGCCAAATGTGCTGAAAGCGGAATACCTGCTTCCGATCAAGGTGGATGAGATGCTGAAGAGCAAGGAGGCGGAAGTGGATGTCCTCTATACCGACGAAGTCTGGTATGGGGTGACGTACAGGGAAGACAAGGAAAAAGTCTCAGAGGCGTTTCAGGCTTTGAAGGATGAAGGCTTGTACCCTGAGAAGCTATGGTAAAGACGTAAAAAACGTTTAGAAAAAAACAGTTAAAAAATGTAAAAAAACAGTGGACAAAAGGCTGTAAGAATAAGAGAATAGTAGAACGCAAAAAGATTTCATATAAAAACAGCTTGCGAACTATGAAAAAGGGCTGCCCCATATGCCCGCGAAAGGAGAAACGATGAAAGTAATGAAGACGCAAAAAAGCGCAGCCCTCAGGATTCTGTCCGTGGCGATCGCTTTCATGCTCGTCTTTGCGTTGTCCGCCTGCGCAGGAGAAGAAGCGGCAAAACCGGATCTCACCATAGGTGTCTCCGGGACCATATCGTCGCTTGACGTCAACCAGGAAGCAGGGATACTGAACTACCAGCTTGCGGCTTTGACGCAGGAAGGGCTTGTCAGTATGGGCAACGACGGGGAGATCGTCCCATCCCTCGCCGAATCCTGGACTGATGAAGACGCCACAGTCTGGAAATTCAAACTGAGGGAAGGGGCCAAATTCCACGATGGGACAGACGTCACTGCGGACGACGTGGTCTATTCCATCGAGAGGGCGATGGATCCCGAGCAGTCCCCGGGCGTGAGCATCTATTTCCCGGACTACGTGGATACCGTCGAGAAGACAGCCGACGACGAGATCACTGTCACCCTTGACGGGTCGCATGCGGGGTTCATCTGGGCAGTCTCAAATACAGGCGGCCTGCTGGTGACGCCGAAAGCCTGGTCGGAAGAAGCCGGTGCCATAGGCTCGCCGACCGATCTCATCGTCGGTTCTGGGCCGTACAAGGTAGTGGATTTTGAACCGAGTTCACACGTCACTTATGAAGCTGTAGATACATGGTGGGGCGGTGCGCCGGCTCTCACTTCTCTGCGGGTGGACTTCTTCGGTGATGAAGAAACCAGATTGCTTGCTTTCACGCAGGGCGATATAGATTTCGCGCTCAGCATCCCGGTAGAGAATGCGGATAACTGGGAGAAGGTCGAAGGCGCCACGATTGAGTACTATCCCGAGAGGTCATACTACGGGCTGACCTTCGATCCCACGGTAGAGCCCTTTGACGACATACATGTGAGAAAAGCGGTGGCGCTGGCGGTCGACAAGGAAAGCATTGTTTCAGGAAGCATCCTTGAAGGGCACAGTGAAGTGGCCTCCGCCATCACGCCCCCCGAGCAATTCGTGGCGGTCCTGAGCGCGGATGAAGCAAAAGAGCAGCTCGATACGATCACTCAGTACAATTATGATATCGACGCGGCCAGGGCGGAGCTTGCACAATCGAAGGTCCCGGACGGGTTTACCACGACTATCTACTACCCTGACGCATATAAAAATGCGGGAGAAGCCTCGCTTGCCATCGCTGATACCCTCTTGGAGATAGGGATAAAGCTGGAAGTGAAGGAAATCCCGCTTGAGCAATGGCTGAACGAAGTCGGCGACGGCAACCAGGGCATCGCCTGGATGATATACCTCGCTACCACAGCGGAACCCGGCGAGATCGTGGCATGGCTCTGCGACGCGCAAGGCAGCGGCATCAACCCCGCGAACTGGACGAACGAGGCGGCCGCCGAGCAGGTACGGCTGATACTTAGCGCGGAGTCCCTCGAAGCCCAAGTCCCACCGACGATAGAGTCAAATGAGATCGCGGAGCAAGAGGCTGTTTATCAGCCCCTCTGGTGGGGAGAAGCGGCCATAGCCTGGCAGGAAGGCGTCACGGTCAAAGACTTCACTTCCTTCAGCCTGCTCAGCCCCGATTGGCCGAAACTGTTCACATAGCGGGCAGGTGGCTTCAAGTAGATGAAAAGAGCAGCGGGATATATAGCAAAGCGCATACTCGAGCTTATAGTATCACTGGTACTGCTTTCCTTTGTGATATTCTCGCTGCTCTATATCGCTCCGGGAGACCCTGCCCGCCAGCTCGTAGGGACTAAAAAGGCGACGCCGGAGCTGCTGGCGCGCATCAGAGAATCATACGGCCTCGACGATCCGTTTTTTGTCCAATACAAAAGATGGATCGAAGGGGTCTTGCACTTTGATTTCGGGAAGTCCATCAGGACAGACCAGACTGTGATCGAGTATGTGGCGCCTCATGCGTCCGTCACTTTGCAGCTCGTGGTGATGGCTCTCGTCCTGAGCGTCATATTCGGGCTTATGCTCGGGATTGTCGCCGCGAAAAGCCGGGGGACGAAGAGGGACAATGTGATAAACACCCTTGCGCTTGTTGGGACGAGCGCACCCAGCTTTGCCGTAGCGCTGCTTTTCCTGTACGTGTTTGCGCTGAAGTTCGGTTGGTTTCCGATATACGGTATAGGGAACGGCAGCTTTGGCGACAGCCTTCGGCATTTGGCTCTTCCTTCCATTGTGCTGACCTTCGGGGTGAGCGCCCTGATTGTGAAGATCACGCGTTCCGCCCTGCTTACGGAGGACTCAAAGGACTACACCACCTTCATGCGCGCCAGGGCTGTGCTTCCCGCCCGGATCACTTTCGTGCAGCTAAAAAACGTCTCGGCGCCGGTGCTTACCAGCACAGGCCTTGTGCTTGCAAACCTCGTCGCGGGGACGATCCTTGTCGAGAGCGTGTTCTCGATTCCCGGGCTGGGCAACCTCCTGGCGTCGTCGGTCACTTTTCACGATGTGCCCGTGGTGCAGTTCATCGCGCTTGCGCTCGCCTTCATTGTGTGCGCATCTTCCGCGTTGGTCGATATACTGGTTTTCCTGATAGACCCCCTTTCGGGCAAAGCCAGAAGCATCCACAAGATCTCCACGGCAGGGGAGAAAAATCGATGAAAAGCCCTGGCTACGGAAAAATGCCCGTCGGAGTCATGGTTTCATCGGCTTTCCTTCTGCTCGTACTCGTGTGCCTGCTGTTTCCCGACCTTCTCGCGGCAAGCCCTCTAAAGATCGATACCAGCCTCGGCGCGGTCCCTGCGGGCAGCCCCGGGCACGTACTCGGGACGGATTCCCTCGGGCGCGATGTGCTCGACCTCACGATAAGAGGGACGAGGAGCGCCCTGCTTGGCCCTCTGGCCATCGCCCTCGGCAGCATTGTCATAGGTCTCGTGCTTGGAAGCCTCGCCGGCTGGTTTGGCGGAGTGCCTGATTGGATCATTTCGCGCTATGCGGACATCACCCTATCCATGCCTACGCTGCTGCTTGCCATAGTCGCGGCGAGCATCCTCGGCGGAGGGTATTGGGTCAGCGTGGCCGTGATGATAATACTGTATTCGCCATTTGACATAAGGCTGGTCAGGTCGGCCGTCATAGCGCAAAAGAACAAGCCATATATAGAGTCTGCGCTGATCCTCAGGCTTGGGACTCCCAGGATACTGGCGGTCCATATATTTCCGAACATAGCGCACATCATACTCGTAAACTTTTTCCTGAACATAGCGGCAGGGCTTGTGTCGATGTCATCGCTCTCCTACCTCGGCCTGGGCGTGGCGCCCGGGGACGCCGACTGGGGGCGCCAGCTCGCGGACGGCAAAGGCGCTCTTTTTGACAACCCGATGGCCTCGGTCACCGCCGGGCTTGCCATCATCATCACAGCGATAGCCGTGAACGTCGTGGGAAACTATTTCTCTGAAAGGACGACGATAGGATGAACGCGCTTTCGGTAGCAGGCCTGAACGTCTACATAAGGGATCACCAGATACTGAAAAATGTGAATTTCGCAGTCGAAAGCGGAAGCGCAGTGGGCATCGTCGGCGAATCGGGAAGCGGCAAGACAATACTCGCAAAGAGCCTTATCGGATTGCTTCCGGGCGGCGGCAGGCCCGAAGGCGAGTACCGGATAGGCGCGGAGGAAGTCCCTCTGGCTGCGAGCGAAAAGGAATGGAGGAAGATCCGTGGGAAAAGGATAGGGCTGATACTTCAGGACCCGTCCACAGCCCTTGAGCCTCTCGGAAAATGCGGTACGCAAATACTCGAAGGCGTGCCAAAGGAGAACAGGAAAGCGTTTGACGTTGCGGAAGCCCTGGCGGAAGTCGGCCTTTCTGCCGACGTGCAGCACAGGTATCCGAATGAGATTTCAGGCGGGCAGCGGCAGAGGGTCGTCATCGCGGCTTCCCTTGCCACTGAGCCGGAGCTGCTCATCGCGGATGAAGCCACCACTTCGCTGGACGTCGTGACGCAAAAAGAGATACTCGATTTGATCGATGAGATCAGGGAAAAGCGAAAAATGCCCCTTATCATCATCAGCCACGATATAGGGCTTGTGAGCGACCGGACTGACTATGCCGTAGTGATGCAGGAAGGGGAGATCGTCGAAGAAGGGCCCGTCGCCGAACTCATCGCAAATCCCCGGACCGACTACGCAAAGAAACTGATAGAAGCTGACCGTGTGCTCTTCACGAGCGATTACCGCGAAGCGCCAAAAGACGGCTCCCTTGTCGTCGTCGCCGAAAGCCTGAAGAAGAGTTTCGAGGGCGCTGTCGCCCTGGACGAAGTCAGCGTGGAAGTCCGCCGCGGCGAATGCGTGGGCATCGTCGGCGAGTCAGGAAGCGGCAAGACCACTTTTGCCAGATGCCTGGTCGGGCTCGAAAGGCCGGACTCTGGCACCATAGAGTATACGGGGAAGGGGCATCCTCAAATGATATTCCAAGACCCCTATTCGTCCCTCAATCCCTCTCATACGATCAAGTATATACTGCTCGAAGCAATAAGGGCCGCCGGATACCCGCAGGAAGAATCGAAGAAAAAGCTTTCGGAGATGCTTTCCCTTGCCGAATTGAGGGAAGAACTGCTTTCCCGCAAACCGGACAGCCTTTCGGGAGGCCAACGGCAGCGCGTGGCGATAGCAAGGGCGCTTGCCCTCGAATCCGAACTTTTGATCTGCGATGAATCGGTTTCGGCTCTCGACGTGATCGTCCAAAACCAGATACTCGACACGATAGAGGGCCTCAGGCGAGAAAAGGGGCTCGCTGTGCTTTTCATCACGCACGACCTGTCCGTGGCAAGGCGCATAGCCGATCGGATCTACGTAATGCGCGGCGGCAGGGTCTTGGAGCACGGGACAGTAAGAAATATCTTTGAAGCGCCGAAGGAAGCCTATACAAAGGAACTTCTGGAAGCTGCCTTCGCCGCCGGACACCTGTAAAGGGCGCTACCTCCATATTGCAATAGAAAGAAAGTGTGAAAAACCTTTCACACGCCGCCGGAGGCAACTCAATCATTTTACCTCAAGCGGGGGCATTGTGTCAGGTAGTAAAACGTTACAATAATGCAGGAACATTTTTCATAAGAAATTTGTTTCTGCAAGCGGCGATTTACTCGCCGCGTTAAGCAGAAATGAGGAAAAATATAGAAATACAAAAGCTGCACAAGCAATTATCACATATAGAAACCAATCAATAAGTCCGCCCAGTCCACGTTTCAGGCTGAAACGTATACAAAGAATTTCAAGCACGATGGATAATACAATAGAACAGTTTGCTGCTATCCGTTACTCATACCAGGTGTCCAGATGGTAGACTTCATAGCCGGCGTCAGGATTGTAAGGCATACTCGCCAATTCGTCAAAAGCCGCGTCCCTAAAGGCATCGCAAGTGTTATCAGACAAGGCCGTAATGCGGTCAAGTTTGTATGTGACGATGATACAGGGCTTAGATGGGTTGTCTCCCTCCGGATAAAGAAACCAGCAGAATCCATCAGCGTTCAGCAGGGTAGAGTCTTTGGAACCGAAGACATAGAAATCCCAATAACCATTTTCTTTATAATAATCCTCATTCTCAATAAGTGCCTCTTCGCCCAGCAATGCGGAAACTCTCTTTTGAAACTCGTAACGACTTGTGTCGGTAGAGCCTGCGATAAAGTATGACAAAGCATGGGCATACCATAACTTTGGATTGTCATTGTCATTAGAATCGTTGCCAGTCACTATATAATTATCAGATACGTTGTTACTTTTGCTTTTCGCTAATTCTCCAGCCGCATAAGCTTCATCGTTCATCGTGCGTGCCGCAACCATCACATTCCGCGCCTGAGCTATATACTGTTTATCCTGCGCCTTGTCGATATATCCCGTCAGCGCGGGGACGCCTATCGCGGCAAGTATCGCGATGATGACTATGACGACGATGACTTCGACGAGCGTGAAACCCGCCTTGCCTGTTCCGACTCGTTGGACACTGTTGCGACGCGGACGCAAAACAGGCACGTGAGAAAGATCCGTGCCTGTGCCGCTGCCGCTATATCTCTTCAGGAGCTTCTTCGAATCTATTTCAGAGGATTGCCCCCCCCCATTTTTACGGATTTCGCTGTTTCTATCGTTCGCATTGATTTTCTCCTTGCCTGCTATACCTGCAACTCTCTCCTATCGGATTTTGTTTGCCATCTTAGTCTGCCGCGACATTTTTCAGTCCATCGCCGGACACTGTGGATAGTATACCCACTTTACCACAGAGCAAACAGAAACTCTCAAATATATTTTGATAAATTATCAATCAATTGGGTTTAGTGCGGATGAAATTGTGCCAGGAGGACGTATAAGGTGAAAGAACTGATAAAAACCATTTCTTTCGTCACTATTTGTACTCGCAGCTTGCTGCGGGATGGAGGTTAATTTGGCACAAAATAAGCGGAGCGTGCCAAATTATACGTCCTCCTGGCACATTTTATTTTTCAGTGAACCTTTTGTGCACTTTTTGTCTGTGTTGCTGCAATCCCTTTTGTTTGATGGCAGACAGAGCCTGAAAATCCTAAAGCCATAAATTTTACGAAAAAGTGTCGTAAATAAGACTGTTTTTAAAGTGGATAGATTTATCCACTTTAAAACGCTATGATACTCCCGGTAAGTTTAATTTTCGAATCCGAGCAGTATTTTTAAAAAATTCGGGTCACTTATACCAAGGGGAATTTTATTTTTTTTGTGCGTTCAACCGTCTATTTGCCGCTGAACAATCAAAAAGCGCAAAAGACGCGACATCGGATTTTTTGCCGCTGGAAAAGAGATTTCCCGGTACTGCGGACGGAGCGCGCAAAAGGACATAACTACTATGGGAAAGACAGGAAATACGCCTTTTGGCAAAAGAAAAAACGGTAAAATTAGCAGCTTTGGCTAAAGGCGGCGACACCTGCGCCTTTGAAGAGCTGATACGGGAGAAGCAAAAGGGAATATTGTTTTCCGTTTACAGCAAGGTCGGAAACTCCGAAGACGCCGAAGATATCACGCAGGAAGTCATACTCTCGATGTACAAATACATCGGGAAGCTGCGGGAACCCGAGTACGTAAATGCGTGGATTTACCGGATAGTGAACGACAAAGTGAACAAGCATTTGAGGAAACACACGAAGATAAGGTACGAAAGGATAGAGGAGGCGACTGAAGAAGAAGGGACTTTTGAGGACAATGTCGATTTCCTGCCGGAACAATATGTGGAAAGCAAGGAGCTCTCCGACGAATTGTTTGATGTGGTCATGAGCCTTCCTGAAAAACGCAGAGACGCCATTATCTGGTACTATTACGAGGGCCTGAGCGTCAAGGAGATCGCGGAAGCGGCGGACATAAGCATCAAGACAGCTACATCAAACCTGTCGAGGGCCCGCAGCATGATCAGGGACCGGATGGTAAAGGCGGAGAAGAAAGCGAAACGTGAAAGCAACGATAAAGAAGAAAGTTCCCGCAGGGATACGGCGATCGGCCGCGTCATGACGGATCATGTGAATGTGATTTTCCCACGGGACAGGGTCAAGGTGTTTGAATGCGCGTGGATCGGGGCGCTCGGCCGTGAAGCGGCGGACAATGGGCTTTTGAAAAATAACTGTAAGCTTTGAACGAAAAATCCGGTGATGCATGAAAATGGGAACCGTTTCGTGTGTCTCCGGCGGGAGGAGTTTCTATCTCCTCTCGACTCCCCGGGGCGGGCGGCTCCCCCCTGATACATAAGCCGCTCGCCCTTCTTTGGTTCCTTGCAATCCAACTTTGCACAATTTTCAATTGCCAATATGGTTGACAATATCCGGTTGACAATAT
>JAISAW010000064.1 GCA_031266515.1 Eubacteriales Family XIII. Incertae Sedis bacterium
GCGCAGGCAAACCTGCTCGGCGTCGGCGTAGTCATCGAAAAGAGGTTTCAGGGCGGTGCCGATATCCTCAAAAGCCGAGACGTCCGCGTCGAATCCCTCGCAGTGGTCACCAGGATTGAAAATGGACGTATATACTTCGACTGACTTGGCGGTATCTCGATTAACGAGCCGCCTCCTGCTAAATGACTATCGAAAAATATCTGCGTGTGTACCCGTTCGAGCAAAAACAATAACGCCGTCGCCATAATAATAGACCAACAACCAATCGGGATCAATGTGGCACTCACGATTGCCTGAAAAATCTCCTGTAAGTTTGTGGTCACGTTTTTGCATGAGTGCCAGGTCTTTCAGGAATTTGTTGGTGTATTCCGGCTTCAGCACGGCTATATCCCCAGGTCCTTAAACATCTCGTCGACAGTATTGAAACGGGGAGGTCCATTTTTTGCAATACTTTCCGCCTCGCGGAGCGCTGCGAGGGTTTCATCGTTATACGCAGGGGCTTTGATGAGAAACGGAATCCCGTTGTTCAAAACTACCTGCCGGAGAAATACCGTGACAGCTTCAGAGGTCGTCATGCCTAAATACTGCAACACACTGTCAGCCTGTGACTTTACCTCAGGGTCAATACGAATCGTCATAGCTGATGATTTTGTCATTGGAAACAACTCCTTTCAAGTAGATTCTACCCCATTTGTATGTGCGATGCCAATACATTATTCATTCGTTCTATTTTTTCATTTTCTCTCTCCGCCAGTTTTAAGTCAAACAATCGTTCAGCCCTTTTTGACGATCTCGACCTCGTCGCCGTTTGAGAGCGCCGCCGCGTTTGCTTCGTCGGTGTCCACATGGAACTCGGCCGTGTGGCCGTCGCCGCTCCTTATCAGGACTTCATCAAATACCAAAGGCCTGCCGCTGTTCACAGCCACGCGCACTATTTCCTTGTCGGCCACGCCCGCCTCTGCTGCCTGCGCAGGCGACAGATGGACATGCCTCAGTGCCACTATCGTGCCTTCCGAGATATCGACCGAGCCCGCCGGGCCGACGAGCTTGATGCCCGGAGTCCCTTCGAGCTTCCCGCTTTCGCGTACAGGAGGCTTGACTCCGAGTGCCCTCGCGTCGGTCAGGGATATCTCCACCTGGGTTTCGGGCCTCGTCGGCCCAAGTATCCTGACGCCCTTGAATTCCCCCTTGGGGCCTATGATATCGACCTTCTCTTCCGCCGCGTACTGCCCGGGCTGTTTCAGGTCTTTGAACTTTGTCAGCTCATAGCCCTCGCCGTACAGCGCCGCCAGATCCGCCGCCGAAAGGTGAAGATGTTTATTCGAAATCCCCGCTTCAACCTTGTAACCCATCATTTGCCTCCTTCCGCCCCGTTGCCTCGCAACGGGCTACACATTTATACACACCTGGGGTCTGCCAAACAATGGCCTGCGGCTGCCTTCCAAACCCTCAGGGCTTGCCGGGCAATACCAGGGACTGTTTGGAAATAACCAAATATCTACTCCGTCTTCACGCTTGTGATAAACGGGAGATTCCTGTATTTCTGGGCGACGTCAAGGCCGTAGCCTACGATGAAAATATCATCGACCACAAACCCCACATAGTCCGCTTCGACATCGACCTTCCTGCCGCTTGGCTTGTCGAGCAATACGCAGCTGCTGACGCTCGCTGGATTTTTGCTGCCCAGGTACTTCACCAAATACTCAAGCGTCACGCCGCTGTCGAGTATATCCTCCACGAGGATGACGTGCTTCCCGTCAACGCTCCAGTCGAGGTCTTTGTTTATCTTCACCACGCCGCTGGTTTTCGTATCCATCCCGTAGCTTGCCACCGCCATGAAATCGATCGAGACATCGAGATCCTGATCCAGCCGTTTCAGAAGCTCGCTCATCCACATGACCGCGCCCTTCAGTACGCCGACCATCACGACATGGCGGCCCTTGTAGTCCCGGCTTATCTCGGCGGCAATCTCGATCGCTTTGGCAGCGATTTGCTCTTCTGTAAATATCACGCCCTGCAGTTCGTATTCTTCCGGCATATTCTCTCTATCTCTTCCAACAATTCATCCGCGCCAGTCCTCTTCAGCGAAGACACCGGGTAGACTTTATCATCGGCGCCTGCCTTGAGCAATTCTTTTATCGATTTTATTTTTGAAGAAACGGCGTTCCTGCTGATCTTGTCCGCCTTTGTTGCGACGATCAATCCCGAAAGCCCGTAATATTTCAGGAACTCGTAAAGCTGGATGTCGTCCGCAGTCGGCTCATGCCTGATATCCACGAGCAGAGCCACCACTTTCAGCTGTTCCCTGTTTTTCAGATAGCCCTCTATCATGGCACCCCATTTTTCGGACACACGCCTGGGTGCCCGGGCGAAGCCATAGCCCGGAAGATCCACAAACCTCAAAGCATCCCCGTTGATGGCATAGAAATTTATAGTCTGCGTCTTTCCGGGGCTCCCGCTCGTATAGGCGAGCCTTTTTCTCACGGCAAGGGCATTCAGCAAAGAGCTTTTCCCCACGTTCGACCTGCCGGCAAACGCTATCTCCGGCGGGCCTGCAGGCGGATATTTCTCGGGACTTACAGCCAGGGCAATGATCTCAGCCGAAGTTATCTTCATTTGCCGGTTTTCGCTCCTGGCTTTTTCTTCCCTGTCGGCATACTGGCAAGCACATGCGGAAGCGCGTCTTTCACATGGCCGAGAAGCACGAATTCCATCTTCTTCTTCACTTCGGCGGGGATCTCGTCAAGGTCGGCTTCGTTGTCCGCGGGGATCAACGCTTTCGTAATGCCCGCTCTGTGCGCGGCGAGCAGCTTTTCCCTGACGCCTCCGACCGGAAGGACTTTGCCTCTCAGGGTGATCTCCCCTGTCATCGCGACGCTCTGCCTGGCGGGGATGCCGGTCAGCATCGAGATCATGGCAACGCACATCGTAACTCCTGCAGAGGGCCCGTCTTTCGGCGTCGCCCCCTCGGGGACGTGCAGGTGTATATCGTATTTATTGTAGAAATCCTTTTCGATCCCGAGCTCTTCCGCTATGGACCTGATGTAACTGATTCCCGCTTTCGCGGACTCCTGCATGACATCTCCGAGCTGGCCGGTGAGCACCACGCTGCCTTTGCCGGCCACCTTCATAGTCTCTATCGAAAGCGTGGTGCCGCCGACAGAGGTCCACGCAAGCCCTGTCGTGATGCCGACGAGCTGCTCGTTTTCGATGATGTCATAGCGGTATACCTTCTTGCCGAGGAAGTTCTCTATGTTTCCGGAAGTCACTCTGACCTGCTTGTTTCGCCCTTCGACGATTTTCCTCGCAGCCTTCCTGCATACCGAGCCGATATTTCTCTCAAGCGTCCGTACGCCGGACTCGCGCGTATAGTAGCTGATGATATCCTTCAGCGCGCCGCCCGTCATTGCAAATGTCTCGGGCGTGAGCCCATGCAGTTCGCGCTGCTTCGGAATGAGGTGCCTTTCCGCTATCTTCACCTTCTCAAGCTCCGTATATCCGGGGACCTGGATCACCTCCATCCTGTCGAGCAGAGGCCGTGGGATGGTATCGAGGTTGTTCGCTGTCGTCAGGAAAAGCACCTTCGACAGGTCGAACGGGAACTCCAGGTAATGGTCGGTGAAATCCTTGTTCTGCTCAGGGTCGAGCACTTCCAGAAGCGCGGAGGCGGGGTCGCCGCGAAAATCGTTTCCCAATTTGTCGATCTCGTCGAACAGGAAGAGAGGGTTCATGGTCTTCGCTTCCTTCATGCCGTTTATGATACGCCCCGGGATCGAGCCTATATATGTGCGCCTGTGCCCTCTGATCTCGGCTTCATCCCGGACTCCTCCAAGGGAGAGCCTCACGAAGCTCCTCCCCATCGCATCGGCTATGGACTTCGCGATGGAAGTCTTGCCCACGCCCGGAGGCCCCACGAGGCAGAGGATAGGCGCTTTCAGATCTTTTGCCAGGGACATCACAGCGAAGTATTCGAGTATCCTGTCCTTCACTTTTCCCAGCCCGTAATGATCCTCGTCGAGTTTCTTCGCAGCTGTTTTCAGATCTATCTCATTTGATGAATACTTGTTCCAGGGCAGGTCAAAGACCCATTCCACGTAGCTGCGGATGACCGTCGCCTCAGCCGAGCCGGGCTGCATCTTTGAGAGCCTCTTGATCTCTTTTTCGGCCTTCTCTTCGACTTTCTCCGGAATGCCCAGCTTTTTCAGCTTTTTCAGCCAATCCGCTATTTCGTCATCAAAGTCCTCTTCGACGCCAAGCTCTTCCTTTATCGTCTTGAGCTGTTCCCTCAGGAAAAACTCTTTCTGGTTCCGGTTTATCTTCGAGCGGACTTTCCTGTTGATGTCCTGCTCTATTTTCTCTATCTCTATCTCTTTGTTTATGGTGTCTCCAAGGATGGAGAGCCTTTCCTCCACGGGGAACGCCTCAAGGATCTTCTGTTTCTGCTCGGTCTTGATGTCCATATTGGAAGTGATGATATCCGCTATCCTTCCAGGCTGGTCCACAAGCTCCACGGCGCTGAAAGCGTCAGTGCCCTTGCCGCCTGCCTCAAGGTATTCGTTGAAGCTGCCCATCACCATCCGCAGCAGGGCTTCGACCCTCGGCGGGATCTCCTCGCTGAAATCCTCTTCCGGGATCTCTTCGATGCGGGCTTCCAGACAGGGGACTTCCGCGACGGTCTGGAGCGCCCTGCCGCGGGAGACGCCTTCCACCAATACACGGATGGAATCCCCGCCGGGCAGCCTCAGCATCTGTTTGATCTTTGAAATGCAGCCAATGTCGTAGCAGTCTTCGGTCATCGGCAGCTCAGTCTCAGGGTTTTTCTGTGAAACCAAAAATACCATCTGGTTTGCTATCATCGCTTTTTCGAGCGCATTGATGGATTTTTCCCGGCCTATGTCAAAATGAAAAACAAGGTACGGGAAGGCGGTCAAGCCCCTGAGAGGGATGACGGGTATCACCCACTCCCTTGCACCGGGCCTGATTTCGGTACCCATGACGCCGCTGGTGCCCGGATCGTCTTGGAGACCGGATCCTTTTTCTTTGTCTTTATTATTTTCACTCATATGTATTTATGAAACGTTTTTGTTTTCCCTTTTCTTTAGCTGTTTTTCGAGTACAAGCGTCGGGCTTGTCTCATTGTTGATAGAAGCTTCCGTGATGACCACTCTTTTTATATCGGGCCTCGAAGGGATGTCAAACATGACGTCGGTCATCGTGTGTTCAAAAATGCTCCTGAGGCCTCTCGCGCCGGTCTTGCGTTCGATCGCTTTTTCCGCAATGCATTCGATGGCGGCTTCCTCAAGCTCAAGCTCCACATTGTCGAGCTTGAACAGCTTCTTATATTGCTTCAGAAGCGAATTCCTGGGTTCCGTGATAATCCTGACCAGGGCGTCCTTGTCGAGCTCCTGCAATGTGCACATGACGGGAAGCCTTCCGACGAATTCCGGGATGAGCCCGTACCTGAGCAGGTCCTCGGACTGAAGCTTCATGAGTATGCCGCTCTTTTCTTCGGCGGCGGTGACAGGTTGAAGCCTGTTTCCCAGCGCTTCCTCTTCGGAGACAAAGCCTATGGTCTTCTCCCCTATCCTGCGCTGTATGATCTTGTCCAATCCGTCAAAGGCCCCTCCGCAGATGAACAGGACGTTCGTCGTGTCAAACGGGATGAACTCCTGGTGAGGGTGCTTCCTGCCGCCCTGCGGCGGCACGTTCGCCACAGTGCCTTCGATGATTTTGAGGAGCGCCTGCTGCACGCCTTCGCCGCTGACGTCCCTCGTGATCGATACGTTGTCGCTCTTTCTCGATATCTTGTCGATCTCGTCGACATAGATGATGCCCTTCTGCGCTTTCGCGATATCCCCGTCAGCGGCCTGGATCAGCTTCAGAAGGATGTTTTCGACATCTTCGCCCACATAGCCTGCCTCTGTGAGGGCCGTCGCATCCGCAATCGCGAAGGGCACGTTGAATATCTTCGCGAGCGTCTGGGCCAAAAGCGTCTTGCCGCTTCCGGTCGGGCCTATCATCACTATATTGCTCTTTTGGATCTCCACTCCGTCGTTGTCAAAGACCCCTCCGTAGCTGATACGCTTGTAGTGGTTGTATACAGCCACTGACAGGATCTTCTTGGCGCCTTCCTGGCCGATCACATAGTCGGACAGAGCCTCGTATATCTCCTGAGGCTTTGGCACGTATATCCGGTTGGGATCACCGCTGAAGCCCCGGTTTTCACGGGAAAATTGCTCTTCCTCTTCCCTGAGGATTTCCATGCACAGCTCGATACAGTCATTGCATATATATACGTTCGGGCCGGCAATCAGTCGCTTGACCTCTTCCTGCGCCTTCCCGCAGAACGAGCATTTCAATTGTTTCTTATCGTCGTATTGAGTCATCACTTACCCCATCTCACTAATTGCTTACACCTGTTCTCTTATGATAATTATACTACTTCTCTTTGTTAATCGAAACTATTCAGGTATGCGCAGGATTTTTTTCGAAGAGTACGTGATTTTGAACAGGTTCCGCGCGGAGCGTACTTAAGGTACGCGAGCACGGGTTCTGTTCAAAAGTGCGTGCTATTCGGAAAAAAGACAAGTATGCCTGAATGGTCACCTATTTTCCTTTGACGGACGACACGATCACCTTATCAATCAGGCCATACGCCATCGCGTCTTCTGCGGTCATGAAATTGTCCCTGTCGGTATCCGCAGCCACTTTCTCCATCGACTGCCCTGTCCTCTCCGCCATGATCCTGTTCAGCTTCTCCCTGGTGGCGATGATGTGGTCGGACATTATCTTGATATCCGAAGCCTGGCCTTCAGTCCTGCCGAGGGGCTGGTGGATCATGATCTCCGCATTCGGGAGGGCGAACCGCTTGCCCTTTTCGCCTGCACACAGCAGGAAGGAGCCCATGCTCGCCGCCATGCCCACGCAGATGGTGCTCACATCAGCGCTGATAAACTGCATGGTATCATAAATCGCCATGCCGGCGGTGACAGAGCCGCCGGGGCTGTTGATATACATATTGATATCCTTTGTGCTGTCCTCGGCCTCAAGGAACAGCAGCTGGGCCACCACAAGGCTCGCTATATGCTCGTCTATCTGCTCCCCGATGAAAATGATCCTGTCTTTGAGAAGCCTCGAATATATATCGTACGACCTCTCCCCGTGCCCTGTCTGTTCTATCACATAAGGTATGAGAGCCACTTTTTTCCTCATTTCTGCTTAACGCGGCGAGTGAATCGCCGCTTGCAGAAACAAATTTCTCATGAAAAATGTTTCTGCCATGCCATAACTTTTTGGTTCTTTAACTCCATGACGCCGCATGAGGCAAAATGATTGAGTTGCCTCCGGCGGCGTGTGAAAAGTTTTTCACACTTCTGCCTCCTTACTCGCTTTCCACTACTGCGTTGTCATAAATGTATTCAATGGCTTTTCTGTTTTTTATCTCTTCTTTCATCACGCTTCGCTGCGCGTCGCCAAGCGCTTCCTTCACTTTGTCCATTTCAAGCCCGTACACTTCAGCAACTTTTCCAAATTCCTCTTCGAGGTCCTCGGGGGAAGCTTCAACCCCTTCCATCCGGGCGATGTTTGCAATCACAAGGCGGGCTTTCACCTGTTTCTCGGCATCGCCCCTCATACGGGCTTTGACCTCTTTGATATCCTGCCCTATGGCGCCAAAGTACTGGTCCAGCTTCATCCCGAACTGCCCGATCTGGGATTCGAGATTTTTGAGATTGTCTCCAAGCTGGTCTTCTATCATTATATCCGGTACGTCAAATTCGTTGGCTTCCACTATTTGGTCCAGGATGCTCTCCTTCATCTCAGCTTCCGCCAATTCCGAATACTCCTTTTCGATAGTCGCCCTGATATCCGCTTTCAGCTCTTCAAGCGTATCAAACTCGCTGACGTCCTTTGCGAACTCGTCGTCAAGCTCAGGCTTCTCTTCTATTTTTACCTCATTTATCTTGACTTTAAACAGCGCGTCTTTGCCCGCCAGGTTCTCAGCCGGATACTCTTCGGGGAACGTCACGTTCAATTCGGCTTCTTCGCCGGCTTTCTTCCCGACCAACTGCTCTTCGAACCCTTCAATGAACGAACCTGACCCTATCACCAGATTGTGGCCCTCGGCTGTGCCGCCCTCAAACGCCTCGCCGTCTACAGAGCCTTCAAAGTCGATATTGACCGTATTTCCGTCCGCCGCAGCCTCTTCCGTCGTCACCATCCTCGCGTTTCTCTTCTGCTGCGACTCAAGCCGGGCCGCCACATCCTCGTCAGTGACCTCTTTCTTCGCATCTTTCACCTTCACGCCCAGGTAGTCCTTCACTTCAAACTCTGGCGGGGTAGCCACCGTCACCGTCGCGGTGAAACCCTCTCCGTGCTTTATGTCGCTGAGATCCACTTTCGGCGGCGCGATCGGCTCGATGGACAGCGATATCAAAGCGTCAGGATAGGCCCGCTGCAACAGATCTTCGACGGCGTCCTGATGGAAAATATCCTCGCCATAATGCTGCATGATCAGCTTCCTCGGCGCCTTTCCCCTGCGGAACCCGTCGACTTGGAATTTGTCCTTTGTCTTTTTGTATATCTCTATCTGCTCGTTCTCAAACTCTTCCGCCGTGAATTCGATTGAGAACTTCACATCCGTGCCTTCCTTCGAAATAAATAAGCTTTCCATACTGTATGCTACTGCGTCCTTTCCTTTCCTGATGCTTGATTCTTTGCCGCATCTGCTCCTGTACCGATTTTTCGGTTTGCCGACTTTTCTCTGTTCTTTTTCTATTCTTTCCAATTGCCGGTCTGCCGGTGCCTCATGGCGGTGGGCCGGCAAGCTACTGGGCGGACAATGTCACTTCCGTTTCCATCTCTTTCCCGCCACGGTCAAACACGACCATCACCTTGTCCCCTTCGGAATAGTTCAGCAGGATTTTGATGAGGTCGTCGCTCGTCTTCACAGTGCGGCCATCCACTTCCGTGATGACGTCCTGGACACTGATGCCGGCCGCCTCTGCAGGAGAGCCCGGGGTGATCTGCGTCACATAAGCGCCGCTGCTTACCGACAATTTGATATTCGGGTAGCTCTCGGCAATCGTGCTGACGTCAGCCGCGCTTATCCCCATGTATACCCTTTGAAAACCGCCCGTCTCTATCACTTGTTCTATTATGGGCATGGCTGTGTCAATTGGGATGGCAAAACCCATGCCTTCTGCGGAAGCCTTTGCAGTATTGATGCCTATGACTTTCCCTTCGGCGTTGAGCAGGGGCCCTCCGCTGTTGCCGCTGTTGATCGCCGCGTCAACCTGGAGGAGCCCGTTCATCTTGACAGCCCCGCCACTGCCTTCGACCGTGATGGTCCTGTCGAGCCCGCTCACGACGCCCTGCGTGATGCTTCCCGAAAAAGCGAGCCCCAGTGGATTGCCTATCGCGGCCGCGTACTCTCCTATGCTGACATCGGTCGCGTTCGCAAACTCCACGGGGGTGAGCCCCGCAGCGTTTATCTTCACGATTGCGAGATCGATTGCAGCGTCATTCCAGACGACGGAGCCTTCCACTTCCTCGCCGGTGGAGAGGAGGACGACGATCTTGTTCACTTCGCCGTCCATGACGACATGTGAGTTGGTGAGGATATAGCCCTCTTCGTCGATTATCATGCCGCTGCCGACACCGCTGACTTCCTGCTGCCCGAAAAACGAGGTCTCCCTGACACCGGACGTCGTGATGCCCACTACCGACGGCAACACCTTCTTTGCTACGGCTTCAGTCGTAGTGATGTCCGTCAACGGCGTGATATTGATATCGGCACCGTTCCCGCCAGATACTGACGACGAGCCTTTTGTGACATATGTTCCTATCCAGCCGCCGGCTGCGCCGGAGACAAGACAGGCTATCACTATAAAGACCACAAGCGCCGCAAAGCCTCCTTTCGTCAGGCCGATGAGGGTGACGGGCTTTGGCGACTTTGGTTTTGGGGCCGCCGCAACGGGTTCAGGGGCTTCCGTCCGCGCCCCCGGGGCTTCTCCGCCCGCCTCGCCCGCAAAGTACAGGGATCCGGGAGATGAAGGGATCCCTTCCCTTTCGCCTTCCGGCGGCGTCCCTTTCAGCCTCTTTATCGACAGTGGGTCGGCGGGATACCTGTAAATAATCGCCTTCGGCCTCTCGTCTCTGGTGATATTCAGATCATCGCTCATATGCAAAGCCTCCGTATTTCAATCGTTCTGACAATATCCGCCGAAAAAATCACTCTCCGGCTAACTTCTTATATCCTTCGAGCCGTTCTTTCGCATCCTCTTCGGATGCAGCAAACAGCCGTTCGGCGTCCTTCGGAAATTCCGTCAGGAGCGATGAGTACCTGACCTGTCCGAGGATGAAATCCCTGAACTTCATGGTCGGTTCCCTGCTGTCGAGCACAAACGGGTTCTCCCCTTTTTCCTTGAGAAGGGGGTTGTGCCTCCAGAGCTGCCAGTAACCGGATGCGACGGCATCGCGCGCGTTCTCCTGCGTCTTGCCCATACCTTTCTTGATGCCGTGGTTGATGCATGGCGCATAGCAGATGATGATGGACGGGCCCTTGTAGCTTTCAGCCTCTATCACTGCTTTCATGAACTGGCTCTTGTCCGCGCCCATGGCGACCTGCGCCACGTACACGTACCCGTAGCTCACAGCCATCATGCCGAGATCCTTCTTTTTGATCTTCTTTCCCGAGGCAGCGAACTTGGCGATTGCCGCTTCGGGGGTCGCCTTTGAAGCCTGCCCACCCGTGTTTGAATAGACTTCGGTGTCAAATACCAGCACGTTGATGTCCTCGCCGGAAGCGAGCACATGGTCGAGGCCTCCGTATCCTATGTCGTAGGCCCAGCCGTCGCCGCCGAGCGCCCAGATGCTCTTTTTGACCAGGTAGTCCTTCAGCTGCAGGACCGTGTTTTTTTCCGACGCGAGCTTGCCCTTGAGGCTTTCGCTTCGCAATGTCTCAATAAGCTCCTCGCTCACCTTTCTCGTGACGGCACCGTCGTCCCCGCTTGAAACCCATTTCTTCGCGGCTTTTGCGGCTTTGCCGGAAGCACTCTTCGCGATCTCCTTCACGCTCGCAGCGGCCCTCTCCCTTATCTGCCTGTTGGCGACCACCATACCGAGCCCGTACTCCGCATTGTCCTCGAAGAGGGAGTTTGCCCAGGCGGGGCCGTGCCCTTTTTCATCTGCGCAGTAAGGCATCGACGGCGCGGAGGCACCCCAGATGGAACTGCATCCGGTCGCGTTCGCTATCAGCATACGATCCCCGAAGAGCTGCGTGATGACTTTAATATAAGGGGTCTCGCCGCAGCCTGCGCACGCTCCCGAAAACTCGAAGTAAGGCCTTGCGAACTGGCTTCCCTTGACGGTTTCCCTGTTCATCAGGTCATCCCTGACCGGAAGCCCGGCTGCGTAAACCCAGTTCTTTTCCTCCGCCTGGTCCCAGCCGCTCTCCGTCATGACGAGGGCCTTTTCCTTTGCGGGGCAGATATCTGCGCAGTTGCCGCAGCCCATGCAGTCGAGCGGGCTGACCTGCATCCTGTACGAGTATTTTTCAAAACCTTTTCCCATTGCGGGGATCACTCCAAACGCGCCGGGAGCGGCTTTCATTTCTTTTTCGTTTAGCAGGAAAGGCCTGATGGCTGAGTGTGGGCAGACGAATGAGCACTGGTTGCACTGAATGCAGTTTTCCGGCTTCCACTCGGGAGTGCTGATCGCCACGCCCCTCTTCTCATACCTGCTGGTGCCGACGGGGAACGTGCCGTCCTCGCGGCCTGCAAAGGCACTCACGGGAAGGCTGTCTCCATCCTGCCTGTTCATCGGGACAAGGACTTCCTCGATGAATTTCGGCACCCTTGCCCCGCCCTTGCCCTTCACCTCGATGTCCTTCCAGGCGGCGGGGACTTCGATCTTCACGAGTTCCTCGATACCCTGGTCCACTGCGGCGAAGTTCATATCGAGCACTTTCTGCCCTTTTGTCTCATAGGAATGAACTATGCCTTCCTTCAGGTATTCCACCGCGTCTCCGAGCGGGATGACCTTTGCAAGCTTGAAAAAAGCGGCCTGCATTATCATGTTGATCCTGTTCCCGAGGCCAATCCCACGCCCGATCTTGAACGCGTCTATCGTGTAAAACTCGGCGTTCTTCTCTGCGATCGCCTTCTTTACCGATGCGGGCAGTTTCCTGTCGAGCTCTTCTCCGCTCCATTCTGTATTCAGCACGAACTTGCCGCCTTGCTTCAGGTCTTTCAGCATATCGTACTGGTACACATACTGCTGGTTGTGGCAGGCCACGTAGTCAGCGCTGTTGATGAGGTAGGTCGATTTGATGGGCTTCCGGCCGAAGCGAAGGTGGCTGATGGTGACGCCGCCAGACTTCTTGGAGTCGTATGAGAAATAGCCCTGTGCGTACATATCGGTGTGGTCGCCGATGATCTTGATAGCGGTCTTGTTCGCGCCGACCGTGCCATCGCTTCCAAGGCCCCAAAACTTGCAGCAGATGGTGCCGGCGGGCTCACTCGAAAGGAAGGGGTCATAAACGAGCGACGAACCGTTGACGTCGTCCTCGATGCCCACAGTGAAATGGTCTTTCGGGGAAGCCTTTTCCATATTGTCGTAGACGGCCTTGACCATGCCGGGCGTGACGTCTTTGGAACCGAGGCCATACCTTCCGGCAAACACCTGCGGCGCATCTTTCTTTCCAAAGAGGACTGACCTGACGTCCAAATACAGCGGATCCCCGGGAGCCCCCGGCTCCTTCGTGCGGTCGAGCACGGTGATTTTTTTCGTCGTTTTCGGGAGGGCCTTCAGGAAAGCCTCTTCAGGGAAGGGCCTGTACAAGCGGACTTTGATGAGGCCAATCTCGCCGCCTTTCAGTGCGCTGGCGAGCGTCTCCTCAATGGTGTCACATACTGAACCCATCGCCACTATCACGTGTTTGGCGTTTCTGGCGCCTACGTAGTCGACAAGCCCGTATTTCCTGCCAGTGACCTTTCCAATCTCCTTCATATAGCTTTCGACTACGGACGGGACGGCATCGTAGTAAGGCTGCGAAGCCTCGCGCGCCTGGAAGAAGATATCAGGATTTTGGGCGGTGCCCCTCACGACAGGGTGTTCCGACGAAAGCGCGTTGTCCCTGAAGGCTTTCACCGCTTTCTTGTCCAGCAGCTTGCCGAGGTCGTCATAGTCCAGGCATTCTATCTTTTGGACTTCGTGTGAGGTGCGGAAACCGTCAAAGAAATGCAGGAAAGGCACTTTGGATTTGATTGAGGCGAGGTGTGCCACAGCGCCGAGGTCCATCACTTCCTGGACCGACGACGACGCAAGCAGCGCAAAGCCGGTCTGCCTTGCGGCCATGACGTCGCTGTGGTCGCCGAAGATGCTGAGCGCGTGCGTGGCGAGCGTCCTTGCGGTCACATGAAATACCCCGGGCAACAGTTCGCCGGCTATCTTGTACATATTCGGAACCATAAGCAGAAGGCCCTGCGAGGCTGTGTATGTGGTCGTGAGGGCACCGGCGGCCAGGGAACCGTGGACGGCCCCCGCAGCCCCGCCTTCAGACTGCATCTCAGTAACCTGCACGGTCTGCCCAAAAAGATTTTTCTGTCCTTTTGCCGCCCATTCGTCAATCGATTCCGCCATAGGCGACGAGGGAGTAATCGGGAAAATCGCCGCCACGTCCGTGAATGCATACGATACGTAGGCGGCGGCTGTGTTGCCATCCATTGTCTTTACGATCTTTTTGTTGTTTGCCATAGTTCCTCCTCTTGCAAAATCCTTTCGTACAATTGGTTTCTTTATCATTTTCCTCAAAACATAAGGATACCTTTATAATGCTGGCGTATCAAGCGTCCACGAGTATTTGTTGCAATTTTTTATTAATCCAAAGTAACTACTCAACATCGACTTTTCAGGATATGCACGGAACATCACATTCCGCCGATGATTTTCTCATCACTTCCTTGAAATTTGATTGACAGCTGCGATTGGCATTTTCTTTACTGTTCACACAAGGCAGAATTCCTCGGAACTTTTAGGATCTGACCAGGATTTATCCAGCAATTGTGTGCGAGATTTGCAGCCCGAGTCTCGCGCCGTCTGCGCGGAGTGAGTGCGCACGCAGTAGCACGAAGCGGAGTCGCTGCAAGCGAGGCTCGGGCTGCAAATCTCCGGCGTATGTCTGAACAATAACGCATTTTCTTCATCTTCCCATCGAAAGCGACAACAGCCTGAAAATCTCATCGGCAATGCGGTAAAGCGGAAGCTGTATCATCACTCCGCCCAGCATATGCGCAGCCATCGGCATGCCGTAGACCACGGACGTATTTTCGTCCTGCCCAATGGTGATGCCGCCATAGTCCCTTATCTTTTTGAGCCCGTCCGCGCCGTCCGAACCCATGCCCGTGAGTATCACGCCTATGGCATAGGCTCCCGCAGACGCCGCCACAGACTCGAACAGGACGTCGACCGAAGGCCTGTGCCCGTTCACTTTCGGCGTCCTGTGGCAGTTCACCCTGTACCTGTCCTCAAAACGCGCCACGGTCATATGGTGGTCTCCGGGCGCTATGAGCACCCTGCCGGGAACCAACTCCATGCCGTCATGGGCTTCCCTTACATCGAAGTTCGTCGTCCTGCTGAGGCGTTCGGCGTAGAGGGAAGTGAACCCCGGCGGCATGTGCTGGGCCACGACAATCCCAGGCATGTTCGCCGTGAATTTGGTGAGTATGCTTCCTATGGCGTCAGTCCCGCCGGTCGATGCCCCTATAGCGATAATGCTGCGAGGGTCGATCTCGCCCTTCAGCCCCTCCTGTTCGAGGTTGATGGCCTTTGATATCTGCTTCCTGAAGGCGAACTTCGCCTGTGAAGCCGCCCTGACCTTGCTTCTGAGCGAAAAGAAAAATGTGCTCATATCGCCCGACAGGTCGATGGGTTTCGCCAGAAAATCAAGGGCGCCGGCATCGAGGGCCTCAAACACCGCAGACGTCACAGAGGAAATCACTATCACCGGAAGCGGATACTGCGGCATGAGCTTGCGCAGAAACTTCACGCCGTCCATCTTCGGCATTTCCACATCCAGTGTCACGACGTCCGGCTCAAGCTCAAGGATCTGTTCAGCGGCTGAAAACGGGTCAGACGCGTGCCCTGCCACCTCGATATCGTCCGAATCTTTCAGGCCTCTCGAGAGAAGTTCCCTGAACAGCAGAGAATCATCGATTATTAAAGTCCTTATCATATCGCTGTCAGCAGTTTGTCGATCCCCAGAAGCTGTTGTATCCCTCCGTCCGCCTTGCCCAGGCCGACGATGTATCTGGATTCATAGTTTTTCCGCCCGTCTTCGGGAAGCTCGGACACCAATTCCGGATCTATGCTGATGACATCGTCTACAGCGTCCACTATAAGGCCGACAGTGACTCCATGCGCCGATGCCACCACGACGCAGGTCCTGTCGGTGTAAGGTATTTCCGATATCCCGAATTTGAGGCGCATATCGATCAATGGGACGATATGCCCTCTCAAATTGATGACGCCTTTGACAAAATCAGGGGTCTCCGGCACCTTGGTGGCTTTTTGCATCCCTACGATCTCTTTCACAAACTTTATCTGCAGGCCATAGACGGTGCCGTCCACATTGAAAGTGAGGTACCTGTTTCCGATCGCGTCATAGTCCTCCGCGTCTTCAGTATATATGGCTACAGTCTTGATAACGTCTTGCATAGTCCCTTCGTCAATCTTTTCTTTACAACTTTTGTTCCGTCTTGCCGTTAGCCTGTATCGTGACATTGCCGCTTGCCAGGTCAAACCTCACTGTCCGCCCATAATCCTCGCCGACGTCCCTTGCGATGACCGGGATGCCGAGCCTTGCGAGCTCATTTTCCACAGCTATGGCATTCCTCGCGCCGATGCTGTTCATCAATGCCGGCCCTCCTGACTTGAACATGTCCGCGCCGCCCGCCACTTTTGCGGACATCTTCGAAGAATCGGCACCCTGCCTCTTCAGCTCCGCGAGCATATCCCCGATAGCCGTATCCGCATATTTCTTTCTTTCTTCCACTCCCAGGCACCTTGAGATACGGCTGTCCGGCAGCATTATATGCGCAAGCCCTCCAAGGCCTGTGCTCCTGTCGTACAGGGCGATCCCGATGCATGAACCGAGTGCATACGCGACAAGGACATCGGGCGCGCGCGCCGTCCTGTATTCCGAGATGCCTACCGCCACGCTGTTAATCACAAATCGGCCCCAAGCCGTTCCATCAGCTTTGCGAGCGAAGGGACGTCCGCAAACAAGATGATTTGGCTGTCCACGATGTCGTTCCCGATATAAAACTGCTCCTTCACCAAAAACAATTTGCTTTCATCCACCGAAAACTCGATCATCGGCACAGCAAGCAAAGCGCCCATCATATCGATCGCGGCATAAGGTACGGAAATATCTATGTTGAGGCCCGTCAACTGGGTGATGGAACCGAGGTAGGATGAAGCGAGTATATTGCCGACTTCCATGATCGCCGACGTGCCTATATCAGTGAGGGCGCCATCCTCATCGCTGTATTGGCCTGAGAGCCTGCCCGCGATCTTTTTTGCGTCTTCTATCGCCGCCACGAAAAGCACGATGCCCCTGATGTCCCCCTCGAAATGGATGAGAACCGCAATCGCGGACCCCTCGGGATTGTCGAGAGACCCTATTATGTTCGAATAGTCGTCGATCGTGACATTCGGCACACTGATCGCCACGTTTTCGCCAAGCATCCTTGACAGGGAAGACGCAGCGTTGCCGGCGCCAATGCTGCCGATTTCGCCGATGGTATCCACATGCCTTTCATTCAGCTCTTTGTATGATTTCAGCAAATCATCCTCCCTGTACCGAAGCCCTCGGTCTTTCCTTTACTTTAATGGCTGCCCTGGTCAGGCTTCTGAGCACATCGGTTTCATACTGTGCCCTGTTGTTTTCCACCAACTGCGCGTACAGTTTGCCTCCATGGGTGTTCACATATTTCGAAGGCAGTTCGTTCAGCGCAAGCGCCAGGATGTCCTCCCTGTTCTCATCCGTATCGTCCACGCCGATTTTTTCCATCACGAAAAGCAATTGCTCCTCCGCAATCAGCTTTACAATATTCACAGGTCTTTCTTTATCGCCGAAATTGTTTGACATGCCTCGCCTCCTGGGGGCCGCGCGCTCCCTATCCGAGAATGTTCTTTACCGTCTGGACAAGCCTTTCGGGCTTGAAAGGTTTGACGATGAAATCCAGCGCTCCGAGCCGCACAGCTTCGATGACCATGTTTTCCTGCCCCATGGCACTGCACATCACGACTTTTGCATCCGGGTCGCCGTTTTGGGGATCCCTTATTTCCTTGAGGGCTGTGAGGCCGTCCTTCACTGGCATAGTGATGTCGAGGAGCACAAGGCCGGGATGGTTTTCTCTGTAAAGCTCCACGGCCTCTTCGCCGTTCCCGGCTTCGATAAACTCCGAAAACCCCTCTTTTTTCAAATTGTCCCTGATCATCATACGCATAAACGCAGCATCGTCAACTATCATTATCGCAGGCATCGTAATCGTTCTCCCTATAAGCATAATTAATTTGTCAGGCCGCTCTTTTGCAAACTATCGGGGGTGCCGGCGATGAGCAGGTTCCGGCATCGGTGTCCGATACGGTAAAATTATATCATAATATTTGTCTGTATCCCTCCCGCTCAGTAAGTTATAATCAATATACGAGAATGCCCGCCGGCACGCACTGCGGGAAAGCCTGTGAGACAATATTGAAGGATGCTATATGGCCGAAGAATTTGGCGCTGATTCACTGCTTGAACTATATCTGTACGAGTCCTCTTCACTGCTCGACTCCCTGGACGACATCCTGCTGGATGCCGAAGCCGCCCATGCGCTGAATAAGGAAAACATAAACGAGATATTCCGGATAATGCACACCATCAAAGGCAGCTCCGCCATGATGGAGCATGGCGGGATCTCTTCGGTCGCGCACAATGCCGAAGACATGTTTGCGATAGTCAGGGACGCAGGGCTGCCGGAAAACCGCTTTGACGACGTGATGGACCTAGTGCTGGCAGTGTCTGATTTCTTCAAAAATGAAGTCAATAAGATACAGCAGGGCGAGCCCCTGGAGGAAAACGTCGCAGTGCTCGTGGACACCCTGAAGGCTTTGGCCGACCAACTCAGACAAGGCGTCACCGAGCCTCCGCCGATAGACATTGGCCGTATGCTCGGGGAACCCCCGGGGAAACCGCCCACAGGGCAGATCGAGACGGAGCCGGAGACGAAGATGCCTGAGCCTCCACAAATGGATACAAAGCCCGTATGGGCTGGTGCAGGGCCGGCGCGGCTGGCGGAACGCCCTGAGCCCCCGTCCGCGGATCCGGAGCCTGCGTCAGTGGCGGCTTCAGGCAAACCATCCGCCGGGCAATACGGGCCTGTAGCCCGTACGGCGGAACTGATCATCCCGGAGCCTCCGCAGGCACCTGAAGGCGGAAGGATCCTCGGGCTCCCGGATGGATATGAATCGGGGTCGGATGAGTTTTTTGCCTCAAAGGACCTCTCGCGGTTCGAAAGGCCTGCCGCAGACAGCGAAGAGCCGACGCCGAATGAGGACACATTTTTCATACATGTCTTTTTCAACGAGGGCTCCCGGATGGAAAATATCCGGGCATTCATGCTCGTGAACAAACTGAATGAAAAAGGGACGGTGAACCGCACAGTCCCATCAGAACTCGAAAACTCCCCGGAAGCGGCGCTTGAGATTGCGGAGAACGGTTTTTACATCAGCTACACTTCAGGCCTGTTCAAAGAGCAGATAGAAGCGATCGCCAAGGGGACACTGTCTGTCGAAACCGTATCCTTCTTGAGGAAAATGCCTGAAGCGCCTTCCGAGGAAGAGTTCGGTTTCCGAATCGGCGAGATGGCGGAGGATATACAGGAACCTGCCTCCGCGCCTCAAACCATTGACGGCCTGTCCCCGCCGCAAGCGCCTTTTTCTATCCAGAGCACTGCTCCGCCCGCAGATGAAACAGGCTATGACGCGCGTCCGGGCGCATACCCTGAAGAGGCAACCCATGGGCTGAGTGAAGTTTCGCACATACTGGATGCGCATCCAGGTGCATACCCTGAAGCGGCACCGGCACCGGAGGAACGGGATGAATGGGAGCAATACACACAGACGGCGGAAACCTCCGAGGCCGCGCCCCACACGTCTGTCACCCCGGCACCCCCACCCGCGTCCACCGAGCCTTCCCAGCCCGACGGAAAGAGGGGCAAACAAAATATCATAAGCGTGGACCTGACAAAACTCGACACGCTCCTCGACCTGGTCGGGGAGATAGTGATACACGAATCCCTCGTCACCGAAAACCCTGATCTCGAAGGCCTCGAAACGCCGAATTTCGACAAATCCGCCCGCGAACTTGACAAGCTGACAAACGAGCTTCAGGACACCGTGATGGCTATCCGGATGATACCGGTCTCGTCTTCTTTCCACAGGATGCGCAGGATAGTCAGGGATATGGGCAGGGCTCTGGGCAAAGAAGCCGAGCTCATCACAGTCGGGGAGTCAACAGAAGTGGACAAAACCATCCTTGACGCCATTTCCGACCCGCTCATGCACCTGGTCCGGAACGCCATGGACCACGCTATAGAGTCGGCGGACGACAGAGCCGCCGCAGGAAAGGCCCCTTCAGGGCACATCACCCTTTCTGCGGTGAACAGCGGCAGCGATGTGATCATCTCCGTCACTGACGACGGTCGGGGGCTCGATATCGATGCGATCATGTCAAAGGCGAAGGAGCGAGGGCTTCTGCGAAAACCCGAAAGCGAGTATTCTGAAAAGGAGATTTACAACCTCCTGATGGTCCCGGGCTTCTCCACCAGGAGCAGCGCTACGGAGTATTCCGGGCGCGGCGTAGGCATGGACGTGGTAAAAAGCAATATCGAAAAAATCGGCGGCACTGTGCTGATTGAGAGCAAAAAGGGCCGGGGCACGAACGTCATGCTCAAAATACCCCTCACCCTCGCCATCATTTCGTGCATGGAGGTGCGGCTCGGCGACGACGTATATTCAATCCCCGTATCAAATATAAGGGAAGCCCTGAAGGCGGACTCCGGGCAGCTCATCACCGACCCGAACGGCAATGAGATGATACTCCTGAGGGGCGAGCCCTACCCCATCGTCAGGCTGTATGAAGTCTTCGGCAAGCAAGGCGCCATCGAGGAAGTCGAAGACGGCATCCTGGTGCTGGTCGCTTCGGAAGACCGCAAGGCCTGCCTGCTCTCGGATGAATTGATCGGCAAGTTCCAAGTGGTGGCGAAGCCCCTGCCGCCCTACCTCGGCAGCTTCAATATAAGCAGGGCTGGCATCTCAGGCTGCACTATACTCGGAAACGGCGAAGTCAGCCTGATCGTGAACACGCAGGAACTATTGGGATGAGTTTGTTATCCAAAGGCTCTTTCCCCCTTTTTGAAGAATACGTAAGGACATACTACGGTATCAACCTCGATGGCAAGGAAAGCCTGATGCAGGCGAGGCTCGGGGTGCTGTGCCAGTCCAAAGGCTTTGATTCGCTGCACGATTATTTTTCCTTTGCCCTCGCGTCCCCCGAAAGCGGGGAAACCGAGCGCATCATCGACCGCCTGACCACGAACCACACGTACTTCATGAGGGAAAGCGAGCATTTTCGTTTTTTCATGGATACGGCCCTTCCTTGGATGACGAATGAAGCGGGGAGGCGAAGGGATCTGAGGATCTGGTGCGCCGGCTGTTCAAGCGGTGAAGAGGCCTATACCCTTGCGATCTGTTCGATGGAATTCCTGAAGGCTGAGGGGCTAAGCGATTGGAACTCCGTGGTCCTGGCCACGGACCTTTCGCGGAAGGCGTTGCTTGCAGCCGCGCGGGGCGTATATCCCGGCGACGAGATGGCTGAGCTCCCCCACCCATGGATATCGAATTATTTCAGGCAGCATGGGGATAGCGAGTACCAGGTCACGGGCGCGCTCAGGAAAAACGTGGCTTTCAAGCGGATGAACCTGATAGACCCTTTCGATTTCAAAACCCCTTTCCACTCGGTCTTTTGCAGAAACGTGATGATCTATTTTGACAATAACACCAAGATGGACGTGCTTGAAAAGCTCTATTCAGCCCTGAAGCCGGGCGGCTACCTCTTCATCGGGCACAGCGAATCCCTCGCACAATTGAATAATGATTTCATTTATATACAGCCGTCGGTCTATAGGAAACCTTTTAAGTAGGCGGAGCAATAACCGGGCGGGCGGCGCTTGGTTTAATCCGCTACTCCGCCGGCAAATGTTCTATGTCGCTCAGGAATGTCTCGATGACGTGCAGTGTTGACTCCCGGAGCGAGTCTTCGTAGGCCCTGATATTCGGATTCAGGCTTTTCTTCAGTGAAATCGCCTGCTGCGACTGTTTCTCCACGGTATCGGCCTTTGGCAAAAACAGGATGTAGCACCGAATATTCAAAGTCCTCCCGATTTTTATCAAATTGATGAATTGGGCAATGTGGTCAAACCCGAACTCGCTCTTCTCGGGCGTCAATACAACGCCGCTGATTTCCTCGGCTGTATCTTCCGCCAAAATGAGGCCGTCCTGTCTTGTACAGACGATAGCGTTGTCGTATTCGTCGGCGACCATGGACCGGATCCGCTCATACAAAGCGTCATTGGTGACCCCGCCAGGCTTTCCCGTGGCCGCCAGCGTCTTTGACCATTCGCGGACCGTGAGGGCGTACGGCAACACTTTGTTTTCGTAGGTGAGGTTTTTGAAAAATGCCACATAGTCCTCATCATTCCAGCTCACCGCAGAATAGTCAAACTGCAAAGTGCCCTCCGTCCCCTGCGCCACTTCGTGGACTCCGGGACCTTTGTTGCCGCCGCTTTCGAGAAACTGCAGCCGCCCCTGCAGCTTCGCATCCGTGAGCAATCCGGCCACCGCTGTCCGGCGCAGGACTTCGAGTTCAAGCCCGGTCGCTTTCATCCACATCAGCCCGGAAGCAAGCCGGACAGCATTCTCGCTGTCGCCCACTCTGAGCCGTTCGCCGAGCCACTTGAACAGATAATCCTTCTTCTTCTCCAACACCCCGAAGCCCATACGGTTTGCGACATACAGATCCGCCAACAGCGATTGCAGGCCGACAACCTGGAATGTCTTGCCGTTTTCATCGCGGGCATGGTATGCGAGGTGGAAATTCGCGATGTCTCTCGCCTGGGCAAATGAGGCCGGGCCGTGTGGCGTGGCGAACGCAAAAGCCCAAAGGCAGGCGATGACGTCTTCGGGCGTCGGCTCGATCCGCGCAAACCCGTCGTCTTGTTCGAAACTCGATTTCAAGGATGAAAGCGCCTCGTCCGCCTGTGCCTTTCCCATCTGCCTGATTTTTTCGGTCCATTCCCTGTTTTCAAGCCCGTAGCCGTCAAATGCCATGCGGTTTGGCCCGACGCTTTCCGCATTGCGCCATATCCCAATCCATCTTTTTGCCTGAGCCATGCGCAGGCTCCAGACTGCCTGCACATCGCAGAGCAGCAAATCCGACATGATCTTGATGCTACGCGACAGGTCCTCGTACTTGTGCCACCCGTCTTTGCTGAGCAGTTTGCACGCCTCATCAGTCTTTGACTTGATGAAACCCACGGCGGTTTCTTCGACAAGTCTGCGGCACAGGGCGTCCTCGATGGTTTCACGCTCCGCTTCCAGCGATTCGACATCTTTGAATGCATGGCTTTGCAAGTCCCTGATGATGGCATTTTCTTTCCCAAATTGCTCTGTGACTTCCGGTTTTTCCTCATCGACAAGGCGCAGGATGTCTGTCTTGATTGCCTTTTCCCGCTCGGCAAATCCATCTGCAGCCCGCTTCCACTCTGAAAGCGTCCGCGCAAACTCATCACCTGACCGTATCGCCACCATCGAATCATACGCATTCAAATGCGCCAGGGCCGCATCCTGCAGCGCGTCCAATTCACCTTGCAGTCTCTCAAACTCACTGCCGTACAAATCAAGTGTTTTCATGATCAGTCTCCATTCAAAAAATTTCCGAGGCCGCTTGCGGCGGCAAGATGGTTTCGTCTGCGGCGAAGCAGATCGAAAGATTTCAGCTTACAGGTTCAGCCAAAAAGCGGGGCGGACACCGCCGGTGTCATCGCTGACATTGTGGCCGATCGTGCGGAGGCTGCCGACATTGTGGACGAGCGCGGCGTAGTTGCCGCCATAACCGGGCGACCGAAGCCACCACCACACCCTTTCCCCTTCATAACAAGCGATGCGCTCCGTATTGTCCTCAAAATATAGCCTGGCTTCTTCGATGTCGGGCAAAAATACTTTGTCCGTCGTATCCGCGCCGGCCTTCGTCCCATGGTTCAGGTTGTCTTTGTTGGAAAGCTTCACCTCGCAGACCCTTGCACGGATGCCGGGCGGCAGGCTCGCTAAATATTCATGGTTGAGCCATTGGCGCAAGGTGCATTTCTCCCATGTAGTTGGCTCATACGTATTGTGGTACGGCATTTGCGCCACACAGTTTTTCATTATTACAAGTGCCTTTTTTTCTTCATCGTCGAGATCGAGGATTTGCCATTCATATCCGCTTTCCTTGCGCAAATCAAACAGCATATGCAGAAGCCCCGAAACCCGCTTCGTCCCAATCCGCTTGACAATCTGTTTTGCAATCGGCTCAACGATCCATTCGGTTTCCTTTTGGACTATGCCTGAGGCCTTTCCCGCAAGCTCCGGCATTTCAACCCTGCCCAGGCACAAAACCGCTTTTCGGTGGTTTGCATACTCATCGGCCTGCGGCTGCATGACCGAAAGCACAGTGTTGTTTACCCGTTCATCAAGTTCAAGAATCCGTTTCACTTAGTACCTCTCTCTCGTTATGGTTTGCTGCTTCCCGAACACCCGGCGTCCAATTGCGCGCACAAAAAAAACCCTGTTCAGCCTGCTCAGCCTGTTCACGTTATTTTCTAACAGTTCTCTGGTTCATCGCTACATTTGTTCTTATCTTAACATAAACAAAGTTGGATTCATAGGATTTTGCCCAGAGCATTTTCATTTCCGGCAGCCTTGATTTAAGTGTGAAAAACTTTTCATACGCCACCGGAGGCAGCTCAATCATTTTGCCTGTTTTGCGCGGCTTCAGCCGCAGTGTAAAACAGGACAGCGAAGCGAGCAACGCGAACGTAGGAGTGAGCAACGCGAACGTTAGCCCGTGGCACTCTACCGTAAGCGGCGATCCACTCGCCGCGTCAATAAGTTATCTCCGGGAGTGAGCAATACCACTATGGTCTGTGATAGGATTAATGGACTTGGTTGACATTTAGCGAATTTGCCGTATCAAAACCCTTTCGAGGCCAGCATGCAGATGAGCGAATAGCGGCACGGCCTTGAGCGTACGATAAGTCAACAGATCGCTCTGGCATTATGATGATACAGACGGGAGATGCATTTTGAAAAAAATCCTTTTGGTTCCGGATTCATTTAAGGGAACTATGAGTTCCGCCGAAGTCTGCGAAATCCTCTCGGGCAGCATAAGCCGCTTCTACCCGCAGACACAGATCATATCAATCCCTGTGGCGGACGGCGGCGAGGGCAGCGTAGACGCATATCTGGCTTACATGGGAGGCGAAAAGGTCTCGGTCACGGTCAAAGATCTATACATGGAGAGCATGGAGTCCTTCTATGGTTTGGTAGACGACGGAGCGACCGCCATCATCGAAATGGCTGCCTGTGCCGGGCTGCCTTTGGCAGGGGATGACCCGCATGTGGAAAAAACCACAACCTTCGGCGTGGGGCAATTGATGGCCGACGCACTTGGCAAAGGCTGTAAAAAATTGATTCTGGGGCTTGGCGGCAGTGCGACCAACGACTTTGGCACAGGAGCCGCCGCTGCGCTGGGGATACGCTTTCTCGACAAAGACGGAAAAGAGTTCGTTCCGGTTGGCGAAAACCTGACCGACGTACGCCGGATTGACAAGAGCCGAATGCTGCCTCAGCTGAACGATGTTGAGATGATAGCCATGTGTGATATCGACAATCCCCTCTATGGGAAAACGGGAGCGTCATATGTCTTTGCGCCTCAGAAAGGCGCGGATGCCGGTATGGTGGATTATTTGGACCGCCAGATTCGAGCAATATCCGATACCGTAATCCGGGAGTTGAACATAGATGTATCCGGTTTGCCCGGCTCGGGCGCAGCCGGAGGGATGGGCGGAGGCGCGGTTGCATTTCTTGGGGCGAAGCTCAAAATGGGTATTGAGGCTGTCCTGGATACAGTGGGATTTGACAAATTGCTTGAGGGGGCGGATCTCGTGATAACCGGCGAGGGAAGGCTCGACCAGCAAAGCCTCCGGGGGAAAGTAGTCACAGGCGTAGCCCGAAGGGCTAAAAAAGCCGGAGTCCCTGTCCTGGCTATCGTCGGGGATATCGGGGACGACATCGGAGCCATTTATGATGAAGGGGTAAGCGGTATATTCAGCATAAACCGGATGGCTGTCCCGTTCGAGGAGGCAAAATCCCGCAGCAAGAGCGACCTCAGCCTCACCGCAGACAACCTGATGCGATTCCTGTCAATGCTTGGTTATCAAGGGAAACAGTGATTATTGCTCCGGCAATTAGATATTGCATCAAAACGACAAAGACTTTCTTCGTCAGGCAAAGTTCAGGATGAAAAAGCAACAGGATATTTTCATTTTCGCCTTTCAGAGTGTGGATTCATGCATCGCTTTCTTCGGAAAAATAAGTGTCATGCCCGCCTCGGAGTGACATCTGCATCATCAACACAACGAAAGCCCAACTCTTTTTCAGCGTCCGTTATGATTCGCGTTAATCGCTTTTTGCGCTATTCAAGCATCATATCTTTCGTTTCCGCATAGATTTTTAAACGGTATTGGTTTATATCCGATTCGGAATTACTAATTATCTTCATGCTCTACCACCTCCATAGTCCCGCCAACCTTGCACAGCCATTCGTCTACAGAGAAATCAAGGTTAGCGAAAACCACTCTCTTCCTCTACCTTACTTTATTAATAAATACCTTGTATGCAGCTATTCTTTGAAAGCATGTGACATCAATTTCTCATCATTCGGGAGGCGTTTCCACCGATAGGATTCGTCCGTTTTAAGGCTCTTCAAATTACTCGCAACATAGTAATCGCATTTCGCGCAATGACCTTCTTTGCCGTTTGCTAATAACAGGCCTTCTTTCCTGATCTTTCCACCACACAGTGGACAAAGACCCAACCGTAACCTTTCAAGCGCAACAGATCTTCTGTTTTCAAGCAGCTTCGTATGTTCCGCGGCTTCTTGCTTTTCCTTTCGCGTCTCTCCGGCTTTCCCTATCGTATAGCTCTCAATCAATTCGATATTGCCGGACATGGTCATATCAAAGCGGCTATCGTACACATGGCGATACTCTTTGGCCCTATCTGAAGGTGCACACTCAATCGCCTTTTGAAGGCAATCCTTTGCTTCGTTTCCATTGAAAGAGCCGATGGCGTGACCACGCCAGAATGCGTTTTTGGCAATAAGTTCTGTTCGGATAACCTTGCCGGTGTCGACGTCTATCAAATATTCTGTGAGATTCCATACATAACGGTCTTCACGGGTTTTATCCTTGTAAATCGGTATCTTGTTAAACCCTGCGCTGCCACCTGTTGTGATAGCGTCATAACGTGTTACATCCCAGCTGTCCACCACTGCACAGTAAAAGTGAATCATGTACAGACCTGCCCAAAGCTCGTGTTTGTTGTTTGATCTCAACGCTTCTTTGAAAAGCATCCTCGCTTCATCATTATCCTTTTTCATACGAACGACACCGCCGAAATCCAATAATTCTCTGATCTGCTTATCAAAAGGGGCATCCCTGTCAACTCCGAGTAGCGAATACGCCTTGAAAACCAGATCACTTTCGTGATCGCCGCCCTCGTTATTTATGTACACTACCGAGTCTTTTATATTGGTTGTATTGAAATACTGGTTGTTATAGGTATTGATGGCATCCTCAACCACAAAGGCGCTGCCGCAATGTTCGCAAATCGCCGCTTTTTGCTCAGAATCGACTTTGAGAGGCGCATTGCACTGCGTACATACTGCTGCTACAAATGGCATATACCCTCCTAAGGAAAGTTACTTCATCAAACAATTAAACGATATGAAATTATACCAGATTTTCGAATCATCACATGCGCAAATCGAGATGCAGAAGGACGAATTGCCCATATATAATTAATGAGTTTGGTAGTTCACAAGGAAAGAGATTGCTATAATAATGATCCTTTGAACGTATTGGTGCAAAAGTCTTAAATGTGTTGATTTCTTTCCACCTACTCACAGCATAATTCATATCAGATATCATGGATGTTTTTGGTATGTCCTGTTTATCCAGATACTCCAAGAGATTTATAAGTCCTGTTGCCCAATCGTGCGTAAAAGTAATGGCATTTTGTCGTAGTATCTCTACCGGGAAATCATCAAACGAAACATCATCGGCTCGGAGAGGTACAATGAAATCCGGGTTGGTTTTCCGTACTCTATCCGCAACTGCAAGCTCTTTCATCACTCCATCGCGTTGGAATATAATCTGTTTTACCTGACATCAGTATTAATCCTTAACCCCGTTACCGAAATGCTTTGTAGCTGCAATTTTTATTATTTTTTAGCATCATCATATGTGACCGTGATGTTCTATATCGATTTTCTGCGATTTTTACCGTCATACTTTCCGTGTCTACATCGCTTTTATTGACAAGTACGTTTTGGGGAGCCACTGATGTTATCTCAAATACTTTATCATTTGAAGCAAGTCGCCCTCGTTGGATTTCCTGTGACTAATGATGTGATAGCCATTATTTTCATAGAAAGAAACGAGCGTCTTTTCATCGGTGCATTCTATATAGACCATCTTGCCGCCGATAATCCTTTGCGTCGCACGTATCTTTTCTTCGGCGTATGAAATCAATTCACTTCCCATAATCAGACCGTTTGCTTTATTCGAAAAATTCTTACCGAGTTGACCTATGAGCGGCACCGCCAAGAGATAACTGTTCGTTTCTTATTGGAACTTCCCAAATTTGTCGAAGCGCCTGCGCCAATCGGAATTTTTCGCCGCTGCCGGATCAACCAAAATCACTTTGTTCGCAAGAGAAAAATACCCGGCTATGACATTATCGCCGCCATCCATAGCAATAACGATATAGGTGACAGCGATACCCTGTCGTGAAAAGCCGATTGCTTTGAATTTTAAGAACTTCTCGATGTCGGTATTACGCGGGCAATAAAAAGAGGACAGGAACTGTGTTGCCTGATCCTCTCCGATTTCTTCGTAAAGATCTATGATGTTGACGATTTTGAAGTTCAACGTTTGCTTTCCGACTTTCCAAAAGCTTCTCTTATCCACTCCTTATCGGCATCGGTAGCCTTTGAGGGAGTAGCATTTCCATGATTGGCTTGCGAACGCTCGGACTTCTCCAAAGCGATAACCAAGTTTTTGAACTTCTCTTCCGTGTCGATCACGACATTATTGAAAAAACTGCTTGTAGCCATCTGCGCTCACCTCCTTTCGG
>JAISAW010000142.1 GCA_031266515.1 Eubacteriales Family XIII. Incertae Sedis bacterium
CTTTTTTTCATTACTCACCTGCCATGCAAGACTTCCGCGGGGCGGAGCGACTGCAGCAACCTGATCGCGGGGATGCTTCCCGCAAGCGTTACTATGAAAACCAATACCGCGACGATCGGGATGACCATCGGCTTGATATTGATAGCCGCCCCGAATACCGAGTGTCCGATTATCTGGGCAAACCCTATTCCGACGAAATATCCGGCGATGCCGCCTATCACAGCAGTGAACAGTATTTCAGTAAGGACCAAACCGGAGATCGACGAGCCTTGTGCGCCGACCGCTTTCAGCAATCCGATTTCACGGCTTCGCTCCATCACTCCCGCAGTGACCAAATTTGAAATTCCGAGCGCCGATCCTATCAAACTGAGGATCGTGATGAGCAGCATCAGGAATTGAGTTTTTTCGAGAATCGCCCCTTCCGATTCGGCGACCTGGCGGATCGGCTTTGCCACGGAGTCTGTGAGGACTTCATCGATTTGGTAGCAGATCGCGCTGACATAGGCAGTGCAGTACCAGGTCTCCCATTCCTTCACGGACAGGCTGTTGGGGTTCTGTGCCGCTCTTCTTGAGAGTTCGTTGTCCGGCGTGGTCAGGGCGCTCACTTCCACGCGGCTGACAAGTCCCACGCGGTTTGACAGTTCCTGTGCTATTTGGAGGGGGACATAAATTTGGCCGTCCTCATCCCCGCCTGCGCTGAAAACGCCTTTTACAACCAGAGATTTTTCTATCCCTCCGCTGCGGACGTCAATAGTGTCGCCGGCCTTGATGCCGTTTCTCTCCGCCACAAGGCTGCCGACCATGGCGGACGAAGCGTCTTCGTCGTCTGACCATGAGCCTGCCACATCCCACCAGTTTTTCATCCCCTGCATTCCCGTGTCCAGGGATTCGCCGGTGGGAAGGTCAAGGTGGTGCGAAAACCAGGTGCCGACCAATTTCACGTCATCCTCCCCGGGGCCGAGGCTGGCCCTCACATCGAGGTAGGGGGTGAAATCCACGATATTGAAAGCCCAGAAAATAGTTTTGATATTCCCAAGCTCAGACTCCTGAAGGAATTGGTTTGACTCGCCTGTATCCCCGTCTGCCGCTCCGTACAGGTCGTCAAGCAACGACGCTCCCTTTGGAAGCACATTGATATTCGCGCCGTATGTTTTCAATTCCTGGTTTACTTTGTCGCCGACATCAAGCATCACGTTCAGCATAGCTGTGGCGAGAGACGCCCCCAGCGCTATGGTGAAAGCTATCATCAGCATTTTTCCTTTTTGACGGAACAGGGCCCCTCTTATCATTCTAAAAAACATGGCAATCCCTTCTCGTTCCGGCAGCCGGGCCTTGAACAGCCACGGGCATCAGCTGTGCCAGCCTGCTGTGTTGCAAGGCTTTGCGGTGTCTGTGGTATTTCTGCACCCGGCGCTTCATCAGGCAAACCTCCTGGATTCGTCTTCGAGGCTCTGCGTCTGTATGACCATGTTGCCGCCGCTCATGGTATAAGCGAGAGGGACAGGGTTGCATCCGCCTTTGAACCCGATCGTATTGGTATTCATCACGACGTCGCAGAGTTTGCAGACCACCTCGTTGTTGCCGCGTTCGTAATATCCGGTCGGCCCGCAAATATCACAGGCGTCAAGGCCGACACCGTAGGCGTCTGTATTGGCATTCTTTTTTATGATGATGAAACGCACCTCCACGCCATCCTGCGCAGTGTATACAAAGCGGTGCAGGTGGCCGTCGCTGACGCTTTCGAGCGGGATCCCGATCTCGTCGCCCACTATGTTCATCGGTTCGGCGGGGGACAGTACGACTTCTCTTTCATCATATGCTTTCACGCCGGTGAGGCAGAAAATGGACAATACATACCCTGCAAGGAGGACGGCGCACCAGCGCCTCTGCCTGATTGCAAGCGCGAGTATTTTTCGGCGTCCAGCCGGATTTGTGGAATTGTCCTCAGGATGGCGGCTGCGCAGCCAGGCCAAAACCGGCAGAAGGGCCGTCACGGCCATGATGGCGTACAGGAAGAAGTCGCTGTAATTGATCGTTGTTTTGATGAAGCCAAACAATCCCTTTGACATCGGGATGACGCGTCTTGCGAGCAGGAACTGAAGGATCGTCGAGACCTGGGAGACGATAGTCACCGCAAGCGCTATTGTCAATATGCCCCGGACGATTTTTTGCGGCAATGCAGAGCCTGTATTTGAGAGCGCAGCCCCGGATACAAAGACGAGCGACAGCCCGGCCAAATATCCAATCAGCTTAAAAAGAAAATCCGTGCTGAAGAGGCTTTCATCGGCAAGGAGGAATTGGCCAGGGTACAGAAATATATCCGGCAGTACGAAAACCACAAGAGCCGCCGTCAGGACGAAATATATGGCGCGGGATATATTCCCACGGGCAGCCGGCTTGATTTTTCCAAGCCCGCCCCATATGGATACGCAGTAAAAAATTTCCGAAACGATCGCAACCGACAAAATCCCTATATTCCAATATTCCCGATTTATCAGTACGGTTTGTGATTTCAATATCGCGAGCAACAGGGCGAAAGCGGTTCCAAAAATGAAACCTGCCCTGAGCCCTTGTTTCTGTTTTGCCTCTCCGGATATGCGGGAGAGCGAGGCCAACATAGATAAAAGGACAGCAAGGGTCAGCGTGTTTTGAACGACTAATATGAGGTACTTCAGCATTGAATCAATTCTTCTCCAGAGATATTTGCTTTGACATTGACCATCGCGCTGATCTTATGCCAATCACTGTCAACCACCAACCACGTGCCACGACCGCATCGCGTTCATGCGATGCGGCCATGGCTGAAAATTCAAGTTATCGCTCCGCCAACCGGATATCAGTGCGTCGCGTCGATTTATTGATCGAATTTTATTGCAAATCACCAGTCTCTCGGCACGTAGTCAAATTCCCATTCCGCAACGAGCGGTTCTGTCCAGAAGCGGCCTGTGACGCCCGTCGTGCTGTCGGTGTGAAGCAGGTAACCCTGTTCTTCCGGGCTTTCGATGATGAACTTCACGTTGTAAGTACCCGCGTCGCCGAGCTTGATGTTCGCGCCGTAGTGAGGCCCGTCACTCGCGCTCATCGGCATGAATGCACCTTCTGAAGCCATATTCCCGTCTTCATCCGTGATCTCATAGCGGACTGTCAGGTTCGGGACGAAGTCGCCTACGCCGTAGCCCAGATCGTTTTCAAGGGCTGAGATATCCGCTTCGATATGCATATCCGAGTCTGCCGCCGCAAGGCCCATCCCTGTCGGCTCCATGTCGACCGGCTGGAAATACACGCCTGCGACATTCAGCGGCCCGAGCTCGATATCGTCGCCGATCGGAAATTCTTCAAACCCGGCTGCGTCTCCGGGAGCGGAGCCGCTGTCGTCACTCGTGTCGGCCTCCTCCTGGTCCGCGGAACTCCCGCTGTCGCCGCCGCCGCTTGGCGAGCACCCGACAAGGCCGATCGAGAGCACCACGGCCATCGCAAGGATTATTATGAGCGTTTTCTTCAGTTTCATAGATCATTCCTCCTGATACAAAGCAATACAAAATATATTAAGATGCATCCTTTCGCATCTTTTTAACTTTTCTCGACTGGAGCACGAACAGTACGATTGTAAGGCCGAGCAACAGTATCTGCGGCACGAGCGTTTCGGCCGTCGGGTATATACCGAGTATGTCGACCGAGCTGATCCCTGGTACGGCTGTGACGCCGACGACATTGCCTTCCTGCAACTCTTTGATGCCGGAGCCGAGGAAAGATATCGACATTATGAACATCAATATGCTCGTCCCGAGGAAGAATGGTTTGAGCGGGATTCGGATGCTTGCAAACCGGATCAAAAGGTAAATGGCGACAAGCGCGACGCACCCGGCCCCGAGGCCT
>JAISAW010000021.1 GCA_031266515.1 Eubacteriales Family XIII. Incertae Sedis bacterium
TGAAAGGTCTCCTGACGCTTTGTTTTATCAATTCGAGCTCCTTTTCGTGCAGTTGTTCATGCAGTTGCTGATCGGGAAATAATCTGCCAAGGCAATGATTATACTACCCCTGGGACTTATGCCGCTCCATAAATGTTAATCTTTTAATAATTTTAATGTGTAAACTGCATGTAAACGAAAATGGGCGCGCCGGGATACACTATCGGGATGATTCCTCAGTTTTGTGTGAGCCGCCCTTTTAGTGGAGAGTGGGGTTTGTCAGGATGGGCGAACGACTGACCTCTGAGCGGTGAACTCCAAGCCCGCTGAAGCGGGGGAGTTTTCGCATGGCACCTTCCAACCGTTTGCAAAGAACACAAACGGGGATAGGCGCGCATCGGGCGGAGCCTCGCAACCGGTCAGCACGCTTCGCCTTTCACAATTATTATTGACTGAGTGCATACTTAACCAAGGCGGGCGGCGCGGAACGTGTGACGAGTCGGTGCGTACGCTTAAGAATACCTTTTTTTCAAATAGCCGATCAGCCCGTAGGCGAGAGGGGTGCCGCAGACGGCTTCTACTATAAGTTTGGCGGCGTAGAGCGCGGCCATCATTATCAGGAGGTCTTTCATTTTGATCGTCCCCGCGAATGCGATGACGCAAAACAGCACGGTGTCAAAGACGTAAGCTGCGGCTGAACTCCCTACGGTCCGCACCCACAGGAGCTTTTCGCCTGTAGCCGATTTTATTTTCACCATGAGCCACGCGTTTACGAGTTCCCCTGAAAGGAAGCCGACAAGCGAGGATGCGACTATGCGTGGCACGTAGCCAAACACCGCATTGTACGCGGCGGCGGAATCAGCGAGGTATTCCGGCGAAGGGATGAGCACTCCGATCATGGTGAACACCACGAGGACGACATTGCAGAAGAATGTGAGGAAGATGACCTTCCTGGCGGTCTTGAACCCCCAGATCTCTGTCAGTACGTCGCCGAGCATGTACGCCATGGGAAAGGTGATGGTCCCGCAGTCGAGGATGGCCGTATCAAAAAAGCCCATCACTTTCACCGCCATTACATTTGACGTCAGATAAATCGCTATCATGAGTCCGCTGATAACCACGAGAGGCGTGAATTCGCCCGCGCGGTTTTTTTGGACAGGGTTCTCCGCTACCTGTTTTTTCATAATATATCCTTTCATTCAAAAAAAATTATTTGTGCATTATTACCCCGGCAACAAATAGCAGGAATAAAGTGCCGAGGGTTTCAGCTAATATGCGCGACGGCGAAACCGCGCATACTGATAGTATGTAAGGATTTCGCCAACAAAGCAGATTAGCGGAAAGACCGGCGCGACTTCCTGCTATTTGCTGCCGGGGTAATATAATAACACAGGGCAGTTGCCACAAGTAGTCTTGAACCGATTGAAAAAATCATTTAGTCTGTTATCATGTCTAAGGGAAAAAATGGAGACACGGCGCAGACGCGCGTCCGCCTTTGGCGGGATAGGACACTATGCTATCAACAATGATCATAATAGTTATTGCGGCGGCGCTCGTATTCGAGTTCATCAATGGTTTTCACGATACAGCCAATGCGATAGCCACTTCGGTATACACGAGAGCACTCACACCCACAAAGGCGATAATACTTGCGGCAAGCATGAATATGCTCGGCGCACTCGTCAGCGAAAAGGTCGCGATGACCATCACGCACGGCCTCGTCACCGTGCAGCTTGAGGAGTATGTGGTGCTCGCGGCGCTGCTCGGCGCTATCATCTGGAACCTCGTGACGTGGTGGAAAGGGATACCGAGCAGCTCATCACACGCATTGATAGGCAGCCTCATCGGGGCCACCATCGCCCACACCGCCACGCTTGGCGACGTGCTGTGGGGCGGAGTGCTCCAAAAAGTCATCCTCCCGCTTTTCACATCCCCTTTCGTCGGGTTTTTAGTAGGCTTCTCAGCCATGAAGCTCATATACAACATCTTCCAAAACAGCAGCCCTGCGAAAGTGAACGGCCTTTTTTCGAAGCTGCAGATCGGCTCCGCGGCATTCATAGCTTTCACTCACGGCACCAACGACGCGCAGAAGACGATGGGCATCATCACACTGGCGCTCATCACAGCAGGCCAGCTCCCGTCCGATACCGGTGTGCCGCTATGGGTGAAAGTCACCTGCGCTATAGCGATCGCTGCAGGCACTTCCGCCGGCGGCCGCAGGATCATGAAGACGATGGGCGGAGGCATGACAAAGCTCCAGCCTCCGGGGGGATTTGCCGCGCAGACATCTTCCGCCATAGTCATCGAAGGGATGTCCCTGCTGGGCGCGCCTATCAGCACCACCCACGTCATCACGTCAGCGGTCATGGGCGTTGGCAGTGCCAAGCGCTTCTCGGCGGTGAAATGGGGGACGGCAAAAGACATACTCATAACCTGGGTTCTCACCCTGCCCGCGACAGCGGCGGTCGGGGCGGTTTGCGTCCTTATATTCGATGCTTTCATGTAGGGCGCTACAGTTCAAACATACAATAGCAGCCACATATAGGAAAATAAACGGTCACAGGGTATACTATTGTTCCAATAAATAAAAATTACGTCAAAGCAATATATTAAAACCGCCGCGTTTGCGAAAGGAGATATCTGGCCATGGCAATAGAACAAGTACGGGAGTATTTCAATGAACTTGGAATCGCAGACCGCATCCTCGAATTTTCGGTGTCGAGCGCGACAGTCGATCTCGCTGCAGAAGCGCTCGGGGTGATACCCGACAGGATCTGCAAATCCCTGTCGTTTCACGATCGCAGCGAAGGTGCAATCATCGTGTGTGCTTCGGGCCTCGCCAGGGTGGACAACAGGAAATTCAAGGACACATTCGAGCAAAAAGCGAAAATGCTGTCTGCCGACGATGTATTCCGGTACACAGGGCATCCGGTGGGAGGCGTGTGTCCCTTCGCTTTGCCGGACGGCCGGAATGTACGCGTGTATATGGACGAGTCCCTGAAAAAATACGATACTATCTTCCCCGCATGCGGTTCCGCAAACAGCGCTATCGAGATATCTCCGGATGAACTTTTCGAGGTCGGAAAAGCGCTTGACTGGGTAGACGTATGCAAGGATCCCGAAAATGAAAACTGAGGAAAAGAATGAAAAAAAGACAGGGGGGAAAACGTCTCATGTCGTTCCGGTCGGCATAGAAGCCCTTGATGATTTCCTGATAGGGCACGCACAAAGCGAAAAGGGAGGCACGGGCTGCACTGTCATATTGTCCGAGAGCGGTGCCGTGGGCGGCGTGGATGTGCGAGGGTCAAGCCCGGCGACGAGAGAGACCTCTCTGCTCGACCCCCTGTGCAAGATGGACAGCGTGAATGCGGTCGTCTTGTCGGGAGGCAGCGCGTATGGGCTTGACGCGGCGTCAGGAGTGATGAAGTTTCTCGAAGAGCGGGGCATAGGCTACGCTGTTCCCACCGGTGTGGTGCCTATCGTATGCGGCGCTTCGATATTTGATCTGAACGTCGGCGACCCCAAAGTACGCCCCGACAGCGCCATGGGCTATGCCGCCTGCGAAGCCGCCGTCGTGCGAGGAAGCGCCGCGGAAGGGAATGTCGGCGCGGGTACAGGCGCTTCAGTGGGGAAGTACTACGGGCAGGCACGCATGATGAAGTCGGGGCTTGGAGTATATGCGGTGTCCGCCGGAAATATACTTATAGGGGCTGTCGTCGCAGTAAATGCTGTAGGCGATATCTACGACCTCGATACCGGCGAAAAGATCGCGGGGCTTCTGAGTGCTTCGGGGGATGGGTTTGACCGCGACACGACCCAGGTCATGTACGAGCAAATCGCCCTTTCAAAGGACTACTTCGCGACGAACACCACCATAGGCTGCGTCGTCACAAACGCCCGGCTCTCAAAGGCCGCAGCGAACAAAATATCCCAGCTGGCCCACAACGGGCTGGCGAGGACTATCAGGCCGGTGCATACTTCCGCTGACGGCGATGCGATTTTCACGCTCGCATCAGGCAGGTACGACGCAAATGCAGATGCTCTCGGGACCCTTGCCTCTGAAGTGGTCGGGGTCGCCGTAAACAGGGCTGTACGGGCGGCAAAGCCAGCTTACGGGCTGACCGCCGCTTCGGATCTGCAAGTCCTGGCGACCTGATTATAAACAGGTCAGACATACGCCGGAGCGTAACATTTCAGCTATTCAGCCGCCGCTTCGCCTTCTGCAGGAGCTTCTTCAACGGGTTTTGGCGGATCGTAGATCGTCCTCATGAGCTGGTCTATCTCATAGTCGTCGACCGCCTGATAGAATGAAAGGCCCTGTATGTTGGCGTTGTTTCCCGGCAGCATGACTGTGGTGACATTTCCAGGATCCATGCCTTTGGCTTTCTTTGCCAGATACAGGATCGCCCTCAAGGTGATATCGCTGTCGACGTTTTCCTGGACAGTCTTCGCCACGTTCGGGAGGTCGAGCCCGAGAGCCTGTGCCGCTGCGTTCTTGATGAACTGCTGCTGCGCCTGCACTCTGCCGAGGTCGCCGTTGGGATAGCCTTTCCTGTACCTGAGGAATTGCACCGCATGCGCTCCGTCAAGCACCTGCTCGCCCTCTTTCAAATCAATGAGAAGGTTTTGCGCCGGTGACGAATAGTACATGTCCATCGGGACATACAGCGGCACGCCGTTCATCGAATTGACAATATTCTCTACGCCCGTGTAGTCGAGCACAGCGTAGTAGTTGATCGGTATGCCGACGAGTATGTCGTGTACAGCTTCCGCCATAGCTACGGGCCCATCGTGGAATACCGCATTGATCTTCAGCCAGCTGGCACCGTATCCGCTCCTGTAATGGTAAGTGTCCCTCGGGATCGAAATGACATCCACCCTCTTCGATGTGGGGTCGAAGCTCGCAAGCATGATCGTGTCGGCAAGCTCTTCCTCAGTGGTACCCATCAGCAGTATGTTGACCCTTTTCGACGTACGGTATTCCTGCGCGAAGATGCCTTCGCCCGGTATGAGTATCGCCATATTTTCCTCGGTCAACAGCGTCGGTTTTCCGGCGTGCTCGTTTTTCACCATGAGCCTCGCATCCAGCAGTTTCTCGTAAGCGGTGAAACCGGCTGTGCTGACCACAGTGGCAATCACCAGTGTCACCAAAAGCAGGCGGACAAACATCCCCCTGTTAAAGGCTTTCCTTCCCCCGTTCGCGGAATCCTTCGTCTTCCTCTGACTCGCTCTCCTGCTCTCTCTCGCTTTGCTTCTGTCGCTCATATTCCAAACCTCACTCAGTCTCTTCAGCCTTCATACTGTAGATATTCGTCATCATTTCCATTGTCAGCGCTTCGTCCGCAAAATAGTAAGAAGCGCCGTCTTGCATATCGGATTCTCCTGGCGTAGTGTACGTCGCGAAAGCACTTTTGTCCATACCCACGGCTGCTTTCCCGAGTCGGACCATCATCTCTGCGCCTATGTTCGTCTCCACTTCAGCGATAAAAGCCGCAGCCACTTTCGGGAAGCTAAGGCTTATCGTCCTGTCGAATACCTGCTTCAAAAACGCCTGTTGCGCATCGACCCTTCCGAGATCCCCGGTAGGATACCCTTTCCTGAAACGGAGGTACTGCACCGCCTGATCGCCGTCAAGCGTCTGAAGGCCTTGCTTCAAGTCGATATGCAGGCCCTGCTCGGGGTCGTCGTACTGCATATCGATCGGCACATCCATCTCGACGCCGCCCATGGCGTTCACCACGCGCGCTACGCCGTCGTCGGTGATGACCGCGTAGTAGTGCACCGGCACTCCCCCGAGGACATCGCTCACAGCTTTCGCGATCCCGTCCACACCTTCAGTCTCATACACGGAGTTTATCTTCTGGTAGGCCGGGCCGGGATAGTCAGGCCTTTCATAATAAGTGTCCCTCGGCACGGAAATGACGTCAACCCTCTTCAGCTCCGTATCAAAGCTGGCGAGCATTATGGTGTCCGTCAGTTCCTGGTTCGTCCCAAGCAGCAACATATTGACACGTTTGGAGTCGGGCCAGGCTTTCGAAAACTCCGAATCCCCGCCGGCCATAGGCGTGACGCTCTCCATTATGTCCTTTTCAAACAGCCCTGCGAACCCTTCCCCCAGCTTGTCCGGCATCAGTTTCACTATCGCGAAAACAATGCCCAGCACCAAAAGGACGAGCACGAATACCCTGAAGGTCGATACACGACGCCTCCTTTTTCTTTTCCCGTTGTAAGAATGCATAATGGGCCTGGTACCCTGTAACCTCCAAAACTTGACTGATCATCGGTCTTTTTTCCGTAACCCTGCGTTGTCGTCAGTCACCGAAGCTGCAGCTTCGCCTTTCTTTTCCGCCTTGTCTTACGAAAAAAAATCCTCAAGGATTATTATTGACAAGTTTTAAAGGTTACAGGGTACCAGTCTAGTTTACAAACGCCTCATGTTCCATAACACGTTTATTAAAGAATCGGGAAATACTTGTTGCCTGGCGACTCTTCCGCCTGGCACCGCCTGCCAAAAATCCCATGCTATAATGGGCGCGGAGGGCAGGTATATGGATTACGCCGAGGTGGTATCGTGGTGGCAAAAGAAGAATATCGACACGAGGGCAAAGCTTGAGCTCATGCTCGACAATTACCGCATTCTTTTTGCGTACAATTCCGGGAAAATCGAAAATGACGATATAGATTATCACGACACGCGTGAGATATTCACAAACGGTCGGGTGGCTGGCTTCACCGGCGACCTCCGCGCTGTGTTTGAGCAGCGAAACCAGAGGACCTGCTACTACTATCTGCTGGACAAAATCATTGCCCGCGAGCCGATAAGCCCGGAACTTATCAAGGATATCCATGCGATACTGACTGCCGGGACCTATGACGAGCGCACATATATAGACAATGCCGAGCGTCCGGGTGCCTATAAGAAACACGACTATGTAGTCGGGCTTTCCGATGTCGGCTACGCGCCGGGCGAGGTTGCTGAGGGTATCGAGGCATTGCTCGGTGTCACTTTGACAGCTTTTGGGCGTATCATAAAATCACCTCAGCCCTTCAATTGATTTTATCATAGGCATAGCGTTCATTTGCGTCAAACCACCTTGCCGTGTTCCCGTGTTACTGATGTCAATCGCTCTGAGTTTTTCAATGCTGCATTCGATTGCAACCTCCCAAACCGAGACGACGCTAACACATGTAGTGTTGCCAACATAAGGAATCATATTGGCGGCACTCCGGGTCAAACGAGGTGCGTTCTCGGCAAACCAAATGATGGTGTGCGCAAGCATGTAGTTCATCTGGCTACCTGGGTCTGGAAGATAAAAATCATCTTGCTTGACAACTATATTATTACCCCGGCAACAAATAATAGGAAATCGCATCGGTCTTTCCGGCAATCTGCTTTGTTAGCGAAATCCTTATATACCACCCGCTTGGGATGTGACTCGTCTTCGACTCGCAGCTGCTTGGGATGTGACTCGTCTTCGACTCGCAGCTGTATGCGCGGTTTCGCCGCCTCGTATATTGACGGAAATCCTCGCCGCTTTGTTCCTACTACTTGTTGCCGGGGTAATAATATAAATGTTTTACAGACACTGTGGATTGGGACTGTCTTTTTTCCCGTCATATCCTGTTATGATAAATATTCGTATAGCGATGTCAACAAAATTAATAGGATTTGAAAGAAATATTTACACACTCTGTTGCCACATTGATCCCGATGTGGCATAATGAACCCGGAACAGGAAGGAATTGAGCCATGAGTGGAAACTTATCAAACAATATTGAAAAAGCCCGTCAGGCGCGCGGGTATACGCAGGCACAGGCGGCCCACGCCATTGGCGTCAGCAGGCCTACATATATTCAAATCGAGTCCGGCAAAAAAGAGTTGACCCTAAGCCAGGCGGAAGCGTTGTCGTCCATGCTCCGAATCGGCATAGACGACATGCTGGGCGCGGCGGACGGGGCATCGATATTTTCCAATGTGCTGAAGTCTACCGAAAAATATAAGCAAATGATCCTGAATTCTCTCAAATACGGAGCGGGCAAAGATGGCAAGATCACCAAAACCAAGCTCGCAAAATTAGTATACCTGGCGGATTTCATCTGGTATTATCTTCATTCGTCGCCAATGTCCGGGATGACTTACCGTAAGCTGCCGAATGGGCCGGTTGCGGATGTATATTTCCGTGCACTTGACGAATTGGAAGAGAGCGGAGCGATCGTCAGGGAGCCAAAGGGCAAGGCGATCCTGTTCCATCTTGTCGAGAAAGAAGCCCCTGTCAGCAAGCTGTCGGGCGATGAGCTTCGTCTCATAGAGAAAACAGGGAAAGAATGGCGCGGCAAATCCACCGATGATATTGTGAGTTTCACACACGAGCAGCTCCCCTGGCAAATTTGCCGATATGGGGAAGTGATACCCTATGGCCTGATCACTCAGGAAGAGCCTGAGCGCGTATATGGAACAATTCAACTATAAGGTTCAGCTTGAACCTTTCACTGAAAGGCATTATATAAGGAAGTTCAAAAAAGACTATAGGAATAATTGGCTTGCTACCGAGCGGACAATTATTGCGGTCTGCGAACACATAGACAACATGCTCCAGTATAGCCGCGCCGATCTGATAGCAACTTCCGGTTGCTGCAAATTGGTCAAACTCGACTTCGCCGTCGAAGGTACCCGTATGTCGCCAAAGGCATCCGGCAACAGATGTATTCTGCTTGTCGATGAAGAAATGAGGACGGTAAAAATACTGCTCGTCTATTCAAAGAACGAAATATCCCCACCGAACGAGACCCAAAAATGGAAAAGTGTTATCCGAAACGAGTATGCAGAAATCGCGGAACGCTTTTCATTGTGATATGTCTCGTAGCACAATGACTACCCTCTTTACCATTTGTTTTACCTTTTCGATATTTGATGAATAGGGCAAGAAACGCTTCAAAAGTACGTCACTTGGGTTTTTGAGGAACGGATGGAGCGTTAAGTTTTTTAATAAAATTGGAGAGTTTCTTGTCAAATGTATAGATTTTTGCACCCGTCTTCGAAGAGTATGAGGCAAGTATGCAATCGACGAAATCCAAATTCGTAGTGGCATAAAAATCCAATGCTTTCATCCTAAAGCCGACATACATCATCACATGCCTTTTGTTCTTTGTTCTTTTGTGCGGTGCGACTTTCGCGTAAACGGGCGTGTACAAGGAAGCCGGAAGGTGATATATTAAGCAAATAAAGGACGCGCGCGTACGCCCGTAATTGCGGGCAGAGCCACTGAAGCATCATGGATGTGTGGATAAGGCGGCGCGGTTTGGGTATATGGCTATATGGGTATATAGCAGCAGCGCGAAACTATCAGAGCAGCAAGTGAACAGCAAATGAGAGCAGCGAAGATGAACAGCAACTATATGAAATTGAGCGGCGCGGACGCCAAATGGGGGGGGGCGTAGGCAAAACAAAGCCTGTCGACCTCTCGAAGACAGCCGTTTTATCATGCAGCCTGTGGGCGAAAAGCGCCCGGGCTGCTTTTTGTTGCCCGGTTGTGCCATTTGTGCCATTCCGGGCATTTTGGGGAAGAGGTGACAGGATATGAGGGCATGGCTGAAGGCTTTGACTCCGAAGGCGGTACTGCCGTATATCATCGTGCTGGCGATAGCAGGTACGGCTCTGGCCTTTGCCATAAACGCCGCTGCCGGTTCGTGGCGAAGCGAAGGCGTCATCCAGGAGACGGCTCGCGCAGCGGCACGAGGGGAGATAGAGACTGCCCTCGTGGTGCGTGGCCTTGTCGACGAGGACGGCAAGGTGATGCTGGTCGTAAATGGCCAGGGCAACCAGCAGCTGCTTGTCCGGGAGGATGTGGAGCAGATCGTCGGCGACCTGCTGAATGGCAAAAACGTGACGCTTGCCGAACCCGGCGCGGACGGTTTAAACGGTGCCGATGGAGTCAATGGGACAAACGGCACCGACGGCATAAACGGCATTGATGGAGTAAATGGCATTGATGGAGTAAATGGTGCCGACGGGGCTGACGGCATAAATGGCGCTGACGGTGCGAATGGCGAGAAAGGCGAAACAGGGCCTGCGGGCGAAAAAGGCGAGACCGGTGCAACGGGAGAACAGGGGGCCAAAGGAGAAACCGGAGCAACTGGAGCGGCTGGAGAGCAAGGAGCCAAAGGCGAGCCTGGGGCAGCAGGCAAAGACGGCGCGGACGGCGCGGATATAACGAGCGTCGCGCTGAGCATAACGGCCGAAGGAAAACTGCAGATCACGATGGAGGACGCTGACGGCAAAGAGACGGCGAGCAATGAGATTGACCTCGGGCTGGGCAAATACGCCACATCGGACGACCTCAAAAACTACGTGACGGGCACAGCGCTCACAGAAAAGCTGGAGGGCTACGCCACGGAAGTGGACATTGAAGCATTAAAGGAGTCGCTGAAGGGCTACGCCGCCAAAGCAACAGTGGAGGCTCTGCAGTCCGGCGTGAAAGATCTGCAGGGCGATGTATCAAATTTGCAAACCGGGATAACCGGCCTGGAAAGTGATATAGGCATTCTGGGCAGTGGCATAACCGGCCTGCAGACTGATATAGGCACCCTGCAGGGCGGCGTCATCTCTATCAATGAAGGCCTGACAGATATCAACCAGAAAATACAAGGTATCGATACTAAGGCAAAGGATTTGGAAGCCCAGATGAAAAACCTCGGCGCAACCTACGCGACAGACGAGGAACTCAAAGATGCCGTGGCTGAGCTTAATACAGCCATAGGAAAAATTGAAACAAGCCTGCAAGACAAGATAGATGGTCTCGACGATGGCTACGCAACGGACGATGAGCTGGAAGACGCTGTTTCCGGGCTTGAGACCGCCATTGAAGAAGCTACAACAGGCCTGCAAGGGCAGATAAACAATCTCGGCACAACCTATGCGACAGACGCGGAATTGGCAACTGCCGTATCCGGGATTGGGACATCCATCACAAGTATCAAAGGTGACCTGCAGGGCAAGATAGACACCATCAATACCACACTGGACAATCTATCGGATATCTACGCCACGGAAACTGATCTTCAGTCCGCTATCAGCACGGTCAACGGAACTATCTCAACAGTGAGCGGAAACCTGAATACTC
>JAISAW010000027.1 GCA_031266515.1 Eubacteriales Family XIII. Incertae Sedis bacterium
GTTCGAAAAAGTCTTCTTTCCCGAAGTCCTCCATATACTCCGCATTTTCGCCGTAGTCGATATCGATCTCGTTGTACAGGGGCATCCCCGTGCCAGCCGGTATCAGTTTGCCAATGATGACATTTTCTTTCAGCCCGAAGAGTTTGTCCGTCTTTCCTTCTATGGCAGCGCCCGTGAGTATCTTCGTAGTTTCCTGGAACGAAGCCGCTGACAGGAACGAATCAGTCGCAAGCGAGGCTTTGGTGATACCCTGGAGCACCCTTTCGTAAATCACTTCAGCCTGCCCTTCTTCGAGCAATGCATTGGCGGCTTCGATTTCGTCCTTCGTGTAGTTTTTGTCCGGCAGGAGATTTGTATCGCCTGCATCGACCACTTTGAATTTCGAAAGCATCTGGCTGACTATGATTTCGATATGCTTATCGTTGATATCGACGCCCTGGAGTTTGTAAACCCTCTGCACCTCTTTCAGGAGGTAGTCGTAAACGCCTTTTTCGCCTTTCATCTGAAGTACCTGTTTTGGATCAAGCGGCCCCTGCGTGAGGGCGTCTCCCGCCTCCAGGAACCCGCCTTTTTCGACGATGACACGTCCTGCGGATGCCGGGATCTCGTACCTCCTGGCCTCCTTTGGGATCCCATCGTCGTCAATGGCGTCGTCGGGGTCAGGCGAGACGATGATGGTCCTGAGGCCTCCCTTTTCTTCGATGTCCTCTATATAGCCGTTCTCTTCGCATACTCTCGCAAGGCCTGCGGGCTTTCTCGCTTCAAACAGCTCTTCCACCCTGGGAAGGCCCTGCGTGATATCCCCGCCGGCAGCGACGCCTCCCGTATGGAAAGTCCTCATCGTAAGCTGCGTACCCGGCTCTCCGATCGACTGGGCCGCCTGTATGCCTACGGCCTCGCCGATATTGACAAGGTCTCCGGTCGCCAGGTTTCTGCCGTAGCATTTGGCACAGATCCCGTCTTTCGTGTGGCAGGTGAGCATGGACCTTATCCTGACTTCCTCAATACGCTGGTCCTTGTCCGCCGCGGCTTTGTTCACTTCATCTATGAGGCGAGCCGCTTCTTCGTCGATTTCGCCATTTGCTGCTACGATCAGTTCGCCGGTGATGGGATTCACGATATCTTCGAACGCCGTCCTGCCGACTATGCGCTGGCGAAGTTCCTCTATCGTCTCTTTGCCGTGCATGAATTTTGAGACCGCGATCCCGTTGCGCTCTTCCTCCGGAGTATGCTCCCAGCAGTCGGATTCGCGCACTATGACGTTGTGCGAGACATCGACAAGCCTTCTCGTCAAATACCCGGACTCCGCCGTACGCAGTGCCGTATCGGCAAGGCCTTTGCGCGCGCCGTTCGAGCTGATGAAGTACTCAAGCACGGACAGGCCTTCCCTGAAGTTTGCCTTGATGGGGATCTCTATCGTGCGCCCGGTAGCGTTTGCCATGAGGCCTCTCATCCCTCCGATCTGCCTGATCTGGCTCTTGGAGCCTCTCGCCCCGGAGTTGGCCATGATGTAAAGATTGTTCAGTTCGCCGAGGGAATCCATCAGCGCGTCCGCGACCTTGTCTGTGGCATCGTTCCAAGTCTTGACAACATAGTTGTAACGCTCTTCCTGGTCGATCAGCCCCTGCTGGTACATATCCTCATAGTCCGCGACCGTCTTTTCGGCTTCGGTGATGATCTGTTCTTTCAGCTGCGGGATCTCCATATCGGAAATGCTGATCGTGACCGCCGCCACCGTCGAGTAGTGGAAGCCAAGGTCTTTGATATGGTCCAGCATGATCGCTGTCTCAGTGTTTCCATTCTTCCTGAAGCACTCGTCTATGATGCGCCCGAGGACCTTCTTGTCGCAGAGCTGGTCGACTTCGAGCGAATAGGGGTCTACTTCCCTGTCCTCCACAATTCCGAGGTTTTGCGGGATATGCTCGTTGAAGATGAACCTGCCTACAGTGCTGTCGATCAGCCTGCCTCTCTTGTCACACGATCCTGCGAAAATCCGAACCCTCACCTTGGAGTGCAGAGTGACGCTGCCGCTTTGGTAAGCCATCATCAGTTCGCTGAAATCGGCGAATGACCTTCCGTCGCAAATGACCTTTTTGCCGGCCTTCGTCTGTACAGTCTCAGGCTCATACGCGCAGTCTCTCCACCAGGTCGTCGCTTTGTCCTTGCCCTTTATGGCGACTTTGATGGGATTGTTGCTCTCTTCTTTGCTCTTCTTGCTGAGTGGCACGGGGTCCTTGTCGCGCTCACCCGGGTGCGTCAGGTAGTAGGATCCGAGGATCATATCCTGTGTCGGGGTCGTGATAGGGGTACCGTCTTTCGGGGCAAGGATGTTGTTGACCGAAAGCATGAGAAATCTGGCTTCCGCCTGCGCCTCCACCGTAAGCGGCACATGGACGGCCATCTGGTCGCCATCGAAGTCCGCGTTGTACGCCGTGCAGACGAGCGGGTGAAGCTTGATAGCCTTGCCTTCGACGAGCACCGGCTCAAAGGCCTGGATGCCGAGCCTGTGCAGGGTAGGCGCACGGTTCAGCAGCACAGGATGTTCCTGGATGACTTTGTCCAGGACGTCCCACACTCTTGAGTTTTGTTTTTCGACCATTCTCTTCGCGCTCTTGATGTTGTGGGCCGATTCGTTTTCGACCAGCTCTTTCATGATGAAGGGCTTGAAGAGTTCGAGCGCCATTTTTTTCGGCAATCCGCACTGATAAAATTTCAGTTCGGGCCCGACCACGATGACGCTTCTTCCCGAGTAGTCGACCCTCTTGCCGAGCAGGTTCTGGCGGAACCTTCCCTGTTTCCCCTTCAGCATGTCCGAGAGGGATTTGAGTGGACGGCTGCCGGGGCCGGTCACGGGGCGGCCGCGCCTGCCATTGTCGATAAGCGCATCGACGGACTCCTGCAGCATCCGCTTCTCGTTCCGGACGATGATGTCCGGGGCGTTGATCTGAAGCATTTTCTGCAGGCGGTTGTTTCTGTTTATCACCCTGCGGTACAAGTCGTTCAAATCGGAAGTCGCGAACCTGCCGCCGTCGAGCTGGACCATGGGCCTGATCTCGGGGGGAATGACAGGGATGACTTCGAGGATCATCCATTCCGGCCTGTTGCCGGACTTGCGCAGGTTTTCGATGACTTCGAGCCTTCTGACGAGTTTGCCTTTTTTCTGGGCGGTCGCCGTGATCAGGGACTCCCTGATGCTCGTCGACATTTCGTCAAGGTCAACCTTTTCGAGAAGCTCGCGGATCGCCTCCGCGCCCATCCCTGCGGCAAAAGCTGTTTTGCTTTTGTATTCCTCGCGGTACCGGCGGTACTCGACTTCGGAGAGTATTTGCATGTAATGCAGGTCTGTCTCACCGGGGTCGGTCACGATATACGCCACAAAATAGAGGACCTTCTCCAGGTTTTTGGGGCTGATGTCGAGCACGAGGCCTATCCTGCTCGGGATGCCTTTGAAATACCAGATGTGAGAAACCGGGGACGCAAGCTGTATGTGCCCCATTCTCTCGCGCCTGACTTTTGATTTTGTCACCTCGACGCCGCAACGGTCGCAGACGACGCCCTTGTATCTCACTCTCTTGTATTTGCCGCAGTAGCATTCCCAGTCTTTGGTAGGTCCGAAAATCTTCTCGCAAAACAACCCGTCCCGCTCCGGCTTGAGCGTACGGTAGTTTATCGTCTCCGGTTTCGTGACCTCTCCGTGCGACCAGTTTTTGATCGTATCAGTGGAAGCGAGACTGATGCGAAGCGATCTGAAATTACTGAACTCATTGTTGGTGTGTCTATGTGTCAAAGCGGTTCCCCTTCCTCTGCTATTCATCATCACTTTCCGCCGATTCGTCGGTCAGCAGTGTGTGAAAGCCTCTGCCTTCTTCACTGCCGCTGTCTCCATTTCTCTTGTCGGCGAAAATATTTTCTTCTTCGAATGAAAGAAATCCGTCGTCCTCCGTCAGCTTCTCAGTCGATATGATCCTCTCGAGAGAAGAGCTGACGCCAAGATCTGAATACTCTTTCAGTTCTATCGGCTGTCCATTTGCATCAAGTGGCTCCACATTGAGGCAAAGGCTCTGCATCTCTTTGATGAGGACCTTGAACGACTCGGGGATGCTCGGCTCGGGGATATTGTCTCCCTTCACTATGGCTTCGTATGTCTTGACCCTGCCGATGATATCGTCAGACTTGACAGTCAGGATTTCCTGGAGGGTGTACGCTGCGCCGTAGGCTTCAAGTGCCCACACTTCCATTTCCCCGAACCTCTGCCCGCCGAACTGGGCTTTGCCTCCGAGCGGCTGTTGGGTGATCAGCGAGTAGGGGCCGGTCGAACGCGCGTGGATCTTGTCGTCGACTAGGTGGTGGAGCTTCAGCATGTACATATAGCCCACTGTGACCGGATTGTCGAAAGGCTCTCCCGTCCTGCCATCCCTGAGGATGAGTTTGCCATCCTCGGGATATCCGCATTCCTTCAGCATTTCTATGATGTCGCGTTCGCTCGCTCCGTCAAATACGGGCGTGGCGATATACAGGCCTTTGTCTTTTGCAGCCAATCCGAGGTGAACCTCGAGGACCTGTCCCACGTTCATTCGTGAAGGCACTCCGAGGGGGTTCAACATGATCTGGAGCGGCTCGCCGTTTTCGAGGAATGGCATATCCTCTTCAGGGAGTATCCGCGAGATGACTCCTTTGTTGCCGTGGCGCCCGGCCATCTTGTCTCCGACGCTGATCTTCCTCTTTGTCGCGACATAGACACGCACGAGCTTATTCACCCCCGGGGAGAGCTCGTCGCCGTCCTCGCGGCTAAACGTCTTGATATCCACCACTATGCCTGTCTCCCCGTGCGGCACTTTCAATGAAGTATCTCTGACTTCGCGCGCTTTTTCGCCGAAAATAGCCCTGAGCAATTTCTCTTCAGCGGTCAGCTCAGTCTCGCCCTTGGGCGTCACTTTGCCGACCAGTATGTCATAGGATGTGACTTCCGCGCCCACCCTGATGATGCCGTTTTCGTCGAGATCCTTCCGTGCGTCGTCGCCTATGTTCGGGATATCCCTCGTGATCTCTTCAGGCCCAAGCTTGGTGTCGCGCGCTTCAGTCTCATACTCCTCGATATGCAGGGAGGTGAGCACGTCGTCCATGATGAGGCGTTCGTTCAGGATGATGGCATCTTCGTAGTTGTAGCCTTCCCATGTCATGAACCCGACGAGAAGATTTTTGCCGAGGGCCACTTCGCCTTCGTCTGTAGACGGGCCATCCGCAATGACTTCGCCTGCCTCAATGCGCTCGCCCTTTTCCACTATCGACCTCTGGTTGATGCAAGTGCCCTGGTTTGACCTTTTGAATTTCAGCAGGTCATATGTGTCGAGAGAGTTTGTTTCCTCGTCCTTCTTTTTGCCCTTCACCGGATCTTTTTTGATGACGACCTTATTTGCATCGACATACTCCACGACACCAGGATTTCTTGCAAGCACTACTACGCCGCTGTCATACGCAGCGGTGTACTCCATGCCGGTGCCGATGATCGGCGACTCGGTCACGAGCAGCGGGACTGCCTGCCTCTGCATGTTTGACCCCATAAGCGCTCTGTTTGCGTCGTCATTTTCAAGGAAAGGTATCATGGCCGTCGCTACCGAAACGACCTGTTTAGGGCTGACGTCCATGTAGTCAACTTTATCGCGTGCCACAAGCTCATATTCGCCTTTGCCCCTGCGCGCCGCCACCTTGGCGTTGACGAAATGGTTTTTGCTGTCAAGAGGCTCGTTCGCCTGCGCGATGATGAGGGTCTCTTCTTCATCCGCCGACAGATATTCGATCACCTCTGTCACGATATCATTTTCTTTATCGACCTTCCTGTACGGGGTTTCGATGAAACCGTATTCGTTTATCTTCCCGTATGTGGTCAGAGAGCCGATAAGCCCGATGTTCGGGCCCTCAGGAGTCTCGATCGGGCACATCCTGCCGTAGTGGGAATAGTGCACGTCCCTCACTTCGAAGCCCGCGCGCTCCCTGGACAGACCGCCGGGCCCCAGCGCCGAAAGCCTGCGCTTGTGTGTGAGTTCAGCGAGAGGGTTGTTCTGGTCCATGAACTGCGACAACTGGGAACTTCCGAAAAATTCCTTTATCGCAGCGGTCACAGGCCTGATATTGATGAGGGCCTGAGGAGTACTGCCTTCCATATCCTGAATGGTCATGCGCTCGCGGACGGCTCTTTCCATCCTTGCAAGCCCGATACGGAACTGGTTTTGGAGCAATTCCCCTACAGTCCTTACGCGCCTGTTGCCGAGATGGTCTATGTCGTCGCTGTTGCCTATCCCGTAAGGCAGCCCTATCAAATAGCTGAATGACGCCACTATGTCGTCAGGCAGGATATGCTTGGGCGAAACAGCGCCTTTGTTTGCAAGCAGGGCTTTTTTGAAAGCTTCTTCACGGGCTTTTTTGCCGCCCTTGACTTCCGAATTTTCCCTGATCAATTTGGAAAGAGCAGGGTACCAGGCTTTTGAGGGTATTCCCAGCTCCTCGGGATCAAAGTCAAATTCCATCTGGGACGCTATGTCGACAAATCTGTTTCCTATTATATTGATGACTCTTTCCTCTTCGCCGTATTCGAAGGAGTTCAGGTTTTCGGTCACGATGGGGACCTGCACATTCACAAATACGGGTACGGAGAAGACTCCCGCGTTCTCTATCGTGAGGGCTGTGTCCTCGGAAATGGCCTCGCCTTTTTCAACCAGTATCTCGCCGGTTCCGGGATCCACCAAATCTGCGGCAGCAGTCAAGCCGGGGAGCCTCGTCGACAGCCCGAGCTTCTTATTGTATTTATACCTGCCAACTTTTGCAAGGTCGTATCTCCTCGGATCGAAGAAGAGCCCGTCGATCAGCCTTGTGGTATTTTCGGTATTTGCAGACTCGTTCGTCCTGATGCGCTTGAAGATGTCCGTGACCGCCGATTCGTATCCAGTGGTCGTGTCTTTCGAAAGGGTCTCGATGAGCCGGGGGTCGTCGCCGAACAGCTCAATGATCTCCTCGTTTGTACCGTACCAGCGGTTTGCATCCCTGTCGGCTTTTTCGATGTTTTGACCGAAGAAAAGGCCTATGCCTTTCCGCTTGTTTCTTTCTTTCTCTTCGTCCTCGCTGTCGGAGAACAGATACGGGGAAGTCTGTGAATCCGCCAAAGCCCTTATGATCACCGTCGCGGGCAATTTGCGCGCACGGTCCACTCTGACGTAGAGGATCCCGTTGTCATCAGTATCGTATTCAAGCCACGCGCCTCTGTTGGGGATGACTTGTGCGCTGAAAAGGTTGAGGCGGTCATTCATCTTCCTCTCGTATTTCTTTTCTGCTGCTTTGCTGCCCGGCTTTGGTTCGGCTTTGTCTTTGTC
>JAISAW010000087.1 GCA_031266515.1 Eubacteriales Family XIII. Incertae Sedis bacterium
TCTCGAATCCGTTCAAGTTTTGAAAGCCATGAGAAAGAAGCGGCTGAGGAACAGAAAAGCCGCTTGATGCCGAGGCGAAAACCGAAAGCCATCGTCGAGGAAGAAAAGAGGCAGGCTGAAGAGTCGGAAGAGCCCGAAGTTGAAGCCTCTGAGAGCGGAGGCGGAGAAGCCATTCCCGCGCCTGTCCTCGAAGCGGCCGCCGCTTCGGAGGACGAGCCCCTGGCACAGGAACCAGTGCCTGCGGATAGTGGGCCCGAAACCGCCGAGACGAAATTGGAAATGCCTGAACAGGAAATCGCCGCCTTGCCTGAAGACAAAACGGAAGAGCCTGCGGCGGATATCACGATGGGCGAAACTACGGCAGAAACGGTGGCGGAAGGGCTTCCCCTTGCCACAGGCAAGCCGGAGGGGCAACCCGTCTCAGAGACGCCCACGCCTGTGTCCGCGCAGCCTGATGTGAAAGCGGCTGGAGATGGGCAGCCGACGGCACCCGAAACGCCCGGGGCTGCGGCCGCCGAACCGAGAGCGCCTGAGGCCACTGCCGATCCTTCGGGCGGTGGTGATGCCGCTTCGGGCAAAAATGAAAAGCCCGAAACTGCTGTGTCAGATCCGGTGTCCGCGGATATTCCAGTTGAAGCTTCAATGCCTGTTGCATCTTCAGCGTCCACAGCATCCGCAACGCCTGCAGAGCCGGGGAAAAAGCCCGCGCCCGCACAGGATGCAAAATCCGAAAAGGCCCATAAATCAGGCAAACCAAAGGACAAGAAAGGCGGCAAGGGGAAAGAAGCCGCAAAGAAACCGGAAGACCAAAAATCCCGTCCGCACAAGAAGGGCGGCAAGCCCGACAGGAAAGGCGGCGCGGTTACGGACTCCAGAGGCGGCAAAAGAGCGCCTATACTGGAATCCCGTTCGCTCGAAAAAAAGCCTCTCAGGTCGGCGCACAGGCACAGGCCTCAGCAGAAACCCGATCAGGGAGCCGATTCAAGGTTTGAAAACCTCGAACCCGGCACTGTAATAGTAAACGTGCCTATCACTGTGGCCGGTCTGGCTGAGCAAATCGAAGTGACGACGTCAGAGATAATCCTCGCGCTGATGAAGATGGGCATTATGGCGAATATCAACCAAAACCTAGATGAAGAGACGGTGGAGCTTCTCGCAATCGAGCTTGATGTGAAAGTGGTGATCGGAGTAGACGAAGGCGAGATCATCGAAGAGGGGCTCGACGAGTTCGAAGACGATCCGGAAGACCTCGTCGCAAGGCCTCCGATCGTGACGGTCATGGGGCACGTCGACCATGGCAAGACCTCCCTGCTTGACGCCATCCGGAAGACGAACGTGACGGACAGGGAAGCGGGAGGCATCACTCAGCATATAGGTGCTTCTGAAGTCTATATCAATGAACACAAGATAGTTTTCCTGGACACGCCTGGCCACGAAGCTTTCACGGCCATGAGGGCGAGAGGCGCGCACGTCACCGATATAGCCGTGCTCGTGGTGGCGGCGGACGACGGAGTCATGCCGCAGACGCTCGAATCCGTGAGCCACGCGAAAGCTGCCGGCGTCCCCATCATTGTGGCTATAAACAAGATCGACAAACCTGGCGCGAACCCCGAGAGGGTGAAGCAGGAGCTGTCGCAGCACGGAGTGGTGGTGGAAGACTACGGCGGGGAGACCATCTCCGTGCCCGTCAGCGCGAAGACCGGCGACGGGATCACAGAACTGCTCGAAATGATCCTGCTCCAGGCGGACGTCCTGGAGCTGACGGCAAACCCGGACAGGCTTGCAGTGGGGACCGTGATTGAGGCCCGTCTCGACCGCAACAAGGGCCCGATATCCACAGTCCTTGTCCTCAATGGCACACTGACCAGGGATCTCAGCATAGTGGCCGGCGTCACAAGCGCAAAGATCAGGACGATGACCGACTACAAAGGAAAGCCCATAAAGAAAGCGGGGCCCGCCACAGCCGTGGAGATAACAGGATTTTCCGACGTGCCTCAGGCTGGCGACAAATTCAATGCCCTCGACGACGACAGGCTGGCCCGCGAGATAGCGGAGAAGAGGCGTATCAGGCAACGCGAACAGGTGATGGCGAAGACATCCGGCGCAAGCCTTGAAAACCTGTTTTCGAGGATACAGGAGGGCGAGACCAAAGAACTGAATGTGGTGCTGAAAGCTGATGTGATAGGATCCGTCGGCGCCATTGCCGCTTCGCTCGAACAAATCGATATCGAAGGGGTGAAGGTACACATCATCCACAGGGGCGTAGGCACCGTCACAGAATCCGACGTCATGCTCGCGGGGACGGCGGGCGCGATCATCATAGGGTTCAATGTGAGGCCTTCGACTACCGTGATGTCCCTCTCCGAAACGGAAGGGGTGGAAATCCGCCTGTACAGGGTCATATATGACGTGATCGATGAAGTCACTTCCGCAATGAAAGGCATGCTCGATCCGGAGTACAGGGAAGTGGTGCTCGGCAAGGCTGAAGTCCGAGAGACCTTCAAAGTCCCGAACATCGGTCTGGTGGCGGGCTGTTACGTCCAGGAAGGGAAGATACTGAGGAACACGGAAATAAGATTGGTCCGTGATGGCATAGTCATACACGAGGGAAAGATATCCTCTCTCAGAAGGTTTAAGGACGATGTGAGGGAAGTCGCACAGGGTTACGAATGCGGCATAGGAATCGAGAATTTCAATGACATCAAGATAGCCGACGTCATTGAAGCTTTCATGATGGAAGAAATAGAAAGGTAGCATGAGAAAGAACCACAGGGGCGAACGCCTTGGCGAAGAAATCCGCAAGATAGTAAGCGAGCTTGTCGTGAGGGGCGAATTGAAATACGCTTCGCCCGGGGACATGCTGAGCGTCACCCACGTCAAAGCTGCAGACGACGGCAGCTTTGCGACGGTTTACTATACTTCCCTGAACCACGATGCCGATTCATCCCTTCTCGCGTTTGAGAAGGCAAAGGGCTTCATCAGGACGGAAGTGGCAGGCAAGCTGCGCCTGAGACACGCCCCCGAGCTCAGATTCAAACGGGACGAGGCGCTTGAGTACGGCATGAAAATCGACAGACTCCTGGATACCCTCGATATCAGGAAAGACGAAGAGGTTCCCGTCGGCGATACTGTTGATTACAACGCCATGTTTGAAATCATCGACGATCATGAGCTTATTTTCGCTGTCCCGCATATACGCGTCGATGGAGACACCCTGGGGTCAGCCGTGGCTCTCGCCCTCACCTTGAGGGAACTCGGAAAAGAAGTATATGTGGTCATAGACGAGGAGATCCCCCGCAACCTGAGGATAGTGGATACGAGGGTGTGCATCACTTCAGAGAAGGCTGATATGATCATTTCGGAGAAGCCGGAGTATTTGGCTGTCGCGGTCGACTACGCGGAAAAAACACGCACTGAAGGGCGCGAGAAATACTTCGATGGCGCAAAGGCAACGGTTTGTTTCGATCACCATGCTACATCAAGCCCGGTATGTGATTTCAATATCATTGAAGCGGATTCAGGCTCGACCGCCGAAGTGGTATTTCATTTCATTGAGGCAAATGACCTGCCGTTTACCGAGGAAATAGCTGTGGCGCTCTACGTGGGGATTGTGACGGACACTGGCAAATTCCAGTATTCCTCAGTCACGGCCGAAACCCACCGGATCGCCGGCGCGCTGATAGGCCTGGGTGCCGACGTCGCCGAAATAAACAACTGCGTCTACGACAATGTCGCCATGGGCCAGATCCTCCTGGAAAGGTCGCTGCTCGATTCCCTGGAGTTTGAAGCCGAAGGGAAGATCGCGGTGGGCATCGTCACGAGGGCCGACTTTGAGAAGACGGGAGCAGGTGACAGCGATACAGAAGGCCTGGTGGAAAAGCTCCGTAGCATAGAGGGTGTGGAAGTCGCGGTATTTCTGCGCGAAACGAAAGACGGCAAAGTGAAGGCTTCGCTGAGATCGAAAGGCAGCTTCGACGTGTCATCTCTGTCGGCGGGGTACGGCGGTGGCGGGCATGAGCGTGCTGCGGGCTTTACAGTTGACGAGGGTATTGAAAGTATCCGCAGCAAGCTGGTCGCGGAAGTGAAGGCAGGCCTTGGATAGAAGCGCGGTATGCTCTGGAGTGCGAAAAAGTATCTGTGCCAACTCAAATTGCAAAGAGACGAGTCTGAAATATATGCGAGACGCATGCGAGGGAAGGGCGCGATAGCTTACTGAATGAATGAAATCAACGGCATCATCATAGTCGACAAACCCTCGGGGATCACATCACACGACGTGGTCTACCGCCTCAGAAAAGCGTCAGGAATAAAACGGGTGGGGCATTCGGGGACTCTTGACCCGATGGCGACGGGAGTCCTTCCCGTATTCTTCGGCAAAGCCACAAGGATAATAGAATACCTCAGCCCGCCGGATGACGACGCGGCAAAAGTATATGAATGCACCATGCTTCTCGGCAGCGAGTATGACACCCTGGATACGACCGGGACATTGACCGCCGTTCATGCCGGGAGCTTCCCCGGCGACAGTGAGATAGAGGAAGTCTTGCTTGGAATGGCAGGAGAGAGTGAGCAGTACCCGCCGGCTTACAGCGCGGTAAGCGTGGACGGCAAAAGGCTCTATACCTATGCGCGGCGCGGGGAGGAGATCCCAAAGGAGAAACTGCGCCCGCGGAAAATCCGCATTAAAAGCATTGAGTCTGTCAGTGTGAACCGTTTCGGGGACGCGCCCGAGGCGAGCTTCACCGTCACCTGTTCGAAAGGGGTCTATATCCGGACGCTTTGCTCCGACGCCGGGCGACTGCTCGGTTGCGGTGGGGCTATGAGCGCCCTCAGGCGGACGGCGAGTGACGGCTTTTCGATAGAAAATGCCGTGGTGCCCGACAACTTGAAATCTCCCGAAGATGTGCACCGCGCGCTTATGCCGATTGACAGTGCGCTGGCCCATATGCCGAAAGTGGAGCTTGACGCCGCAAGTGCGGCGAAATTTGCTAACGGGCTTGCTGTGAATGTGCGTCTTGCCTGCGGCGCTTCTGAAGGAACGCGGGCGGGTGACCGTGAAAGCCCTGGGCCAAAAGCAGCCGCCCGAACGGTCAGGGTTTATTCCGGCGAAGTGCTGACAGGGATTGGAACCCTCTGTTCCGGCCAGGTGCGGCCGAAAAAGGTATTGCGCTGATTCTTCTGTTACGCCTAAGCGGAGTCGCCTTTTTGCCCCGAAGCTCTGCTTCGGCTGGCAAAACGGACAGCGAAGCGAGCAAAGCGAGCGTAGGAGTGAACGAAGCGAACGTTGCAGCAAGCGAGATGCAATTGCCCCGCTTAGGCGTATGTGTGAACTCTTCTTTTTAACATCGAGCAATAAACCAGCTTGTCGCCGTATCTATATCAGCATGGATACCGCGTTTGAGTTCGTCCAGGCCCGCGTACTTTTTTTCGCCTCTTATCATTGACAGGAAATCCACCGTCAGGCACTTCCCGTAGATATTTGCGTCAAAGCCTATGATATGGCTTTCCACTGTTATTGACTTGCCACCGACAGTGGGATTCATCCCGACATTTGTCACCGCAGGAAGCCTCGTGGGGACATCCGCATCCCAGGCGGCCGGGTTCGTCCTGTCGTTTGTCATCGCCGGCCGTTCAGTCGAAGCTGAATCTCCAATTATAACTTCCGTGACATACACACCGGGCTTCGGGATAGTCATCCCGGGATCCGGCAGGATGTTTGCTGTCGGTGCGCCCAGGGTCTTCCCCAGCTGTTTGCCCTTCACTATTTGCCCGGACATGGAGTAAGGCCTGCCAAGCATAGCCGCCGCGTCCTCTGCAAGGCCTTCTCCGAGCAGGCTTCTGATAGCTGTGCTGCTGACTTCCATACCGTCGACTTTCACGGCTTCCACGATAGTGATTCCAATGCTGAGTTCCACGCCGAGTGTTCGCAGCAGAGCTGCATCGCCTCTCGCCCGTGCTCCGAAGCGATGGTCCGGCCCCGTCACTATATGTGCCGCGTGAAGGCGTGAAGCCAGTACATCCCGTACATATTCTTCGGCGAGGATATTCATGAAGTCCTTCGAAAACGGAACGTTGAAAACCCGGTCGATCCCGAGGGCGGAAATCAATTCGATTTTCTGCTCTTCGGTGATGAGCCTTGAAGGTTCTCTGTCCGGGGCGATCAGCGAGAGCGGGTTTTTTGTAAATGTGAGCACTGCGGAAAGAAGCCCGTTTTTCTCGGCGATTTCTCTTGCGGCCTTTATGACCTTGACGTGCCCGAGATGCATTCCGTCAAACAGCCCGAGCGCGACGGCAATCGGCTCGCAGGCCGCGGCGACGCCGTCAATATTTCTGATTATCTCTATATTTCCCATAGAGGTGAGTATAACAGTTTCGTACCGGCTTATGCCAGAGTCTCAGAGATGCGGATAGCGCGGAAAGTATCCCATAACCTGCTTTTATATATTATTTTTCCGAAAGAAAAGCCAATATGTGTAAACTGTGACTAAGTATATACAGGCAGGGAAATTATTACCCCGGCAGCAAATAGCAGGAAGTCGCGCCGGTCTTTCCGCTAATCTGCTTTGTTGGCGAAATCCTTACATACTGCCCGCTTAGGATGAGACTCGTCTTCGACTCGCAGCTGCTTAGGATGAGACTCGTCTTCGACTCGCAGCTGCTTAGGATGAGACTCGTCTTCGACTCGCAGCTGCTTAGGATGAGACTCGTCTTCGACTCGCAGCTGCTTAGGATGAGACTCACTTCGTTCGCAGCTATATGCGCGGTTTCGCCGCCGCGCATATCAGCTGAAACCCTCGGCACTTTATTCCTGCTATTTGTTGCCGGGGTAATAACTTTCTTTAGACAATTGACCTTTATAGCTGAATTATGCTATGATACGACTATGGAGGTGTTTACATGAAAATACAGTCATCTGCTGAACTTAGAAATAACTACCGCAAGGTCGCCGACGAGTGCATCAGGAGCGGGGAGCCAATCTATATCACAAACAACGGAGAGGGCGAACTCGTCGTCATGTCGATACAGGCATACAGCGAAGAGCAGACCCGGTTGAAAATCAAGAAGGAATTGCTGCGTATCCAAGTTGAAAAGGCTGCCGGCAAATTCGAGTATATCCCGTATGATGAATTCAAGGAACGTCTCGGCAAATCCTCCCGGGTAGCCGAAGATTTTGACATCGTAAAAGACTATGAGTAGTGGTATTTATAAGGTCAGGGTCAGCACTCAGGCGTATTACGCTCTTGACGCGCACATAGAGTTCCTCTCTCGCGTCAGCCCGAAAGCCGCCGCCACGCAAAAGAAAAAGTTGTTTGCGAAGATTTCGAATCTTGGACTCAACCCATACCGCCACCCTGTTTTCGATGCCGATCCAGATATGCCCGAATACCGGAAGATGGTCATAGACCGTTACATTATCCTCTACCTCATCAACGAAAAAGATAAAGCCGTCGAGGTGGATCTGGTATGGGACTCGCGCATGGACAACCTTCTCTAGCGTATCAATGCAATGAAGTTTAGAAAAGGAGCCTTAAAGAAACTCAAAACCAACATTTTGTTTGCCATATAGGAAATTGATTTTTACTTGAAAAACCGTAACGCGCAGAGTATTATAACGAAGCACGTTAAAATCGTTGAAGACGTAGTAAATGCAGTGAAGGAGGTGACGAAGTAATGGCGCAGGTGATAGTTCGCGAGAATGAAAGCCTCGAGAGCGCTCTCAAAAGGTTCAAACGCTCTTGTGCAAGAGACGGAGTTATGTCCGAGCTGCGAAAGAGAGAGCACTACGAGAAGCCGAGCGTACGCAGGAAGAAAAAGTCCGAGGCGGCGCGCAAGAAGGCAAGAAAATATTAAGGGCAAGATGAAAAGGGCGGTGGAGACACCGCTCTTTTTTAAAACAGGCGGCAAATATGGTATAATCCGACCGATGGAAAAAGACACTGCAGAAATCATCCGCATACCACTTAATTCACAAACGGACGCCGGCGCGGTTTTCGGCGCTCACGATACCAACCTCAGGCTTATAGAGAACGCTTTTGGCGTGGATGTCGTCCTTCGAAGGGATGAACTCGTCGTCAGCGGCGGGAGAGCCGCCCTCGCCGCAGGCGCTATTGAAGACATCATCTGGATCACCGGCGCGGGGGAGAGCATTGACGAACAAAAACTCGACTACGTGATTGACCTGGCCCAGGGCGGTTCGTCCTATCGTGAGAGCGGGGTGAACAAGGATATCGTGGCTTTTTCCCACAAAGGGAAGCCCGTCAAGGCGAAGACCCTTGGGCAAACCAAATACGTCGAAGCCATCAAAGGCCGGGACATCGTGTTTGGCATAGGCCCCGCAGGGACAGGAAAGACCTACCTCGCCGTGGCTATGGCGGTGAGCGCCTTTAAAGGAAGAAGCGTTGAGAAGATCATCCTTGCAAGGCCAGCCGTCGAAGCGGGCGAAAGGCTCGGCTTCCTTCCCGGCGACCTGCAGGAAAAAGTCGATCCCTACCTGAGGCCTCTCTACGACGCCCTCTACGATATCATGGGCAGGGACCAGACATTGCGGCTAAAGGAAAAGGAAGCGATCGAGGTAGTGCCACTCGCTTATATGAGAGGCCGGACTCTGGACAATTCTTTTATCATCCTCGATGAAGCGCAAAACACCACGAGGGAACAGATGAAGATGTTTTTGACGAGGATGGGCTTCGGGTCAAAGATGGTGATCAACGGGGACGTCACGCAGATCGACCTCCCGGAGGGCAGGCAGTCCGGATTGCTCCACGCCGGGAAGGTGCTTGAAGGTGTACGGGAAATATCATTTTGCACACTCAGTGAAAGCGATGTCGTCCGCCATAAACTCGTGAAGAAAATAATCGGCGCTTACGAAAAATACGAAAAGAAAAACAGATGAATTTGATTGTTGACGACGAGAAAGGGCTGCTTCGGCTTGACCGGGCGCTTTTGACACGCATGGCGGAGACAGCCGTCCGCGCAGAGATTGCCGCCGCAAAAACCGCCACAGCCACAACCATCGCTGTAGCCGCAGAGATCGCCGCCGAAGCAACAGAAGCCGCCGCAGTCGCTACAGAAGCCACAACAGCATCCTCCACAAAAACCGCCGCCGCCGAAATCAGCCTTTCAGTCGTCACCCCCGAAGAAATGCGCGAGTTGAACAAAACCCACAGAGGCATTGACGAGTCCACGGACGTTCTCTCCTTCCCGCAGTTTGAAAGCGCAGGCGAGGTGAGGGCTGCGGCCGAAGCAGGGCGGGCGTTTTCCCTCGGCGACATTGTGATAAATACCGAAGCGGCCGAAGCCCAGGCCGAGGACTACGGGCATTCGGCGGAGCGTGAGCAAGCCTACCTGTTCATACACGGTTTGCTCCACCTGCTCGGCCATGACCATGAAGATGAGGCGGGCAAAGCCGCTATGCGCGAAGCGGAGGAGTCAGCCCTTTCGGAAGCCGGCCTCGGAGACCGGAATCCATTATTTAACACGGGGCTCAAAAAGCCCGGATTTCACCCGGAGCCCAAAGGGCCAAAAGAACTCAAAGAGTCCAAAGAACGCGAAGAGAAGGGATGAGGAAACAGCGATGAGAAGCGGATTTGTCTGTATAGCCGGCAGGCCGAATGTCGGGAAATCAACCCTGCTGAACAGCCTGATAGGAGAGAAGGTCGCCATCACTGCGGACAAGCCCCAGACCACACGGAACAGGATCAGGGGTATTTACAGCGGCGAAGGCATCCAGGTGGTCTTTATAGACACCCCGGGTATCACGCGCGCAAAGAACAAGCTCGGCGAATATATGGCGGAAGCGGCGCTCGGAGCCTTTGCGGACGTGGACCTCATCCTCTTCATCACCTGCGAGAAACCGGGCGAAAAGGGCGGGGACAGGTTCATCCTGGATCGGCTTGCGGGCACAAAGATCCCCAAAATCGCCGTCATAAACAAAATCGACACGATGTCCCCGGATGAATTTCGCGACGTCTACGAAGCATACGAAGAGACAGGGCTCTTCAATGAAGTGGCCGGCATTTCGGCTTTGACCGGCCATGGAGTGGAGAGGTTGATGGAAAATATCAGTGCTTATATTGGCGAAGGCCCCGCTTTTTTCCCGGAGGGCATGATCACCGACAGGCCGGAGAGGTTTCTCGCGTCCGAGATCATCCGCGAAAAGGCGCTGCGCTATCTCGGCGACGAAGTCCCACACGGGGTCGCGATAGAGATAGAGAGCTTTGAAGAAAAGCCTTCCCTGACCCGGATTTCGGCGGTGATATATATAGAGAAGAAGTCCCACAAAGCCATAGTCATAGGAAAAGGCGGGCGCAAGCTCAAAGGCATAGGAAAGGCTGCAAGGGAGGAAATAGAAGACCTGCTCGGCTGCAAAGTCTACCTGAGCCTATGGGTCAAGGTCCGCGAGAAATGGCGCGACAGCGACCTGGCTCTTGCTTCGCTCGGATACGGTGGCAGGGATTGACAGAGAGTTGCCGCGGAGTGGTAGTCCGTCTTGTCAAGACTACCGGCGGCCGGCGGATGGTCACCATCATCACGCGTGAGGCGGGCAAAATAGGTGCGGGCTCATCGATTTCAGAAAAAGGGAAATCAAAATCCGCGCTTGCGGTCAGGCCGTTTTCCCTCTCGCTGTTCAGGCTCGAAGAAAAAAGAAAAGGTTTTGTGTGGATCAAATCCGCAGAGGTCATCGACAGCCATTTCGCCCTCGCTGAGGATGCCGACAGGTACGCCGAAGCAGCGTTCGCCCTGGAGTTTACAGACAGGCTCCTTCCCGAAGGCATTGCCGCTGAGGGGATATTCGATTTGCTCACCGCACATCTTTCGCTGCTGTCGTCAAGAAAACGGAATTTCAGATTGGCTACTGTAGCGTTTTTAATAAAAGTATTTGACATATCGGGTATAATGCCTGACGAGGGCAGTATCAGAAGCGCCTTGTTGCCATCAAATGGCGATTTTGATATATTTGCAATAGTGGAGTTTATCAGGAATAACCCGCTCGACAGATTGTCAGGCCTCACGCTCGAACCGGCAAAGTGCAATGCGATATATTCGTTCCTCAGGGGATTTGCCGAAGAGCATCTGGAAATTGGGAAACTGAAGAGCGACGTATTGTCAAAGCGAACGTAAGGAGGGCGCCATGGAAATCACACTTGAAAAGATCGAATTGGTAAAAGACCGGACAGGAGTCAGCTATAAGGAAGCAAAGGACGCTCTTGAAGCGACCGAAGGCAATGTTGTAGATGCCATAATCAAGATCGAAGAGGAAATCAATGAAAAGGTCGGGAAAAGGGTCACCGACAAAGGAGAGGCCCTCGTCGCAAAGATCAAGGAGTATATCAAGAAAGGCAATATCTCCAAGATAGTTGTGAAAAAAGACGATGAAGTATTCCTAAGGGTCCCCGTCACCGTCGGGGTAGTCGGCACTGTCCTCGCGCCATGGGTGACGGCGATCGGCGCTATTGCCGCGCTCGGCGCCAAGTGCACTGTGGTGCTCATCAAAGACGACGGCGATATCATTGACCTCTCAGGCCTTGCAAACGACACCATCGACGACGTCAAAGACAGCGTCAAGGATGCCGCAGGGAAAGCAGGCGCCGTAAAGGACGGGGTCGCCGACAACATAGACGATATCAAAGATATCGTGAAGGACGCGGCAAGCCAGATCAAGGATACCGTAGCGAAGGGCAGGGAAGAATCCGCAGATGTCGTGGCTGAAGCGGGCGACGAGCCCGAAGAAGAGCCGAACGACTGACCCGGGATCCCCTGCAATATGGTTCGCCATAACATAAATTAGAAAGCAGCAAAATAATGACAGAAGTGAGTATGGAGAAAGTCGTGGCTCTTTGCAAGAGCCGCGGCTTCATATATCCGGGTTCGGATATTTATGGCGGGCTGGCCAACAGCTGGGACTACGGCCCGCTCGGAGTGGAGCTGAAAAACAACATCAAAAAAGCGTGGTGGAAAAAATTCGTGCAGGAGAGCCCGTACAATGTGGGGCTTGACGCCGCGATTTTGATGAACAAAGAAGTCTGGGTGGCGTCCGGCCATGCTGCAGGGTTTTCCGACCCGCTTGTCGACTGCCGGTCATGCAAGAGCAGGTTCCGCGCGGACAAGCTGATTGAAGGCCATATGGCGAAAGCGGGGGAAGAATCTGTCGCCGTTGACGGATGGCCGAATGAAAAGATGGAATCGTACCTGGAAGAACATGCAGTGAAATGCCCTGAGTGCGGCAAGAGCGATTTCACTGGCATCCGGCAGTTCAATCTGATGTTCCGCACCCATGCGGGGGTCACTGAAGACAGCGCAAACGAACTTTATCTGCGCCCTGAAACGGCGCAGGGGATCTTTGTAAACTTCGCAAACGTGCAGCGGACTTCGCGAAAAAAAATCCCTTTTGGGATAGGCCAGATAGGCAAGTCGTTCCGAAATGAGATCACGCCGGGCAACTTCATATTCAGGACCCGTGAGTTCGAACAGATGGAGCTTGAGTTTTTCTGCAAGCCGGGGACTGATCTCGAATGGTTTTCATACTGGAAAAATTTCTGTGCGGACTTCCTCAGGGCGCTCGGCATCAAAGACGAAAGGTTCAGGCTTCGCGACCACGGCGAGGAAGAGCTCTCGCACTACAGCGCGGCTACCACGGACATAGAGTTCCTCTTCCCATTCGGGTGGGGGGAGCTGTGGGGGATCGCCGACCGTACTGACTTTGATTTGAAGAGCCATATGGAACATTCAAAAAAGGATCTTTCATACAGGGATCCCGAGACAAATGAAAAATACATCCCTTACTGCATCGAGCCTTCCCTCGGCGCGGACAGGGTGCTGCTCGCATTCCTCGTAAACGCTTACGGCGAAGAAGAGTTGCTTGATGAAAAAAGTACCGACGATGCGAGGACTGTGCTTCACCTGCACCCGGCGCTTGCGCCTTTCAAAGCCGCAGTGCTGCCGCTTACGAAAAAGCAAGCCGCCAAAGCTGAAGAGGTATACGCGGATTTGTCGAAGCATTTCATTATCGACTACGACGCTTCGGGAAATATCGGCAAGCGCTACCGCAGGGAAGACGAGATCGGGACACCCTTCTGTATCACGATAGACTTTGATACCGAGACGGATGAAACCGTCACAATAAGGGACCGCGATACCATGGAGCAGGAGAGAGTCGGCATATCCGGGCTGAAAGAGTATATTGAAAGCAAATTGGAGTTTTAGTGACGGGATGAATTACGACATAGGTGTGGACATAGGCGGTACGAAAATAGCTATCGCCCTTGTCGAGGACGGACGCTCGATAGCGTCAAAGACTTCATTTCCTACATATGAATATATTGACCCGGCAAAGGCTGTGGAGCGCATAGCCGACGCCGTCCGCCTGCTCGTTTCGGCGGCGGAGCTCGAAATGAAGGATATCAGGTCCGTAGGGATCGGGACGGCGGGCCTTGCGAACAGGAGGGACGGAATACTTGAGACGTCTCCAAACCTCGGATGGAAGGACGTGCCGCTGACGGCGATGCTTGAAGCGAAGCTTGGCATCATGGCCATCATCGAGAACGATGCGAACGCCGCTGCCCTGGGGGAGCATTTGGCTGGCGCTGCGACGGATGCGCACACGAGCCTTATGGTGACCCTCGGCACAGGTATCGGCGGTGGCTTCGTGATAGGTGACTACCTGCACAAAGGGATTAATTTCGCCGAGCTTGAAGTCGGGCACATGGTCATCAAACAGGGCGGCAGGCATTGCCGTTGCGGCAGGAACGGTTGCTTCGAGAGATACGCCAGTGCCACCGGGCTGAACATCACCACCCGCCACATCATGAAAAAATACCCGGAGTCAGCGATGTGGGAGGCTGTGGGCGGAGACGTCAAAAAAATAACGACATTCACGGCCTTCGACGCGGCGGCAAAGGGGGACGAGGCTGCAACAGTCGTGATAGACAAATTTTTGACGGACCTCTCTACAGGGATCACGAATTTGATAAACATCTTTCAGCCCGACGTACTCTGCATAGGAGGCGGGTTGGCGGCGAGAGACGACGAATTGTTAGTCCCTCTCAAAAGAAAGGCCGCAGAAGAGGTCTACAGCAGAGCGAGCGCTGTGAACACTGTCATCAAAAAAGCGAAGCTGGGAAATGATGCAGGATTGATAGGCGCGGCGAACCTGGTTGGATTGAAAACATTTTGACCCGTGGCTGCAGCGGGGTCCAGGGAAACCCGGCTACCGGGGTTTGGCGGCAGGGATCCCCGGACAAGCCCCAAACAGAGGATATGGCTTTATGAACGAACTCAGGATAATACTTTTGGCGGTGCTCTGCCTTCCCATACTGGTGTTGGCTGTGGTATTTTTCGTCAGCGCGCTCAGGCAGAGGCTTCCCGGGGAGAAGCAGAAACAGAAAAAGGAGAAGAGACGATGACAGGCGCTGGCGCGTTCATTACATTTGAGGGCGGGGACGGATCAGGGAAGTCCACCCAGATAAAGCTGCTGCACGACAGGCTTGTCGCCGAAAATATAGGCGTCGTAATCACAAGAGAGCCTGGCGGCACACTGATAGGGGAGCAGATAAGGAAGGTCATCCTTGATCCGCAGAATATTGAGATGACGTCAAAGACGGAGATGTTCCTCTATGCGGCTGCGCGGGCACAGATAGCTGATGAGGTCATATGGCCCGCGCTTCGAGAAGGGAAGGTCGTGATCTGTGACCGCTTCCTTGATTCGAGCGTGGCTTACCAGGGCGTGGCAAGAGGCCTGGGGCGCATGGTGGAAGAAGTGAATATCCCCGCTGCGGGAGGTTTGGTCCCGGATCTGACCATTTACCTGAAGATAGAGCCCGACGAGGGGCTGGACCGGACTGGGAACAGGAAAGACCGCATGGAACTCCAGGATATCATGTACCACCGGTCTGTCGCGGAAGGCTACCGTATGATAGCGGAAAGAAACCCACTGCGTGTGAAAGTCCTCGATGCGACCGAGTCCATCACCCTGCTGAGAAACAAAATATGGGATACGGTGGCTGTACGTTTGGCGAAGAAAGGGTACAGTGTCAGATGACAGGTGCCTTTCACGCGCAGCTCCTTTGCGGCGGCAGCCATGAATCAAGGTTGGACGCAGCAAAAGCCATCCTCAAAGAGCATTTTGCGGGCGACGGGCAGGCCGCAGCGCGGATAGATGCGGATGCCTTCGAGGATCTGCTCATCATCTCCGTAGACGACGACAGGCGGGAGATCACCGTCGACAAGATAGCGCGGCTCACAGAGTTTCTGGCGACAAAGCCGTTCGCCTCCACATCGAGGGCGGCCCTCATCACAGACGGGGGCGCCATGAACGAGAGCGCGCAGAACAAACTGCTGAAAGTGCTCGAAGAGCCAGCCCTCGGAGACCTGATAATCATCCTCGTCGAAAATCCGGAAAAACTGCTGCCAACGGTGAGGTCGCGGACGATCTTGAAGCGGGTCGCTGAGACGGAAACTATAATGGGGTATTCCGAGTCCGAGGAAGATGTGAGGAAAGTCCTCAGGGCGCTCATCTTCGGGGCAGGTTCGGCGGCAGAAGCCCTGCGGGTCATTGACAGCTACGATGCGAGGGGTGAGACCGTCGCATTTCTCGATGCCACACTGCGTTTTCTAAGGGACTTGGCCGTAGGCGGGTATTCGGCGGAATTGCTGGAAAACGCCGGGCTTGGCGAAGCTTCGGGCAAGCTGAGGGCGCCCGAGAAAAAACTTGTCATTCAAGGTATAATACTTATTGAGTCCGCTATAGGCGATATCAACAGAGGATTCAGGGCAAAAAACGCCGCCCATAATGCGGCGTTAAACATAGTGCGGGAAAGAGAAGCCGCAAAAAAGGAATGAGGAAAGAATGCAAAAGACAGTAGCGGTCAGATTCAGATCGGCACCGCGTCATTATTATTTTGATCCACTCGATGAGGATCTGAAGAGCGGCGACAAGGTCATAGTAGAGACATCAATGGGAAAGGACATCGGCATCGTAGCAGGCACCCCTTCGGAAAAAGACGAAAACGAGATCCCGGGGCCGCTTAAACCGATCATCAGAAAAGCGACCGAAGACGACCTTGAGACCGAAAAAGCAAATTCTGAAAAGAAAGCGGAAACAGTGGCGACGTGCAAGGAGATCATCAAGTCGAGAGGGCTTGATATGAAACTGATTGACGCAGAGTACACATTTGGCGACAACAAACTGATTTTCTATTTCACATCAGAAGAGAGGGTCGATTTCCGGGAGCTCGTCAAGGATCTTGCAAGCCGCTTCAGGACGAGGATCGAGTTGAGGCAGATCGGGGTCAGAGACGAGGCGAGGATGCTCGGCGGCCTGGGCGCCTGTGGCAGAGAGCTTTGCTGCAAGCGGTGGCTGCGCGACTTTGAGCCGGTTTCCATCAAGATGGCCAAGGTCCAGAACCTGTCTCTGAATCCAACTAAGATCTCGGGTTGCTGCGGCAGGCTGATGTGCTGCCTCAAGTTCGAGAACGATATCTACAACGAGCTGAAGAAGGATATGCCTTCAGCCGGGGAGATAGTCGAAACGACAAACGGCGCAGCCAAGATCACGGATGTGAATATATTGACCGGAATAATCAGAGCCAGATACTTTGACAGCGAAGGGGATTGGGACAATCCTGACAACCTGTCAGACGAACTCGTCGAAATAGACAAATCCGAGATAGTAAAAAAGCTCAGAAATGTGAAGAAGAATTCCGGGCGTAAATCACGCTCAGGAAACAAGTCCTGAGCGTGAAAAACAGCTTAGGGCTTGCCAAACACTAACTTGCGATTTTCCACTTGCCCTTACAGTTCTTTCAGCTCGCTGATGCACTTGCTGCATATGTTTTTGCCGCGTATGTTTGTGATGTCGTCCGCGTTTCCGCAGAAGATGCATGAAGGCTCATACTTTTTCAGCATGATCGTATCCTTTTCGACGAATATTTCGAGGGGATCTTCTTTGCCTATGCCGAGCGTTCTCCTGAGTTCCATCGGGAGGACTATCCTGCCCAGTTCATCAACTTTTCTTACTATACCAGTCGCTTTCATTGTCTGCCTCATTTCTTCTACCTTAGTTATAAAATATTAAATACATACGAATTATGGCAATAATACCATTTCTTGCCAGTTAATGCAAGCCCTCCCCAACATATAGTTGCATTTTTTTAAAGCCGCACAGCTGTTTGCTCAATTTCCGGAAGCTTTCTTTGAGGCTTTCTTCGGGGTTTCGCCGGAACTCTTCTTGCCCTCTTTCTCTTTCAGCCCTTCCGGCGCTTTCTCTTTTTCCTCCCCTGCCTCTTCTTCGGCTTTTTCCTTTTCCGCAGCCGCTGCAATATTCTTTATCGCCATGATAAGGCTTCCAACGGAAGAGGCAGCTTTGATTATGTTCTTGTTCCCTCTGATCTTGACGTTTGTCTCTTTGATCGTCTCCACCACGTCGTCGACCACTTCGTTGACCTGTTTGCTTCGCTCTGCGGCAATGTCCGTCATGACTTGCACGTCTGCGAGGATCCCGTTGACGCCTTTCAGCGTCTTGATCATATTCGCAACCGCTACGGTGATAAACACGATAAGCACGACGCCTGCGATTATGAGAAGTGACAGTAATAAAAGTTTCAAATCCAATGTGACCATTGCGCTACCTCCGTGTCAGTCAAATATTACCAATTGCTACATTATGGCAAGTAATGGAAGCTACTTCAATCAGAAAATCGATTTTGTTAAATCAATGTTACCCTTTTGGCATATTCGAAGGGGTATTGGCTTCATGTAGTAAAATTGGAAACGCTTTTATTGCACCTGTGCTTGCCAGACAATGCGATGCGATAGTTTCATGCCGCAATTTGGCCGGAAGGTTTCATTGCTTTGGCACGTGCAGTGAAATGCGTCCAGACAGGCGGGTCTATAAGCAGGAAATATCTTTGAGGCCGTTTCAGGGATCAGTGGGCGCTTGCCGTGCAGACGGAAACGGACAGCAGAATTTGAAAGTGAAAAACAATATGTCGCAGAGCAGGATCGTCGTTGAAGGAGGCATTAGCCTGGCGGGAAAAGTTGGTATTTCCGGTTCGAAAAATGCGGTGTTGCCATTGCTTGCAGCCACAGTACTCACCGACGCGCCATGCCTGGTCTCAAGTGTACCCGGGCTCAAGGACGTTGAAGTGATGAGCGAGATCCTGCGAAACCTCGGCTCGGAAGTCCACTTTGACGCAGAGGCTGGAGAGATAAGGACCCTGGCTACAGACATAGCGACGAGCGAAGCCCCCGCACACCTGGTCAAATCCATGAGGGCGTCAGTCGTCTGTATGGGCCCGATGCTTGCTCGCACAGGTGCCGCTTCTTTCCCTTTGCCGGGAGGCTGCGCCATAGGCGAGAGGCCGATAGACCTGCATATAAAGGGCTTCATGGCGCTGGGTGCGGACATAGAGGTGAAGAGCGATGACAGCGGCGACGGCTTCGTGGAAGCGCGCTGCAAGAAACTGAAAGGTGCGGAAGTCTATCTCGACTTCGCGAGTGTGGGCGCCACCCAAAATATCATGATGGCCGCTTCTCTCGCCGAAGGGTTCACGATTATCGAAAATGCCGCGCAGGAACCCGAGGTGGTCGACCTCGCAAATTTTCTGCGGAAAATGGGCGCGAGGATCAAAGGCGCGGGGACCGATGTGATCAAGATAAAAGGGGTCGAAAAACTGCACGGCGCAGAGCACCACGTCATCCCCGACAGGATAGAAGCAGGGACTTATATGCTTGCCGCCGCCATAAGCAGAGGCAATGTGCTGATCGACAATATGGTGCCGGACCACGTAGTGCCCATCACGGCCAAGCTAAGGGAGACGGGCGTCAGGATATCTGAAGAGAACGGGGGCGTCAGGGTAAAGGCGGACGAAGCCCTGCTGAGGATGACGGACATCAAGACGCTTCCTTATCCGGGATTCCCGACGGATATCCAGCCGCAATTCATGGCGTTCCTGTCGACGGTCAACGGCCCCAGCGCTGTGATTGAGACTGTATTTGAAAACAGGTTCATGCATGTCGCCGAGCTGAACAAGATGAACGCGAACATCATTGACGACGGGCGCAGGGCGATAGTAAAAGGAAACGCGAAGCTGAAGGGGGCAAAGGTGAGGGCGACAGACCTCAGGGCCGGCGCGGCGCTTGTAATAGCGGGGCTTGCGGCTGAGGGGACGACAGAGGTTTCCGATATATACCACATAGACCGCGGATATGAAGATATCGTCGGCAAACTGCGTTCGCTTGGTGCCTCAATAGAGAGGATCGATACCTGAGGATCCGCCGTAGAGGCTTGGATGTGGTTTCAGCCCTGGATTTTGGCCCTATGCGGGCTCGGAATCATATACGGGTTCTTCAGTCTCTTCCTCAAGCCCCGAAAGCTGTTTTTCGTACTCTGAAAAGATGGCGTCCCTTATACGGCTTCTCATCTCGGAGCAGAGGGGATGCGCTACGTCGCGGTATTCACCTTCGCCAATTTTCCTGCTGGGCATCGCCAGGAAGGTCCCGTTTTGCCCTTCGATGATCTTGATGTCGTGAACGACGAACTCTCCGTCAAATGTGACTGACGCCACCGCTTTCATCTTGCGGTCGTCATCTGTGATGCGAAGCCTGACATCTGTTATATTCATGATAATATCCCCTTGCGGTCAAAACCGCCTCCTTGCGTCTCGCCCCCTGTAGATGCATTAGCGAGTTGCTTCATTATAGCATTCTCTTATGCTATAATCAAAGCAATGTGAAATCCCTTTCACACATCACGTCGGCAAAAATGAGGCAGGAAATGAGAAAAGAATGATCGAATTATCGAACATACGTCACGTTCATTGCGTGGGAATAGGCGGTATCGGGTTATCCGCAATCGCAGAGATACTGCTAAGCAGAGGATACGAAGTATCAGGCTCGGACATGAAGGCGAGCGATACCACAAGCAGGCTGAAAGGCAAGGGCGCGACGGTATTCCTGGGACATGACAAGATGAACGTCGGCGATGCAGACCTGCTCGTCTATACATCGGCAGCATCGCGCGACAACCCCGAAATAACAGAAGCCATTGATAGAAATATTCCCGCAGTCAGCCGCGCCGAGCTGCTCGGGACGCTGATGGAAGGCGCGAAAAACAGCATTGCCGTTGCGGGCACGCACGGAAAGACCACGACAACCTCGATGGTTTCCCTGATACTCAACGATGCGGGTTTCGACCCGACCATACTTGTAGGGGGGAACCTGGCGCAGATCGAAGGCAATGTCCGCTCCGGCGGAAACGAATATTTCGTCACTGAAGCGTGCGAGTACATGGACAGTTTCCTTGAATTACGTCCCAAATATGCCATAGTCCTGAATATCGATACAGACCATCTTGACTATTTCAAGGACCTCGACCATATCGTAAATTCATTCATGCGTTTCATCGATCTTGTGCCGAAGGACGGCGCGATATTTGCGTATGACTCAAACCCTCTTGTCAGCAGCCTCATAAAGGGCATAGACAAGAGGGTCGTCACGTTCGGTTTCCATGATGACTGCGACGTCTACGCGTCAAACATCAAATTCAGCGAGGAAGGCATGCCCGGGTTTGACCTGCACTCCGGCGGCCTCGGCCTCGGCCGTATAGAATTGAAGATACCCGGCGAGCACAACATAGCGAATGCGCTTGCGGCTTTTTCATGCTGTGCGCATATAGGCGTCGCGGACGAAAAGATAAAAGAGACGCTGGAGGGCTTCACCGGCACGCAGAGGCGCTTCGATATCCAGGGCTACACCAGGGGAGGCGTCAAGATCGTCGACGACTATGCCCATCACCCTGCTGAGATCACAGCGACCATCAAAGCTGCAAAAAACGTCCCTCATGAGAAGATGTGGGTGCTCTTTCAGCCGCATACATACACGAGGACTATCGCGCTCCACGATGATTTTGCCGAAGCCCTGCTGCAAAGCGACCGTGTGGTGCTGGCCGAGATATATGCTGCGAGGGAAAAGAATATCCACAAGATAAGCTCAAGGTCCCTTGTCGACAAAATCAGGAAACTCGACCCCTCCAAAGAGGTGTATTACTTCAATGATTTCAGCGACATCGCAGCCTTCGTTCTGAACAATGCGGGAGAGGGCGACCTTGTCATCACCATGGGCGCGGGTGACATATATAAGGTAGGGGAGACGATACTTGAAATCGACGGCGGCACCTGAGGCGGATCCGGCATCGGCCGGAAAAGGCAGGTGCCCAGTGGCGCCAGGGAGTTATCAGATCATCGAACCAGAGGAAAGCGGTTATGGACAGGCAGAAAGAAATAAATTTGTCGTTTGCGGAAAAAGGCGTGATTTTTGAGGATATACACAATGCTTATATAGAAGAAGGCGTGACTATAGGGAGCGGGACGTACATCGGGCCCGGCGTCATCATCAAAGGCGGGACGGCTATAGGGAAAGGCTGCCGTTTCCCGCAAGGCGGCAGGATAGAGGGCTCCGAGATAGGCGATGGCGTCACCATCGACAATTCAGTGGTGCTTGAAAGCAGCATAGGCGACGGTACAGGAATAGGCCCGTTCGCGTACGTCAGGCCCGGGAGCAGGATCGGCGGAAATGTGAGGATTGGAGACTTCGTAGAAATAAAAAACTCCACGATCGGGGACGGCTCCAAGGCGAGCCACCTCACTTATGTGGGCGATGCGGACCTTGGGCAAAATGTGAACCTCGGCTGTGGCGTGGTGTTTGTGAATTACGACGGCAGGGAGAAACACCGCTCGGCCGTCGGCGACGGGGCGTTCATAGGATGCAATGTGAATATCATCTCCCCGGTGCATATCGGCGAAGGCGCATACATTGCGGCAGGTACGACAGTGACGCGCGATGTCCCCGCAGGGGCGCTTGCGATAGCGAGAAGCGAGATGGTGGTAAAAGAAGGCTGGACTGCAAGGAAAGGCTATCGGTAGTAAAGAGTAAGGAGATTATGATCTGAGATGAAAATGAACAATGCTCCCGAGTACAAGATTTTCACAGGTAACTCAAACAAGAAGCTGGCGGATGAGATAGCTTCCGAGATAGGGAAACCGCTTGGGAGGGTGGTCATTGACAGGTTCAAAGACGGTGAGATTTCAGTAAGTATTTTCGAAACAGTCAGAGGCAAAGATGTTTACCTCATCCAATCGACAAGCGAGCCCGTAAACGAAAACCTCATGGAGCTCCTCATCCTCATCGATGCTATGAAGAGGGCTTCCGCAAACAAGATCAACGCGGTGATACCGTATTTCGGCTATGCGAGGCAGGATAGAAAGGCGAAGGCCAGGGATCCCATCACAGCGAAGCTCGTGGCGAACCTGCTGACCGCGGCGGGGGCTGACCGGGTGGTGACCATGGATCTCCACGCCGACCAGATACAGGGGTTTTTCGACATCCCGATAGACAACCTCCAGGGGCTTCCCATCCTCATCAAATACTTCAAAAGGAAAAAAATAAAAGACCTGGTGGTCGTTTCGCCGGACCACGGCAGCGTGAAACGCGCGCGCGCGATGGCCCTGCCGTTTGAAGCCCCTATCGCCATCATCGACAAGAGGCGCCCGAAAGCAAATGCCGTCGAGATAATGAACGTGGTCGGGGAGATCAAAGGCAAAAACTGCATACTTGTAGACGATATGATAGACACCGCCGGCACGATAACCGCAGCCGCCAACCAGCTCATAAAGATGGGTGCGAAGGATGTCTACGCCTGCGCCTCCCATGGAGTGCTTTCAGGGCCCGCGATCAAGAGCATCAAAAAATGCGCCATCAAAGAGATGGTGCTGCTCGACACCATCCAGATCCCCGAAAAGAAATTGATCGACAAGATAACAGTGCTCTCGGTAGCACGGCTGTTTTCGGATGCGATGACGAATATCCTGAACAACGAATCTGTGAGCAAGCTGTTTGTATGAGGCGTCCTGAAGCAGGCATATGATATTTGTGATTGGCCTTGGAAACCCAGGCAGAGAATATGAAAACACCAGGCACAACCTCGGCTTCATTACGATAGACCGTCTGGCTGAACGGCATGATATCAAGGTATCAAAGCTGAAGCACAAGGCACTCACAGGGACAGGGATGATATCCGGAAGCAAGGCCATGCTTGTAAAACCGCAGACTTACATGAACCTTTCAGGCGAGACGGTGAGATCCCTCATCCATTACTATGGCGCGCGGCCCGAAGACATCATCATCATCTACGACGATGTGGACATTCCCACAGGATCCCTTCGGATCCGGAAAAAGGGCAGCGCAGGCTCACACAACGGGATGAAAAGCGTGATCTACCATATAGGCGACGATTCGTTCGCAAGGTACCGCATAGGGATAGGAAAACAGGACAGAGGCCGGCAGCCGCTGAGGGACTATGTCCTGGGCGGGTTTTCGCCGGATGATACGGTGCCGTTGAGGGACGCTGTGGACAGGTGCGCCCGCGCGATAGAGGAACAGATCGCGAACGGTGTGGACGCCGCTATGCAAAAGTACAATGGGTGAAAAAACCAGGCTCACAGGCCTTTCAGATCTTCAATCCGTCCCCGTCATCGCAGAAATGGCCAGGGAATTGGTGCAGGCCCGTGAAGAGGGCGTGTCGGTGCCCCCAAATATACTCATCGTGACTGCGACTGCGGCAGCAGCGGCTTCTTTCGCGAAAAACTACGAGTACTTTTCCGGCCAAAGCGCAGTGGCGCTGCCCGAAGACGACGCTCCGTTTCAAAGATATGAGGCGAAGAGCAGCGAGCTTGCGGTCGCCACTCTTGCCGCAGAGTCAACCTTTGCGTCAATGAGCGGCGTACCTGTGATAGCGCCGGTTTCCGCCGCCATCAAACTCACTGAAACCCCGGATGCATACAGAGAAGGAGAGGTCAAAATAACGGTTGGCGACGGCCTTAGCATTGAAAGACTCAGGGAAAGGCTTGCCGCAGCCGGCTACAGGGGAGAACATTTCACGGAAAATCCGGGCGAAGCAAGCACAAGGGGCGGGATAGTTGATATCTTTCCCATGCAGGCGGACAGCCCATACAGGATAGAGTTTTTCGGGAACGTGGTCGACAGTATCAGAAGCTATGACCCTGAAACCCAACTTGCCACTGGGAAGGTTGAGTCGGTGACTGTCTCTGCAGCGTTTCAGAAAGGGCTCGGGGCAGAGGCTGGACCTCGCGGAAAGGGCGTCCCGCTTTTTTATCACGCAGGAAGCGATGCGATTGTTTTTGTCATCGACCCGACCCGTATCGAATCCGTGCTCGACATGAGGAGGCGCGAGGCGGAAGACGATTTCCTCATGCTGCTTGAGAAGGGCGAGGTGGACAGTGAGGACCTGGAAATGCTCCCGGGCAAGGACGAATACGATGAGTTGCTTGGCTTTGCGGGGACCCTTACGGTGGTCGAGCCTTACACAAACCTCCCGGAGAACCGCTACCCCGGCTTTGCCGCCACCCGCGAATACAGGGCAAGCACACCGGCACCGCTCTTCGGACAGATGGATCTCCTTGCTGCGGAACTGAAAAGATACCGAAGGCTTCACTATGATACGGTGCTTGTCTGCGGGACGCCCGGCCGCGCGGAGAAACTAAAAGATTTTCTCGACCAGAAAAATTTGTCCGGTGCGGCCGCAGTGGCCCTCGGCGAGATATCGGGCAGCATCGAAATAGAAAGCCTGAAAAAAGTATGGCTCAGCGATGCGGATATCTACGCGACAGGCAAGAAGGCCCGGCGACCGCGCATCAGGGACGGGGAAAAGATCAAGGCCTTTTCGGATATATCCCATGGGGACTACGTCGTCCACGAGAGATACGGGATAGGCGTATACCGGGGGCTCAGGACGATAACGGCGGACGGCAAAGACAAGGATTTTTTGACTATAGCCTACACGGGCACTGATGTGCTCTATATACCCGTGGACCAGATTTCCGAGGTGCAGAGATATATCGGCAGCGGCGAGAGGAAACCGAAAATCAGCCGTCTCGGCACGGACGAGTGGGTGAACACAAAGAAGAGGGTGCAGCGTGAGATCGAGGAGTACGCCACGGAGCTTTTGGCTGTTGCGGCGCGAAGGAAGCTGGCGAAGGGTTTTTCTTTCGAGGAAAGCTCACCGTGGCAGGGGGAGTTTGAGGACCGTTTCCCATACGAGCCGACCCCCGACCAGCAGAGATGCTTTGAGTCCGTCGCCAGGGCCATGGCCCAGGAATACCCGATGGACATGCTTATCTGTGGGGATGTCGGCTATGGCAAAACGGAGGTCGCGCTTAGAGCCGCATTCAGGGCGGTGATGAACGGGAAGCAGGTCGCGATGCTCGTACCGACTACGATACTTGCCGCGCAGCACGGAAGGACTTTCGAAGAACGGTTCAAAGGGTTTCCCGCAAAGGTGAAGACCCTCTCGAGGTTCCTCTCTTTTTCGGAAAAAAAGGTGCTTATCGCCGGATTGAAAACAGGCGAAATCGACGTGGTGATAGGGACTCATGCCCTGCTCGGCAAAAATGTCGGGTTCAAAGACCTCGGGCTGCTGGTCATAGATGAGGAGCAGCGCTTCGGCGTGAAGCACAAAGAAAAGGTCAAAGCCCTGAAAGCGGGGGTCGATGTCATCACGCTCACGGCGACGCCCATCCCCAGGACGCTTCAGATGTCGCTGACGGGGATGAGGGATATGGAGCTTATCGCCGACCCGCCGGACGAGCGCCTTCCTGTGAGGACGTATGTGGCAGAGGAGAATGAGGAAACCATGGCAGAGAGCATCCGCCGTGAGCTTGACAGGGGCGGCCAGGCATATGTGGTCTTCAACAGGATAAGCGGCATTGACAGGGTGGCGGGAAGGCTCTCGGAGCTCGTTCCCGAAGCGCGTTTCGGAGTCTGCCACGCGGCTATGCACAGCCGTGAGATCGAGAGGCTAATGCTTGATTTCCTGGCGGGCGATTTCGATGTGCTTGTTTCGACTTCGATCATCGAGTCCGGCCTTGACATCCCGAATGTGAACACAATATTGATAATGGATTCTGACAGGTTCGGCCTCACCCAGCTCTACCAACTGCGGGGCAGGGTCGGCAGGATGAACAGGACAGCTTTCGCCTGGCTGCTTTACAGGAGAGACAAGATCCTGACCGAGAGTGCGGAGAAAAGGCTCAAAGCCATCAGGGAATTCACTGAATTTGGAGCCGGATTCAAGATCGCGATGAAGGACCTTGAGATGCGCGGCGCAGGAAACCTGCTCGGGGTCAGCCAGAGCGGGCATATGGTTTCTGTCGGCTTCGAGTACTACTGCAAGATGCTCGACGAAGCAGTCAGGATCCTCGGAGGGGAAAATGCGGAAGGGCTGCCGCCGGGCGACAAGAGGGATATGAAAGTCCGGTTTGACCTGCCGGCGTCAATTCCCGAAAGCTATGTGGACGACGAAGTGGTGAAGCTGCTTCTGTACAACAAAATAGCGGCGCTGGGCGACGAGGCGGAAGCCGGTGGACTGAAGAGGGAGCTCGAAGACAGGTTCGGCCCCATCCCCGAGGAAGTGGATGTCCTCATATTGTCGGCGCTCGTCAAAAATACAGCTTTTGCGGCGGGGGCCTCGTCGATATCCGTTGACAGCGAATCCTCAGAGGTGCTGTTTGACGAACCGCCGGAGGGGTTTGCGGAGGCTGCCTTCAAAGCTTCGGAAGCCTTTGGCGAAAGGGTCGCAATATTCGCGGCGGGCAGGACAGGGATAAGCCTTTTCCCGGATATCCGCAAATATACGAATACATTACAGGAAACGTTGGAATTGCTGAAAATTATCGCGGCGTGTTAAAATGGCGAAGGCTGAGATTAGAAATGTGTTCAGTGAAACGGGGAACGCGAGGGCAAGTGATGGATATTTCCAAACGGCTCTTGCGGAAGTGAAGGAAAAGGGAAAAATGAGACGTAGAAGTATCATGGCAACAATCCTGTGTATCGTGATGGTGTTTTCGTTTGCTGCCTGCAGCGGAAGCGACGCTCTGGCGACGGTGGGAAGCTCAAAAATTACGGACAAAGAGATTGAGACGTATTCCGCAATGGTTGCGATAATGAGCGGGGCCACTTATGAAGAGCTTGACGAAACCACCAAGGCGTACCTGAGCAACAGTGTTTTGCTCTGGCTTGCCGACAAAGCCTGTATCGAAGAGCATTTCAAAAACGAAGGCAAGGATGTCATCACGGAAGAAGACCAGAAAGAGATCGATACGAATTCGGGCGACATGCTTGAAAGCCTCAAGTCCATGGCCGGCGAGAATGAATTGTCGAGATACGGAATCACTGAGAAACTGCTGAAAAGCTACATCGAAGCCCAGTATTACGACGACGCTTTCAGAGAAGAAATCCTTGAAGCTGACCCCGTGACGGATGAAGAAGCCGAAAAATATTACGAGGAGAACAAAGACTCATACGTGAGGACGAGCAAGAGCGTGACGACGAGCCACGTCCTGATCGGAGACTCGGAACACAAAGCCGAAGACCTTGAGCTTGCGGAGCAAATCAAAGCCAGGGCCCTCGCTGGCGAAGACTTTGCGGCTTTGGCGACGGAGTACAGCAAGGATGCCGGAAGCGCGGCAAACGGCGGCGACATAGGCGAGAATGACGAGACGAGCAGCCTGGTGGATCCGTACAAAAATGCCATGCTTGCATTGGCTGAAGGGCAGATATCTGATGTGGTGGAATCGGAATTTGGATACCACATCATCAAGGCTACCAAGGTGAATGAGCCCGGGCAGAAAGCATTTGACGAAGTAAAGGATGAAATAGTAGCGCAGCTTGAACAGCAGCGTGTGCTTGACGCATACCCGGGGCTCCGCGAGGAGACCTCACTTAAATGGAGCGACAAGCTGAAGCTCAATGAGGAGACGGGATTGCCGGAGCCTGTGCTTCCCGAAGAAGAGCCTGCGCCGGAAACCGACGACAGCGCCAGTGCTGACGATGGCTCAGGAAGCGAAGAATAACAAACAGCAATGGATTGCGGGACATGGGAAAGAAGGCTGTATGACGGTGAGCCGTATATCAGCGGGGAACAGCCGGATGCGGAGGTGCTCACAAAACTGAACTCCAACGAAAATCCGTATCCGCCGTCGGCTGCGGTGTTGGCGGCGATAGCTGGTTTTGACGGCGGTCAGCTGAGGCTGTATCCCCGTAGTGACGGCGGAACGCTGAGGGCTGCGCTCGCAGACCTTCATGGGGTGCCGCGCGAACGCGTATTTGTCGGCAACGGATCAGACGAAGTGCTTGCGCTTGCGTTCAGGGCCTGTTTCGGAGGGGAAGGCGGCATACTCTTTCCTGACATCACGTATTCCTTTTATCCCGTGTGGTGCGATTTTTTTGGAATCGGGTTTGAAACGCGGCCTTTGGATGGGGCGTACAGGATAAATGCGGACGACTACGCCGGAGAGAAGCGCGGCGTAGTGATAGCAAACCCGAACGCGCCGACGGGTATAGGCGAAGGCGAGGGCTTCATCAAAAAGATAATGGAGGCGAGCCCGGGCTGCGTCGTGATCGTAGATGAAGCTTATGCCGATTTCTCGGAATACTCGGCGGTGCCGCTCGTGGACAGATATCCGAATCTGCTCGTGACGAGGACATTTTCGAAGTCAAGGTCGCTCGCAGGGATGAGGATCGGATACGCTGTCGGAAGCCCTCGTACCATCGAGGCCCTCAAAGCCGCAAAGGATTCTTTCAATTCCTATCCGATAGACAGCGTTGCGATAGCCGCCGGCGTCGCAGCCCTTGGAGACAGCGGCTATTATTCGGACAGGATCGGGGAGCTTAAGCAGACGAGGGATTTGTCGGTGGAAAAGCTTTCGCGGCTCGGGTTCAAAGTCCTCCCGTCGCAGGCAAACTTCATCATGGTTTCCCCGCCGGCCGGCAGCGCCGAAGGCCTGTTTCTCCATCTCAGGGAAAAGAGGATATTCGTCCGCTATTTCGCCGGGGAACGGCTGAAAGATTTTCTAAGGATAACCATAGGAACGCCGGAGCAGATGGACGCTTTGATATCGGAAGCGGAGGGCTACGTCTCGGGCGGACGGAGCGCCGGCACTTGAGCCTTCCGGCAGTGGAGTCGTTCACTTGAAAAGAAAAACGGTAATGCACGGTGCGATAATACTCAGTGTCGCGGGCATATTTTCCAAAGTGCTTGGTGCCTGTTTCAGGATACCTCTGGGAAACATGATCGGCGCGGACGGCATGGGCTACTATCAGGCTGTCTACCCGATCTACATACTTCTGCTCACAATAGCGACTACAGGCATACCCGTCGCGATTTCGCGGATGGTCTCGGAACGGCTTGTCGCGGGGGACCGCGGCGGGGCACAGAGGGTATTTCGGGTGACCCTCGTCATAATGTCCATACTGGGCGCGGCACTGTTTGCTGTCATGTTCATAGGCGCGGAATACATCACTTCGAACATAAAAGACATGGAGGGGTCGGTATACGCGATGAAAGCCATCGCCCCGGCTCTCCTCATCGTCCCTGTCATGGCGACATTCAGGGGATACTTCCAGGGCTCGCAAAACATGAAGCCCACTGCCGTATCCCAGATCACAGAGCAGCTTTTCAGGGTCACTATAGGCTTGATAGCCGCCTATGCGCTCCTTTCGGCGGGAAAGAATTTTGCCGCAGCGGGCGCTACGTTCGGGGCTACCGCCGGCTCGCTGGCCGGGCTTGCGGCCATTTTCTTTATTTATAAAAGGTACAGGAGCAGCGTGAATTTTCGCGGCAGGCGCGAAGAGACAAGACAGGCAAAAAACCTTCGCCGCGAGAGTACCGGCAATATCATCGCCACGCTGTTTGTGATCGCCGCGCCCATCACCCTCGGAGCAGCCATCATGCCCGTGATGAACTTCATCGACGTGCACATAGTCACGAACCGCCTTGCGAACTCAGGGCTGGATGCCCTGCAGGTCAGGACTCTGTACGGCCAGTTGACGGGCTTTGCGCAGCCTATAGTGAACCTCCCTGATTTCCTGACGCAGGCTGTGGCCGTGAGTATGGTGCCGGCTGTGGTCAGGGCCTACAAGGCAAGGGACAGGGAGTTCCTTCACCTCAATGTCCAGCTTGGGCTCAGGTTTGCGATGATCGTAGGGCTGCCGTGCTCAGTCGGACTGATGCTTCTGTCCGAACCGATAATGAAGCTTATATATTTCAGGCAGCCGGCTGACGCCGCAGGCGCTGCGCCGAGCATGACGATACTCGCCGTGGGCATAGTATTCCTCTCCACTTATGAGACCACGTCAGGGGCGCTGCAAGGGGTCGGAAAACAGATGATCCCTGTGCTGAACCTCGTCATCGGGGCCCTTGTAAAAATAATGCTGACGTATACGCTGACGAGCGTGAAAGCCCTGAACATCAAAGGCGCTGCCATCGGGACGGTGGCGGCCTTCATCGTGGCTATGGCGCTGAATTACAGGGCGGTGAAGATTTACACCGGGACGCGTTTCGATATCTCAAAAACATTCCTGCGGCCGTTGCTGTCTGTCGCTGTCATGGGCATCGTGTGCAAGGGTGTGCACCTGCTTATGTCTCAATTTGTCGGAAGCCATATTGCGACTTTCATAGCGATCCTCCTGGCGGCCGTCGTATATTTCGTCATGATCTTCGCCACGAAGTCGATCCATATAAATGAGCTCAGGTATCTGCCCAAAGGGGATAAACTGACCAGGCTGTATCTGCGGACCCGAAGGAAATTCAAGAGGCGCAGGACCCGCCTGTAGCCTGGCCGCCATCTCATTCTCGCGAGCGGGGAATCGATAATCGATTGACGAATGGCAAAATTTGGGGGATTTCGATATAAGTTCAGTTGACAGCGCCATGTTTCAATGAGAGAATAGGTTGGAATTTGAATACGATTCATCTCGTAGAGAAATAAGGAGGAATCACGTGAATAAACAAGAACTGATTGCAGAGGTAGCCGCGAAATCGAGTGTCAGCAAAAAGGATGCCGAGACAGTGGTCAACAATACCATAGCCACGATCACAAAAACGCTCAAGAAGGGCGATAAAGTGCAGTTGATAGGGTTCGGGACATTTGAGACTCGCAAGAGGAAGGCAAGGAAAGGAAGGAACCCGAGGAAACCTGAAGAGCTTATCAGTATCCCCGCATCGACAGCGCCTGTCTTCAAAGCGGGAAAAGCCCTCAAGGATGCAGTCAGCAAGAAAAAGTAATATTTTCTGCAATAGTGATGATATGCGCAGCGCGGGCAAAAACCGCGCTGCGTTTTTTTGGCTCAAGGCGTATGGACCATGAGATTGGATAAATATTTAAAAGCATCGAGACTTATAAAGAGGCGTACCCTGGCAAAGAGCGCGTGTGACTCCGGCAGGGTACTCATAGGAGGCCGTGCCGCCAAGGCCGGCGCAGATGTAAAAGAAGGGGATGAGATCACGGTGCTTTTCGGCAACGGCGAGCTCGTGGCAAAGGTGCTTTCTCTGCGGGAAAGCGTCCGTAAAGAGGATGCGGCGCTGATGTATGAGATCATCTCCGGACGGAGGAATAGTAATTGAAAAGCAGGTTTTCAGTGAAAAGTTTGGCCGTACTTGCGGTCTTGCTGGCGGTCAGGGTCGTGCTGAATATGCCGTTTCTGACCATCTATCTCACACCCCAGTTCAAGCTGATCACTTTCGCATATTTAGCGGACGCGATGGCGGCGATGCTCTTCGGGCCGTTTGCAGCCCTTGCTTTTGGCTTTGCAGGGGATTTTCTCGGTTTTCTCGTGAGCGGAGGGGGAGGTGCCTATTTCCCCGGCTTTGCCCTCAGCGAAATGATAACCTGCCTCATTTTCGCACTGTTCTTCCACAAGAGGGAGATCACCCTGCCAAAGATAGCGGCGGCGTGGTTCATAGACCTCGGCGTGGTATTGCTCGGGCTCAATTCGCTGTGGCTCATCGTCATGTATGGCATGGAAGCCGGAAGCGTGTTTACCTTCGCGAGGTTTGTCAGTAATATCGTCCAGTCGCCTGTACATATCATGATACTGTGGCTCGTGCTGGCAAAGGTCATGAACAGGGACAGCATCAAACGGCTCCTGCCCTGACAGCCTGAATAGAAATTACCGTATGTTGCAGTTCAAGCATACGTGTTTTTTTCAGAACTTTATTGCATCGAGGTTGTAGAAGTCCACTGAGCGCGTGACCTCGCGGCTGCCCTCGGTTTGAACTCTTTCCTTTATGGAAGGTATTCTCTCATACTGCTTAATTTGAAACGAGACGTGATTGCCTTGACGCTTACCTTTTTGTCCCGCAGATATATACGGCAAGACAAAATAGAACCGTCCCATTTTTGTCGACGGCAAGACAAAATAGAACCGTCCCATTTTTGTCGAACCGTCCCATTTTTGTCCTATCTGATCGACCTTATTTTTTTACTGGAAGTGTTTAAAACCCGGGCGGTTAACGCAGACCGTCAAACACGATATCGAGCATCCGGCCGACGCGCTTCCTGCACGCTTCTTCATCGTTTGGTTCAGTGAGCGGCGTTTCGTACAGTACGGAATAATAGACCCCGAGCAGACTGTCAACCGCTGTGTCGATCTCGATGTCCGCGCGGATGCTGCCCTCGGATTTTGCCTGTACGACAAGACAGATCAGCATGGAGCGGATACGCGCCTGCGTCTTGCCTGGTTCTTCCTCAAAGCTGTTGATCAGGAATACAATACGCCGCGTCAACACAAGGTAGGAAACGGCGTCAAGAATATAGGATTCAAGCAGCAGGCGGATACGTTCCGTTGCGCTCGCGTCCGTATCCACTGTCTCGGTGAACATCTTTTCGAGCGAAACCATTTCTTCCTCGGCGATACCGACGAGCAGGCTTCCCTTACTGGGGAAATAGTTATAGAGGGTCTGCCGCGCGACATGGGCGCTGTCAGCGATATCGTTCACCATCGTTTCTTCATAGCCGTTCTCGCGGAACATGTGGCGCGCCGTTTTCAGGATGCGTTCCCTCGTTCTGATTTTATTTCTTTCTCGCAATACCATACAGATAGTTTATAGAAAAGTGGATATCTGCACAAGCGGTTTTTGTTCTTGACTACATCTTTGGACTTGAGTATAGTAATCGTAACAAATTGAACTACTCTGACAACAGGGAGGTATATATGATTGACTTGACTAAAAAAGGGTATTCGATATCCTGTTGGCCTGATGAGAAAGCCATTTACGAGAAGATGGGCCTTTTGGTAAACGGGGCCGATTACCATCTCAAGCCGGAGGCTTTACGGGAATACATGGGATATTTTGAGATCAAATGTGCCGGCTCCAAAAAATTGAACGAAGAAGCGAAACAGTATATTCCAGGCGGCGTTCAGCACAATCTCGCGTTCAATACGCCGTTTCCGCTCGCGGCGGCCAAGGCGGAGGGCGCTTATCTTTACGACGTGGACGGCAACCGGTATGTTGATTATCTGCAAGCCGGCGGTCCGACGCTGCTCGGCAGCAATTACGCGCCTGTGCGCGAAAAAGCTATCGAGGTCATCAGCGAGAGTTCGCCGTGCACGGGTCTTTTCCATGAATATGAGATGAAACTCGCGCAGGAAATTAATAAGCATATGCCGTGGGTCGAACAATTCCGCGCGTTGGCGAGCGGCACGGAATCCGACATGCTCGCGCTCAGGGTCGCGCGTTGTTATACCGGCAAGAAGAAGATAATCAAGGCGGGTGGCGCCTATCACGGTTGGAGCGACCAGCTCGTCTACGGATTGCACATTCCGTTTACGGGCAATTTTGAATCGCACGGTATCCCGGGAGAGTGCTATGCCAACACGCAGGAGTTTTTCCCGAACGACATCGAAGGACTTCGCAAACTTTTCGAAAAGAACGAAGCCGATGGCGGCACTGCGGCTGTTATCCTTGAACCGTTTGGTCCGGAAAGCGGCACGAGGCCGGTTACACAGACGTTCAATTATGAGGTGAGAAAGCTGTGCGACGAGTTCGGCGCATTGCTCATCTTCGATGAAGTCGTCACCGGTTTCCGCGTGGGGCCGGGCGGCGCGGCCGGGTTCTTTGACATCAAGCCGGATCTTGTCGTCTTTGGCAAAATCGTCGCGGGGGGCTATCCGGCGGCAGGCGGCATCGGCGGCAGCAAAGACGTTATGAGCGTGGTCGCGGCGGGCGTCGATACGAGCAAGCCGCGCGCATATTGCGGAGGCACCCTTTCAGCCAACCCCTTGAGCTGCGCAGCCGGATATTACGCGATAAAGGAGATCGTGGAGCGTGACGCCGCGGCTAAGGCGGGCAAGGCCGGCGACAGGCTTACGGAAGGCATCAACAAACTGATCGACAAGTACGATCTGCCGTTTGTGGCATGGAATACGGGATCCATTGTGCATTTTGAAGTTTCCGGGATGATGTATGTCGATGTGCGCAGGGAGGATGCAATGCAGCAGCTTCACCTGAAACGCAAGCGTGTCGAGGAGTTCGGCGCCGCGCTCACCGCGAATGGCGTCATCACTCTTGCCGGCAGCCGCATCTATACGAGTATGGCCGATGATGACGAAACGCTTCAGCTCACGCTTCGGGCGTTTGACGATGTCATGGGCAATCTGACGTTGAGTTAATTGTATTTATTAGAGAAATGAGGTAAAAAATGATCAGAAGACTTGAAGATGTGAACATGATGTACGCCTTTCCCGAGGTGGCGCTGGACGAAGGCTACGCGATCGGCACCTTCCAGGCCAAGGTGAAAACGAAGGACATCGAGAAGCTCGCAATGGCGATCGCCGATGAACAGACCACGGGTACGTGGATAAAGGTCGGCGGCAGCTCGGATGAAAAGAACAAGATTTTCGGCGCGAAGGTCGTTTCGGTCTACGAGGTCCCGGACACCGCATCCGATTATATGGCGGACGAACCGCCGATGTACCTCATACAAGTCGCCTTCCCCGTCAAGAATTTCGGAACCAGCATCCCGATGATGCTCTCAACAGTATTCGGCAACATCTCCGCTTCGGGCATGCTCAAGTGGATTGACTGCGCGTTTCCGAAAAGCTATGTGGAGCAGTTCAAAGGACCGCAGTTTGGCGTGCAGGGCTTGCGCGACGTGCTCAACATACCAGACCGACCGCTGCTCAACGCGATGATAAAACCCAATATCGGCTGGACGCCGGACGAGGGCGCGCAGATATTCTACGACACGGCGCGGGGCGGCGTGGACGTTATCAAAGATGACGAATTGTTGCCCGCAGACGAATCGTTCTGCCCGCTTAAAGAGCGTGTCACGAAATTCATGGCAATGGAAAAGAGAGCGTTTGAGGAGACAGGCGAACACACACTCTACGCGACAAACATCACGGACGATGTCGCGAAGATTCGCGATAACGCGCTCAGAGCTATCGAGTACGGCACGAACTGCCTGATGATCAACGCGTACACGGCCGGGTTCAGCGCGCTGAAGATGCTTGCGGACGATCCCGACATCAACGTGCCGATTCTCGCGCATATCGATTTTGTCGGCGCGATGGCCGGCAGCACGTACACCGGAATATCCGCGCCTCTGCTTATCGGAAAACTCGTGCGCCTCTCCGGCGGCGATTTCCAGATCAACGGTCATCCGTGGGGCAAATTCCCCGTGCCGAATAAAATGTTCTTCCGCTCATTCAAATTCTTCACCCAGCCGTGGTGGAATATAAAGCCGATGATGTACGCGGCTTCGGGCGGCACGACGCAGCTTGCCGTACCACATATCATGAAGGCCGCGGGCACGGACGTCATTCTCGCCGCAGGCGGCGCTGTTCACGGGCATCCGGACGGAAGTTTCGCGGGCGCTCGCTCGATGCGTCAAGCGATCGACGCGACGATGGACGGTATTTCTCTGCCGGAGGCGGCGAAGAAATACGAGGAGCTGGGCCGCATGGTCGCGTTCCTCGATCCGGATATTTTGAAGAACTTCGATCTGATGAATTAATGGCTATGTACGACACTATTGTATTTATAGACTTCGATGGCACCGTGACGTCCGAGGAGACGCTCACGGGGTCATTGAAGCACCTCGATCCGCCGCCCGAAGGTGCGGCGGAAATCGAGCGCAAACTTACCGCGGGCGAATTGACGCTGAAAGAAGCGGTGACTTCCGTCTTTTCGTCCGTGCGGTCGGATCGGGTCGGCGAATTTACGCGATATATCAATTCCGTGCCGCTGCGGGCGGGATTCGGTGCGCTTTTGGACGCGCTTTGGTCGCGCGGTATCCCCGTCGTCATCGTGAGCGGCGGGCTTGACATTATGGTGAAGGAAAAACTCGCGCCGTACCGTGAGAAGCTGACGGATATTTGGGACGTTAAAGTCGATCTCTCCGAAGCGTATTTCAAGCTCGTCGCGGAACCGGAAGGGGAACTGGAGCTTATCGACAAGGTCGCGGTTATGGGCAGATACACATACCGGCGCGCAGTCTGCATCGGCGACGGTTATACGGACATCCTGATGGCGCGAAACGCGGATGTGGTGTACGCGCGGGATGCGCTGGAGGTCTATCTCAAAGCGCATGACATACCGTATCGTCCATGGGAAGATTTCCGTGATATTTTGAAAGACGTTGAAAACAAAAATGTTTGAAGTGTGATGAAATATAATATAATGTGACATATATGGAATAATTGTTTTGGCTGTCGGCGGCAGTTCATATGCCGTGACAGCGGAAATGAGGTAAAGGTGCGTGAAGTCGAACGAAAACTGAGAGTTGGAACGGCGGAGCAGGCACATATCGTCGATTTTTGTATGCGCGAAGGATTTACGGCTTTGGGCGAAACTTCGCAGACAGACCTATATTTTACACCGTCAAACCGCAATATCTACGAGGAGGATATGGCTCTGAGGCTGCGTACCGATCGGATCTTCGGCGGGAAAGAAGAGTCAACGATAACATTCAAAGGGAAAGGACGCGATGACTCCTTTCACGACAGAACAGAAATCGAAACGGGCGTAGAGGACGGCAACGCGTTTGCCGGTATTCTGCGCTCGCTTGCATTTCAAGAGGTATTAACGGTCAGAAAGAAAAGGAGGTCTTATACAAAGGGCCCCGCCACGGTTTCGCTTGACGAAGTGGAGGGGCTCGGTTTTTTTGTTGAGGTGGAATATGTGGCGGAGGATACGGAAGCGGGTAAGGAACAGGCTGTCTCGGTGATCAACGGGCTGATCGAAAAGATGGATATGGAATCTGCAGTGAACGAGCCGAAGAATTATCTGCAGCTTCTTGCTGCGAAAAAGATTGCGGAAGGGCGTGAATGAATGGAAGAACGATTAATAATTGCCTATGATATGGGAACGACGGGCAATAAGGCATGCCTGTATTCACTCAGGGCTGGCGGCATTGAAAAGGTCGCCGAAAAACAGGTTCGGTATGGCGTGTCAATCCGTCCCGGAGGCGGCGTCGAGCAGAATCCTGAGGAACTTTGGGGCAGCATCCGCGGGGTGAGCAAAGCTTTGCTTTCGGAAACGGGGACTCGGCCCGAAGATATTGCGATGGTCTCATTTTGCACACAGATGCAGGCTGTCGTGCTTCTGGACAAGAACGGGAAACCCCTTCGCCCCATTATGAACTATATGGATGAACGGGCCGCCGGCCAGTTTGAAAAATTCAACGAGGGGCCGATTCGAGTCGACGGGTTGAACGCGGTCAAAAACCTCGCGGCGATTCGCGAAAACGGCATTACGGCCGCCAGCGCGAAAGACCCCGTTTACAAATACAAGTGGGTGCGTGAAAACGAGCCGGAAATTTTCTCGAAAATCTATAAATACGTGGATGTCGGAGGGTGGGTGTTGCATCGCTGTACCGGCAGGTATGTGACGACCGAGGACGTCGCGTATACCGCGCTCGTCTACGATGCCCGAGGGCATCATTGGAGTGAAAAGCTCTGCCGGATGCATCAGGTCGAGATGAGCCATCTGCCCGAAATCGTCGGCTCTACGGAATGCGTCGGAACCCTTACGGAAGCAGCGGCGGCGGATATGGGACTGACGACAAACTGCAAGGTCATAGGCGGCGGAGGCGATGTCGCGATGATCGCGCTTGGCGCCGGCTGCACGAAACTGGGCGACACGCTCGCCTATATTGGGACTTCGGGCTGGGTGACGACGTGCGTCGACAAACTCGGCATTGACCTCGCCAACAGCATCGGTTCGACGGTGGGCGCGCAGCAGGGCGTTTACCTGTATTTCGCCGAAATGGAACTCGCGGGCAAGAATATCGAATGGGCCAGAGATAATCTCATGCTCGACGGGGAAGGGGTTTACGCGGCAAAAGAATTATCCGACGAGGATGTTATGCATAGAATCGGCGAGATCGCCGGCAGATCTTCTCCCGGCGCGGGCGGCGTCATTTTCATGCCGTATCTGCTCGGTAACAGATGCCCTTTTGAGGATGTTTTCAGCCGCGCATCGTTCTACAACATCAGTTTGACGAACACCAAGGCGGATTTAATGCGCAGCGTTATTGAGAGCATAGCATACCATATGTATTGGATGATCGAGCTGATTGAGAAGAAGAAACCGATGAATAACACCTTGCGGATTATCGGGGGAGGAGCGAAATCGGATCTTCTGTGTCAGATACTCGCCGATATGAGCGGTCGCACCACAGAGCGTACAAGAGAACCACAGAACGCCGGTGTGCTTGGTGCGGGAATTCTTGCCGCAAATCATTTCGGGTATCTCGATTCGCTTGAGGATGCCAAACGTCTCGCGCAGGTAGGGGATGTATTCGTGCCTGATCCTGAAACGAGAGGCCACTATATGAAAAACTATCAGATCTATAAGCAGTGGCCAGCGCAAAACAAGAAAAATTTCAGATTTTTGAATAAATAAGATACAGCAAAACGGGGGAAGACGGCCGGGAAACGGTGAAAAGCAAAATGGATAAGAATACGGCAAAAGAGCAAGTAGTTCGCGCGGGACGCGAGCTTGTGGCGAAAAGGCTTGTGGCTCGTACCTGGGGCAATGTGAGTTGCCGCTGCGATGAGCATATGTTTGTCATCACGCCGAGCGGCATTGGTTATGAGCGTCTAACGCCCGATTTGATCGTGGCTGTAGACACGCGGGATGGATCTTATCAGGGTGATGTCGCTCCTTCTTCGGAATACAAGATGCATACTGCGATTTATAGCGCCCGTCCGGATGTCGGCTTTATTATCCATACGCACCAAACTTATGCGACGTGCATAGGCCTTGCGGATCTTGAAAGGCTTGCGCCGACGCCGGAAGAGACGAAACGGCTTGGCGGATCGATCGGTATTGCTGAATATGCTTTCCCCGGCACCAACAAACTCAAAGAGAACGTGAAAAAGGAGATTGCAGTGAGAGGCGGCGTTGTACTCATGAAGCGACATGGCGCAATCGCTGTCGGTGATACCTCTGATAAAGCATTCGGCCGCGCCAATCTGCTCGAAGAAGTGGCAAAGCGTGCGATGCCGGGTATTGTCTATGCCGCAGACGAGCCTGCGGCTACAGCTTCGCGCCCTTCCGGCGGAAACGGTCATTGCGGCGCTGAGGCCGAAGATCATATCGCTCCATACGCGGCGGCAATTTTCGCGCGACACGCCGATGTTTCGCAGATACTGCTTTTGAATTCACCGTCAACCGTGGCGGTGATGGATCGGAGGCGCGCAATTCCCGCGCTGATAGATGATTACGCGTTCATTGTCGGGACGGACGCGAAGGTAGTTGATCCGATTCCCGAAAAGGCTGCTGCCGCGCTTTCAAGCAGATCCGCAGTTTTCGTCCGAGGTCTTGGCGCACTCTGCTGCGCCGCAGAACTTTCTGACGCGGAGGCCGTCATGATGTTGGTCGAAAAGAACGTGATGGCTCTGCGCGCGGCCGAACAATACGGAAAAATCAAGGCAATCCCGTATTGGGAGCGGCTGCTGTTAAGGCAGGTATACGTATCGAAATACTCAAAGAAGAAGTAGCAGGTGGTTCCATTTAATTAGGACTTGAGCTAAAGAAGTCTGAAGGAAGGCGAGTACGATGAAACAGCAGGATGATTATAAGGTATACGGTTATCGTTGGGTGGTATTAGCGCTTTATGTCGCAGTCGCAACCATGATTCAGATTATGTGGGCCACTTTTTTCGCCATTACGCTTGAAGCGGGCGCCTATTACGGCTTTGCGGCAGACGAGGCGGAATCGGCAATCAGTCTCTTTTCGATTATCTTCATGATTGGAATGATTGTGGTCTCCATACCATCTTTCGCGATGTTTGAGAAGTGGGGTTACAAAAAATCCGTCGGTTTCGGTGTGATACTCATGACAATCGGAGCTATGTTGCGAGGCATCTTCGGGCATAATTATACGATTGTCCTGATTTGCACCATCCTGTTTGCTATTGCGCAACCCTTCATATTGAACGCGGTCGGTCTTGTCGCGGGCAAATGGTTCCCCGCAAAAGAACGTGCTACCGCGAACGGACTGGGACTGCTTTCAAATTATGTAGGCATCATGATAGGCCTGATCCTTGTACCGGTGATTCTGTCCGGAGGCACGGATATCCAGGGTATGCTAATGATCCTTGGCATTGTCGCCGCGATCTTTTCAGCGTTGTTTTGCATATTCACCAAAGAGGCACCACCTACGCCACCATGTGCTGATGAGGACTATGTACGCGAAAAGTTTCTCAGCGGTATGAAGCAGTTGTTCAAGAAAAAAGATTTCATCAAAATAATGCTCGCGTTCTTTCTGACACTCGGTGTGTTTAACGTGTTTTTCACTCTCATCGAGCCGATTCTCCAATCTTTCGGAGGGAGCGTGATCAACTCCGTACAGGTCGGAATTATCGGAGTCATTATGCTTATCATGGCAATCGTTGGCAGCGTTGTGATTCCGATGCTGTCGGATAAAGACAGGCATCAGCGAAGAAAGCCATACATGGTACTCGGTATGGCTCTTGGGACATTGGGTCTCGGCTTTATGATAGTGTCACACAGCTTCGGTATGTTGACCACGTTCGCTATAGTCTATGGCTTGTTTGGTATCGGCGCCGGTCCAATCACTATGACGCTCGCGGCGGAGATAGGGTATCCTACAAGCGAGGGAACCTCGGAAGGTTTACTGTTGCTCGCGGGCAATATCGCGGGCGCGGTTTTCCTGATTGCTGCCGATGTTTTCAGCGGGAACTATACCGCGCTGATGATTGCGCTGACCGCGATGGATCTGATTGCACTCGCGCTCATGATCGCTACAAGAGAAAAGAAAAAAGATGTAGCATAATCTCGTTTTCGACACTTGCAAAACTAAAGACAGGCACAAACCCACTAAAATAGCGGGTTTGTGCCTGTCTGAGACATTACAGAATGTTGTATAAAAATCCTGTTTCGAAAGTTTTTTAATTTTTTTATTCAACTCCTTCGGAAGGTAATATTTCTTGTCCAGACCAAGGGCATAAACACTGTTGATCGCCGTGCATACCTGGCTCCCCTTGTCTGCCCTTTTTGTCTATTAAGGGCGTCCCAACAAGCCAAAATAGAACCGTCCCATTTTTGTCTCCCTTTTTGTCTGCACGCTGTGTCTGACAAAGCCTGTTCGGAGCGGGAAACGCGCCCCTTGCCCTCAAAAACCTTACGGCGGTTGTTAGTGAGGAAGCGGTCAGTCTCACTGAGCCAGTCCGCCATGCTCATCAGCACCTCATCCTCCGCCATCAGTTCCGCGTAGTAGATGAACATTGTAACAATGCGGTTCAAGCGGTAAAGTTCCTTCTCGTTGAGGTAGTTCTTTGCCACGGATACGTCCCGTTTGATGATTTTACTATCCGGAGCGGCCTTCCATATGGAAGGTATTCTCTCATACTGCTTAATTTGAAACGAGACGTGATTGCCTTGACGCTTACCTTTTTGTCCCAAATAAAAAATCATGTTCCAACTCATTTTCCCGCCATGGTTTTGTCCGGTGGGGATCCGGCCTTGAATTTCGCGTTCTTATTGACGTATCGCAGCCACTTGGCCACACCGAGCAGATAGAAGGTGAGAACCGCCAGAATTATACCCAATCGCGCACGATCGCTTATCGCAGGAGGCGTAAAGAACGCGAAAAAAAATACTGCGAGCAAAAAAATGCCCGTCACAATACAGAATATGCCCGACGAGCGAAACAGCGCATCCCGGTTCCATACCGCCCGTTCCTGTTCATTCATGGTGTTCCATCCCGAAAGCAGCTTATCGCCGCGCCCGGTGTAGAATGCCACGCCCATCGCGAGGCAAAGTGCGCAGCACAGAAAGGCAATTATGATTCCCGCTATCATTGCTTTCACGTTCCTTTATCCATACGTTACGCCTCTTATCGCTTGATTTTATCACAAATGGCAGGATTTCATCTTTGCCTGCAATCCCTATCCGCTGTATGACCAAAGTTTTTTAGACAATGTGCGCGCCGAAGCAGAGGACAATATTCGCCGTCTGCGCCATCGGGCGAGCCTTGCGCCGTGGTGCGGGAACAATGAAGCGGAGGTCTGCGTCAGGTCCTGGCAATAATATATCAATTGGCAAAATACGAAAGCTCAAGGATTTTCGGGACAAAAAGGGGACGACAAAAAGGGGACGGTTCAAAGGGGACAAAAAGGGGACGGTTCGACAAAAAGGGGACGGTTCTATTTTGTCTTGCCGTTCATCATGTCATATTTTATTTTTGCCCCAACTCTCAACAACCCCCTTGCCTAAACCCGTCACCCTTGCGATTTGGCGGATTGGTATAAGGCTCCCCCTCATTTCCATTGCGATTCGTCGTTGCTCCCCTATCGGCATCTTTTGAAAATCGCTTGTGTTCCGGGCCCC
>JAISAW010000058.1 GCA_031266515.1 Eubacteriales Family XIII. Incertae Sedis bacterium
ACTCTGTCGGGGCAGGGGCTGCATTTTTGCCGGGCAGCTTTGAGAAGGGGATGAAAAAGCTCGTGGCCGCCATGGCGGCGGCAATCAGCGCGACAGAGATAAATACCGCGACCAAGCCGTATATGTCGCCGATTTTCCCGATAAAGGGGGCGACGAAGCCACCCATGGAAACCGTGACCCCGAACAGGATCCCCGACGCGGTCCCGAGCCTGCGCGGCATGAAGTTCTGGCCGGTGACGAGCAGGATGCTATGCGCCCCGTTCATCCCCACCGCGAGAAGCAGGAGAAGCAAAGAAGCGAGCAGCGGCGACCTGTTGAATGCGAACAGGATTGCAACTATCGGCATGGAGCAGCTGCATATGATAATGAGGCGCTTTGCCCCGATCTTTTCCGCCATCCATCCTCCAGCCACCGTGCAAACTGCGCTTGCCGCTGCAAACAACGAGAGCTGCAGGCCTCCTTCCCACTCGGTGGACATGAAGATTCCTATCCAGAACAAGGGGATGAAGGAGGTGAGGACGAAGCCACAGGTAGATTTGAGGAACATCACTATGCTGACGATGGTGAAGCCTTTCACGTTGTCCGTAAGGCCTTCGCTCGCCTCCGCTTCCTCGACATCGTTTTTGTAAGCGGTATTCAGTTCCCGGATCTCGCCCAGGTGCGGTCTCACGAGCAGTGAGAGGATGATGGCGGGTGCCATGAACAGGACCAGCCCTTTCAGTCCCAGGAAGTGTATGCTCACTGTCGCTAATATGGGGCCGACGACAAAGCCGATGTTGCCTCCAACCGCAAATATGCTCATCCCGACGCTTTTCCTGTTTCCCGATATCACTGAAGCCATTTTGCTGCCTTCCGGATGGAACAGGGACGAGCCCAGCCCACCTATGAGGCTGCACAGGCACAGCAGTGGGTAGGTGTCTACTATCCCCACAAGGGAGATGCCGACAGCCGCGACCAACATGCCGGCGATGATGAACCATGGTTTCTGCGCGCGATCCCCGAGGTAGCCGAAAAACGGCTGCAATACCGCCGACAGCAGGCTTGAGAAGAAAACGAGGAAGGTCGCTTTGAAGTATGTGAGGTCCTGCGCGACAATGAGGTAAGGGAGGACGGCTGGCAATGCGCCCTGGCTCAGGTCTACGCTGAAGTGTGCGAGCATCAGAATGAAATTTTTGGAATTGATTTTTTCTTTTTGTTTCTGCATTGTTTCTGCCAAGACTCGTGAAATTATCTGCTTGGCTGTTTATTTATTTATATTGTCTCGACAACCGAATAACGATTATAGCACTTCATGCTATTCTTCGATATAAGTAAGCTGCCTCTCACATAAAAACGACATATATAGGAAATCCATCTTTCATAAGACAATGGACAAAAAGGGTGGACAGAACCGTCCCTTTTTTGCCCACTGGAGAGACCGCCTCGTCTGTCCGAGACGGCCTCTCATTGAAATTCTTTCGGCTGTCTTTGGAAGTGCGCTACACTGCTTCGTATCCTGCTTCGAAGGCTCTGACGTTTTGCATCTCGAAATCATTCTTGCCTTTTTTCGCGAACATATCGTTCATGCCGGCTATGGCTTCTTCTTTTGTGAAGTCGCCCATCGCTTTGATCATGGCACCAACCATCACTATGTTCAGCGCCTTGGAGCTGCCAAGCCCGTCGCTGATGGTGCTGCCCGGAATCTTCAGGACAGTTATGTCGTCGCGCAAATCCGTGTCCACGGTCACGAGGTCGCTGTTTACAAGCATGTACCCGCCCGGTTTCACGATATTGACGAACTTCGTGAACGAGGGATTGTTCAGAGCCATGACGAGATCCGGTTCTTCCTGCCCGGGGCTTCCGACTTCTTCGGGATCATATTTGACCGTACAGTTGGACGTGCCGCCGCGCATGGCTGCGCCATATTCGGGGATCCACGTCGCTTTTTTATCGTTGAAAAGGGCAATCTGCGCCAACACGAGTCCGGCCGTGAGGACGCCCTGGCCGCCAAATCCTGCAAATACTACTTCTTTCATGCCTTCTCACTCCCCTTTCACTTTCAGTTCGCCAATCGGATAGTAGAAGGGTATAAGCTCCTTCTCAATCCTGTCGAGGGAATCCGTAATCGGATTGCTGTGCCAATTCGTCGGGCACGGAGACAAAATCTCAATCAGAGAATGGCCTTTGCCGTCGATCTGGTTTTGCAGGCCCTGCTTGATGAAGCCTTTTGTTTTTCTGATCTCGGCGGGGCTTGTCACTGTGCCTCTCGCCACATAAGCGGTATCAAAACTGTTCGCAATGAGTTCAGGAACTTTGATCGGCATTCCGCTGGTCTTCGAATCGCGCCCATCGACTGAGGTAGTGGTCCTCTGCCCGGGGAGCGTCGTCCAGCTCATCTGCCCGCCGGTCATGCCGAAGTTCGTGTTGTTCACAGCTATAACTGTGATATTTTCATTTCTGTACGCGGCGTTCAGAGTCTCGGCAAGCCCGATATTGTACGCGTCGCCGTCGCCCTGGTATGCGATCACGAGAGCCGTGTCCTTCAGCATCCTCTTGAGGCCGGTCGCATTTGCGCCGCCACCTCCGTGCGCGCCGACGAGCATCTCCCAGTCAAGCCCAAGCCCTACGAGGGAGCAGCAGCCCACCGCCTGGTGCATCACAATCTTGTCCGAATAGCCGAGTTCGTTCACACATTCCACCATGAGCCTCACGATGATGCCATGTCCGCAACCCGGGCAGAAGGGGATATTCGCCACTATCTGTTCAGGGTATTTCATCTTTGCCATCTTAGAACACCTCCTTCATCTTGCCGGACTTGATATCTTCGAACTTCTCTCCGATAAATCTCAATGTCGGGATTCCGGGAGGGCAGAACAATCCGTATACGGGGACTTTTTCGAACCCGCTTCCATACTTTTTGCCGTAAAGCGCCACATCTTCCACCATGCCGCCGTCATCGCTTGTCTCAACACTGATGAAGCCTTTGACGCCGGGATTGATGCCTTTGAACGCTTTTTCCGGGAAAGGCCAAAGGGATATCGGCCTGATGTATCCGATCTTTTCGCCCTCGGCGCGGCGGGCTTTCACATAGCTCTTGATAGCCCTGCCGGGGAGCCCGTATCCGAGCATCACGTACTCGGCGTCATCGAGAAAACCGCTTTCCCATCTCTGCATCTCTTCCTTGATCGTGACGCGCTTTGCCGCCATCTCAAGCGCATGGGCATAGACATCCGCGCCCATCCCCATCGGGCGGTACTCATCCTTTGACCTGTCGCCGGTATAGCCCCATGAGGCGAACGGCACGGTCTTCATCTCCGAGTATTCGCACTCTTCCATCATCTGTCCGAGCCCGCCCTCTGTGAGGATCATGACCAGGCTCTTGTACTTCTGGCTGATATCGAACGCTTCATATACGAGATCATATGCTTCCTGTACGCTCGACGGCGAAAGGACTATCATCCGCGCGTCGCCGTTTCCGGCACCCTTGACTTCCCTGAGGTAGTCCGTCTGCCCCGACATGAGCGAACCGAGCCCGTCCCCGTACCTGACGACGTTGATCATCACCCCGGGATACTGCGCCATATTCATATATGAGACGCCTTCCTGTTTGCAGCTGATGCCAAGGCCTGAAGACGCCGTCAGTACCCGGGCGCCTGTCGCCGCAGCGCCATACACCATTTTCATGGCCGCCATCTCGCTTTCGGCCTGGATGAACACCCGGTCTTCCTGCGGGGCCCTCCATGACAGATATTCCATGATTTCCGTCGAGGGGGTGATAGGATAGCCTGCATACATATGCATTCCCGCCCTGATAGCGGCCTCACCCATCGCAACGTTTCCTTTTACCATGTCTCCCATAGTCAGCCTCCTTACTGAGTTATCTCGAAGACGCCATCGGGACAAGTCGTATAGCACATCCCGCATGCAATGCATTTGTCATCGTCTACCACAGCGTATTTAAACCCGTTTGCGTTGAAGTCACTCGAAAAGCTTATAGCCTCTTTAGGGCAATGCCTCTCACAGTAGCCGCATTGCTTGCATAAATCCGCAGTGACTATTACTTTGCTCATACTCTAACCACCCTTTCCTCCTCTGATGCATATAAAACCAACGATTTTCCCACACGAACCCAATCAGGCTCGAATAAAGGCTTCATGTAATATGAGAGAGTTCTTCATGCTGTTTGCCCGCCTCTCCACACCAATATCAAAATCCAAGCGCCGTGAAATATCGAACCGGAATTATTATTGTTGATTATTTCCCGCACTGGGCTTGCATGTCAATACAAGGTGCGGCATTTTTCACATGAAAAACAAAGTTCAGAAAATTCAAAACTGTGCACAAACTGAGCGGGTTCCCCACTTCACATCTTTTCTTCTCAGAGAGTAAAAACAAAAGCCGCCTTTTTAACGAGACGGCTTCCGTTTTTATTTTTCTGAAAACCCTTACTCAATTATGCTCGTCACAACGCCCGATCCGACGGTCCTGCCACCTTCACGGATCGCAAATCGCAAGCCTTCCTCAATGGCGATCGGGGTGATAAGCGTGATGGTCATC
>JAISAW010000086.1 GCA_031266515.1 Eubacteriales Family XIII. Incertae Sedis bacterium
CTTCATATAGACGTCAACGCGGCATTTCTGTCATGGACGGCCGTGGAGATGCTGAAAGGCGGAGCGGAAAAGGATATCCGGACCGTCCCGTCCGTCATTGCCGGCGACCCGAAAAGCCGGAATGGCATCATCCTCGCGAAGTCGGACCTCGCCAAAGGTTTTGGGATAAGGACCGCTATGACTCTGCACGAGGCGCGGGGAAGGGCGGGAGGAAACCTCGAAGTCTATCCGCCGAATCATACCATGTACTCGCGCTACAGCGACGAGCTGTATAACTTGCTGACCGAGTACAGCGACCAAGTGGAGCGCTTTTCGGTGGACGAGTGCTTCATCGACTACACAGGCAGCAGGAGCCTGTTCGGGCCTCCTGTCGAAGCGGCGAAAAAGATCAAGGAGCGGGTGAAGTCCGAGCTTGGGTTCACTGTCAATATAGGGGTATCGGAAAATAAATTCCTGGCCAAGACCGCGTCGGATTTTGAGAAGCCGGATAAGGTACACGTGCTCTACAGAAGCGGGGTGGAGAAGAAGCTTTGGCCGCTGCCGGCGGGCGACATGTTTGGCATAGGGCGTTCCACTGCCGGGAAACTGAAGGCCGCAGGGCTGGTCACCATCGGGGATGTCGCCCGCACGGAGCCTGCCGTCCTCGCGGGGCTTCTGGGATCGAAGGTACAGGGCGGGCACATCCATGCACGGGCAAATGGCATCGACGATGACCCGGTGGTGCCGGCGGGCACGGTGGACGCCAAGTCCGTCGGAAATTCGACGACCACCCCGAGAGACGTAAGCACGAGGGAAGATGCCCGCCGGTACCTTCTATCCCTTGCCGAATCGGTGGGCGGCAGGCTCCGTCGCAAATCCTTGCGCGGCAGCGTCGTGACTGTCACTCTCAAAAATTCCCTGTTCCGAAGCTACTCGCACCGCAGGAAACTCAGCTCCCCGATCTCCTCCGCAAAAGAGATATACGATGCTGCCCTCGACCTTTTCGATACCATGTGGCGCGGCGACGACCTGCGCCTGCTCGGGATCTCCGTATCGGAGCTGACTGAGGAAAACTACAGGCAGACTTCCCTCTTTGAGATTGAAGTCGAAAAAGCTGATGAGGAAGATATCCTGTCTGAAGTCACGGACCGCATAAGGGAGAAGTACGGGAAGTCCGCCATCAAACGCGCCGCGCTTATCGAAAGCGAGGAATAGAGGAATAAGTGTAGAAAGGCCCTTCACGCTTTCCGCGCGTATTTAAATATTTTGTTCAAGGTTTGCTCAAGATTTAGTTATTAAAATCCGCCTGTATGTTAGCGCTATTGCGCCGACAGGTAAAAGGCGGGTGTGATGAAGAAGCAAAAACAAAAACGAAAGAAGTGGCCATTTATTCTGATCATTGCGATCCTCTTGATCGCTGTTGCAGTCCTGGTAGTCCCGAGATTCCTGACGAGGGGATCCGAGGTGAGTCTGGTCGCCAGCGCAGAGGCGACGACGGGAGATATCTCCACGACGGTGATGGGCAGCGGCAACCTGGCGAGCGATATAAAGGCGGCGGAATTGCCCTACGGCGTGACGGTCAGCGAAATATTTGTTGAGAGCGGAGATAAGGTGCAGAAAGGTGATGTGCTCGCCACAGTCACCGCCTCCTCGGTCGCAAGCCGTATCGCTGACGTCAATTCGTCGCTCAAGGATATCGAGGACGATCTGGACGATTTGAGTACGAATAATACCGAGACTGTATCGGTGAAGTCAAAGAACGCCGCGCGTATAAAGAAGATATACGCGGCGGAAGGAAGCACGGCCGTCGATGTCGTCGCTGAGAACGGGGCGCTTATGCTCCTGTCATTGGATGGCCGCATGGCTGTGACGTTCAAGAGCGAGGCGGCTCTCGCAACAGGGAACGCCGTCACTGTCGTGTCGAGCGACGGCGCTGAAAGGGAAGGCAATGTCCTGTCCGCAATATCGGGAACATATGTCGTCACCTTGAGCGACGACGGGACGGCCTTGGGTGACCAAGTCACCATCAATACCGGGGACGGGGCGGTGGGAAGCGGAACACTTTATATCCACGAGCCTCTTCGTATAACCGCTGACCGGGGACAGGTGGCGGGCATAAATGTTGCGGAAAATGAATACGTTTACACCGGTAAGACTCTCCTGACCATTTCGAAACCCACGGCTGGCCGCGCTTACACAAGTTTGGTTGCTAAACGCGATGAATTCCTGGACACTCTTGAGAAACTTACCGTTCTCGCAGCGACAGGCGAGATCTGCGCACCGGCGTCAGGAACGGTGGGTGAAGTGTCTGTGACGGAAGGCTCCGCGCTGTCGAAAGAAAAAACCGATGAGGCGGGAACGGGGACAACCACAACCACTGCGTCTCCCCAGACAAATGCCTCTGCGTCCTCGGCGGCGACCGGTGCGCCTGCGACGAACAATCCCTCTCAACCGGACACAGGCACGGGAGGTACCGACGGCGCGAAAGATGGTGCGCCAGATGACGCCTCCGAGGGCACAGGCGACGATACAGGCGATGACGATGACAGCAAGGCTGACGCTGACGATACAGACGATGACGCTGACAGCGATTCCGACGATGTCATAGAACCAGGCCCGGATGAAAATTCTTCAATCAACGCCGAACTCGCGATCTTTAATCCTTCATCCATTTCGATTTCTTTCACAGCGGCAGTTGATGGGACAGAGGATGAAACGGATGAGCTTTCTGAAGAAACTGTAACTACTTACGATAACACGGGCACGGCTTTCACCGTCATCGCCTCTGACACTTTTGCACTGAGTGTGAGCGTTGACGAATTGGATATTTCTGCGGTGAAGACCGGCCAGGAAGCGTCGGTGGAGATGGATGCCCTTGAAGGGGAGACATTCACGGGCAAGGTGATCAAAGTTGCGGACGCGCCGGATGAAAGCAGCGGAAGCTCGAACTATTCGGCGATCATCGAGATCGCGAAGGAACCCGGCATGAAATCAGGAATGAGCGCAACCGCTACCATCTTGAATGAAAAAAGGACGGATGTCCTGACCATACCTCTTGTTGCCGTGCAGGAATTCGGCGATGAGATATTTGTATATACGACAGTTGACGACGACAACAATTTCGGCGGGAGAACAATCATCGAAACGGGGCTGTCCGATGGCACGACGGTCGAAATCACCAGCGGGCTCAATACCGGCGATATCGTTTATTACCAACAGAGCATTGATGACGAATCACTCGATACTATGATGTTTGGCATGGGCGGCGGCGGTATGATGGGCGGCGGTTCCGGCGGCGGCGGTATGCCGGAAGGCGGAGGGTCTGGCGGCCCGCCGTCCGGTGAACAGGGCGGCTTCGGCGGGGGACAACAGGATGATTGAACTGAACGATATTTCTAAGATATACAGGATAGGCGATGAGGAAATCCGGGCATTGGACAGCGTCAGCATGAGAGTGAAAGAAGGAGAATTTGTCAGTATCACCGGCTCTTCGGGAAGCGGCAAATCCACCATGATGCACATCATCGGCTGTCTCGACACGGCCGATGAAGGGGTATACCTTCTGGACGGACAGTCTATCGAGCACTACTCGGAAAACGAGCTTGCAATGATCCGCAACCAAAAGATAGGGTTCATCTTCCAGAGCTTCAATCTGATCGCGCGCCTGACCCTGGAGGAAAACGTAGGATTGCCGCTGGTCTACAGAGGCGTTTCAGCCAGCCTTCGCCGTGAACGCGTCGGAGCCGCTATGGAGCAAGTCGGGCTTGCAAACCGGATGAAACATACTCCGAACAGCATCTCCGGCGGTCAACAGCAGAGAGCGGCTATCGCGAGGGCTCTCGTAACAGAGCCTGCAATGATACTTGCCGACGAGCCTACGGGCAACCTGGATTCCAAAACCGGAGAAAGCATTATGAAGTTGTTTCGCAATCTCAACGCAGCGGGGAAGACCATAGTCCTTATCACCCATGATGATCACATCGCGCAGCAAACAGGTAGGACCATAAGGCTCATGGACGGCAGGATAGAGAGTATGGGCAGAACGGGCGTAGCGGCAGTGAACGGCCCGATCGCGGCAGACACGGGGGGGGGGGGGACGGACGGAGTGAATAATGATAGTGCAGTCTTTTAAAATGGCATGGAAATCCATAGCCGCAAACAAGATTCGAGCCTTCCTGACAATGCTTGGCATTATCATCGGCGTGATGTCATTGGTCGTATTGGTTTCTTTGGTCACGAGCGCGACAAGTTCCGTGACAAGCCAAATCGAGAGCATGGGCAGCGACATGCTGACGGTCTCAGTGCGCGACGACAAGGGCTTGCCCCTGAGACTAGCCGATCTTTCGGATATCGCGCAGGACGAGAGCATTTCGATGATTGCCCCAACGACGCAGACGATGGGCAGCGTCAAGAGCGGCTCCGAAACGACCGAAGTGTCGGTGGAAGGCACGAACGCTTCTTACTTTCAAATACAGGGAGACGAACTCGCGTCAGGAAGGCTGCTGAAGTCGGCGGATCTTGAGAATACTTCCTATGTGGCAGTGCTCAGCAACGAGGCCGCCGTCGAGATATATGGGACGGCTGACGCGACGGGCCAGACCATGGTCATGAACGGCAGTAAATTCCTTGTAGTCGGCGTACTTGCGGAGGACGATTCACTGATGGCGTCCATCGGAAATATGTATTCCATCTATATCCCATATACTGTGGCGGAACGGCTCGCGGACTCGTCGTCCGGTATCTCGTCCTTTTACGCTGCAGCTTCGGATCCCGAATACACAGACAGGGCGGAAGCCGCGATAGAAGCCGCTCTGCTGTCGAGATTTAAAAACGACGAAGACTCCTTCTATATCCTGAATCAAAGCGTATTGGCCGAGACCATGAGCAGTGTCACTAACACCTTCGCCCTGCTGCTCGGCGGCATCGCGGCGATATCCCTGCTCGTCGGCGGTATTGGGATAATGAACATCATGCTCGTTTCCGTCACTGAACGTACGCGGGAAATCGGGATACGGAAAGCGATTGGGGCGAACAAGCGCGTCATCCTGCTCCAATTCCTCGTCGAAGCGCTGATGATCTGCCTCATCGGCTGCGCTCTCGGCATAGCGCTGTCCGGAGGGATCCTCTTGATCGTCAATATATTTACCTCGGACACCCTCACCTTCACATTTTCAGGTAGCGTGATCCTCGTCGCTGTGTTGTTTTCCACTTTCATCGGAGTGGTGTTCGGCCTCTATCCCGCGCGCAAAGCGGCAAATATGCATCCCATAGATGCCTTGCGGTACGAGTAAAGGTGGTGGGGACTACCGGCTATTGGGCAACTATACAATTGACTATGCAGCAGGGCGGACAGCCTTACGCGTTCAGTAGCGCGAAGCTCTTCTTGTTTGCATCATGCAGCTTTTTAAACACGACGTAGTTTCGTTGGTGCACCGCCTTGTTGGCGGGGTTTGGCGTGTAAGTGGTGTATTCCGGAAGAAGGTCCTGAGCGCTCTCAATCGAAGGTATCTTGCCCAGGGCGAACTTCACCACCTGCCAGGTGTTCTGCCTGGCGGTCATGGCCTGGGGCTGCGCCTTATAGTCGTCCTTCATACCTTTGCCTCATTTCCACCGTCATGTTCCCAAACCTTCAC
>JAISAW010000112.1 GCA_031266515.1 Eubacteriales Family XIII. Incertae Sedis bacterium
TCAAGTTCTTTTACCTCTTCTTTTGTGAGCGGCCTGCGGCTGTCGATGGCCGACTTGTACTCGTCAATCCTTTTCAAGAGGGCTACAGGTTCCATATACGTTCCTCCATTTATGCTATCTGGTATTTTTTCAAATGTTTTGTATTCGTTGCTTTTCAAAATGAAGTCAGGCTCTTTGCCGAGGGCAATGGCAATCTTGATTAAAAAATCAAGTGAAGGATTCTGCTCGCCCCGCTCAAAGCGAGCCAAATTGGAGCGCTGGATGCCGAGCCTTTTTGCAAGAGCCTCCTGCGTCAGCTTCTGCGCTTTTCTTTCGCCTGCCAAAAGACGGACGATGCCCTGCCTTATTTCGATATAGCTTTCGTTGCGTTCCATATATATCCGTCCGATGTTTAGTATTGTATCATGGATGATACAATAAATCAACTTGCACGATTTGTACTATGTTTTTAGCTTTCACACACTTCAGTCTCACCCGCCTGCATTAAGTATCGCAATGCCTTCGCGGTACGGCAGGTAATAAAATACAAACAGTACCCCCGTGACGACTACCCCGCTGACTATGACGAACTTCGCATAGCGGAGCGTCCTTTTGGCCTCTTTCCGGGCGATAGCCTTTTCCGTGTCTTCCTGCGTATGAAGCATTGTGAAGAACTTCCTCTCCGCATCGGTGATCGCATCCGGCCTGTTCATTGCAAAATAAACGACGACTGCCGCCGCCATGCCAAGGATTTCAGGGCGGAGCAGTGTCGGGAAACTGACCCCTGCAAAAGTTTTCAACACCTGTGCAAGCACAAAGGCTGCAGCTCCGGCAAACATGCTCCAAAACGCTCCTCTTTCGCTTATCTTTTTTGACCAGACACCGGCAAAGCTCACAAATCCCCACGATACGGCAAAAAGGGTCGAGGCGAAATATGCCACCCACATTATAGCCGGTGAAGAGTAGTACGTGAGAAAAACCACTATTACGCTGGACAGCACCATCAGTATGCGGCCGTTTCTGAGCCCCTTGTCCGGGTTCATCTTCTTGAATACAGCCGGCAATATGTCGTTTGCAAGCGAAAACCCGATGAGGGATGCAAATGTGCTGCACGACGAAAGCGCGGCGCTCATGAGGCCGCTGATCACTATGATGCCAAGCCAGGTCGGAAAGAGATTGAGCGACAGCCAGACATAGGTCTCCTCCGAAGTGACGCCTGCAGGTATATCTATCATGTTGGCTACAGTCATGGCAAAGTCAAGGAAGATAAGGATGACAAGCGCTATCACCGAGCCGATAAGCCCCGTCCTCACGACGACATGTTCATTCTTTGCCATCATATAGCGGCTGGTCTGCCACGGGCTCGTCGCCATAGCGATAAGCCAGACGAAACCCAGCACAAAAGCCCAGACGACAGTGTCGGCCGAATTTCCCATATACGCCCATTCAGAAGCGGGGTCGGTGACTCCATGTACCGACAGCGCCCCGGGCTTGAAGTGGGCTGCGACATCAGGGTTGCCCGCCCATGCGCCCGCGTCTATGTGCGCCTGGACGGAGTCGGGGCTGTTCAGCCACACAACAGTATTTGTCACCGACTGCGGCCATCCTCCCGCTTCCGAAAAGATGAACGGGATGGAGACAAACGCCATGACTGTAAACACAAAAAACATTATGGTTTCGAGCGTAAGTATCCCCTTGGAACCAGAGTAAAACGTAAAAGCTGTGTATACGGCCCACGTGACGGCCAAACCGATCAGAAACCCGTGCGGATTGTCGCCGAGGCCAAGCAGGTTTTGCATCAGAAGAGCGGCACCTTTCGTCACGGACGTCAAATAGCACATGATACCCACGACAGTGACTATTGACGTGAACATGCGGATACGCTTCGAATCAAACCGCTGCCCGAAAAATTCAGGAAGGGTCAGCACCCTGCTCCTTCTGAGATAGATACCGAAATACCTCGCTCCGAATATGTATCCGACCGAACAGACCGCGCACAGGATGACATATGGCATGAGGAACCCATCGTAATTAAAACCGGTATCGCCCATGAACGCGACAGTGCTCAGGTACGACGCTATGAGGGAGCCGGTGACGAGCAGCGTGGGCGCATTGCGCCCGGCGACATAGTAGTCTGCGGTATTTTTGACATTCCGCCCCATGATCGTGCCCACGACGATAAACAGGGCAAACAAAACGATGAGGCCAATGATATACGGAGAAGCCAGTGTTTTCATTCAGTCACCTCACTATGCGGCTAAGGCATGGATCCCGTCGATGCGTCGTCATTTTCATCCAACACAGCCTTATAATCCTTCTTCAGCGTCAACCACGCGAAAATGCCTGTCGCGACATAAAATCCGCCTACAAATATCGTAATGGCCAGTTCGCCATATGATGTGTACATGGCTCTACCCCTCTCTATAGCTATCGCATAATCACGAGCGCATCCGCCGGGACGAACCCCTTCTCATGGACAAATATCGGATTGATGTCGAGTTCCTGTAGCGAATCCCTGTGCGCTATTGCAAAATCGGACACGCTTACGATGCCATCTACAAGCGCTTCCACATCAATCGGGACACTTCCACGATAACCTTTCAGCAGTCGAGCGCTCTTCAGGGAATCGATCATGCTGCGCGCCTCGGCACGGGATACCGGGGCGGGGCAAAGTGCGGTATCTTTGAATATCTCGACATAAACGCCACCCATACCGCAAAGGACGCACGGGCCGAACTCCGGGTCACAAATGACACCCAGGATCATCTCGGCCCCCTTCGCCGCCATTTCCGTGACAAATATCCCATCTATATCTGCATCGGGCTTTTTCTCTTTGCAATTTGCAAGGATTTTTTGCCAGGCTTCTACGACTCCCGCTTCATCGCCAATCCCGAGCGCCACACCGCCCACGTCAGATTTGTGCAGGATGTCCCAGGAACTCACTTTCATGGCGACAGGGTAGCCAATATGGGACGCTATCTCCAAAGCCTCTTCGCAAGTCTTCGCCACACCGCCTACGGGAGGCGGGAACCCGTGCTCTGCCAGAAGCACCCTGCTCTCGTATTCCGTGCAAACTCTCTGCCCTGCGCTGTCTACGCTGCCTGCGGTATCCGCCTTGCCTGCGCTGCCTGCGCTGCCTGCGGTATCCGCCTTGCCTGCGCTGCTTGTAGCGGACTTGCCTGTGCTGTCTGCGGCATCCGCCTTGCCTGAACTGCTTGTAGCGGACTTGCCTGAGCTGTCTGCCTTCTTGCCTGCACTGTATGCAGCGTCTGCCCTATCGGCCTTGACTGCATCGCCTGCGGCCGTTTTTCCCATTTTCCAGGCTTCCCCCGGCACAGCGATATCCAGATCGTGACCCTCCGGATCGTACGCTATAAAATCCGCCAAATAGCTGAGTATCCTGTAAGCGTACATCGTCGGCGGCATGATAGGGATGCCGTGCCCGGCCAACAGCTCAAAGTATTCCTCATTCCTTGTATTCTCCACAAAAGGGATCATCACCTGAGGCTTTGCGCCAGGCTCTCCGGCTACTTTGGCCATGGCCTTGCCCATGTAATGGATCGCTGGATCAGCTATCTCCTGCAACAGGGTATAGCCCACGCAGACACAGCCCACCCCCGGGTCTCTCATAACTGTCCTCAGCGCCTCGGCAAACAGCTCCTCTTCGTATGAGAGGGACGCCGTCATATCGAGAGGGTTTGCCGGAGACGCATACGGTGGCAGCTGTTCGCGCAGCCGCGCGAGGGTCTCATCGGAAAAATCGGGGAAATCTATCCCGTACAGCTCTCCGACATCCGCGCTCGTACCAGCCTCTCCGCCCGAAAGGTTCATAGCCGCAAACGCAGGGGTCTCCGGCAGCTTGTCGAATGTGGCAAACATCATTGATGCCGCAAGAAGCTCTTCCACATCGTTCACACGGATGACCCCAAACTTCCTGAACAGAGCGTCATAAACCTTGTCTGCGCCCGCCATGCTGCCGGTATGCGACGAGGCGAGGTTCATCCCTTTTGCACTACGCCCGGTTTTCAGCACTACAACGGGTTTTCGGTTTATGGCTGCCCTCTTCAGGGCTGCGACGAGCTTTGCGGGATTTTTCGACCCTTCCAGATACACTGCCACTACTTTCGTGTCGGCATCGTCCACCAGGAAATCGATATAATCTTCCATTTGTACTACTGCGCTGTTGCCCGATGAAATAGAGTAAGAGAACTTCGACGCGGGGTTTTCCATGAGGGTAAGGCAAATTTGCCCGCTCTGCGAGACAAACCCGACAGAGCCGCGTCTGTCACGGTCCGGCGCTATGAACGCAAAAGCAAATTTGTCGTCAACATAGTTTACAAGGCCTGCGCAGTTCGGCCCGCATATCGGCATGTCGAGCCTCTTTGCCAAAGCAGCCAGGTTTTCTTGCGCCTTTCTGCCTTCTTCAGTCCCCATTTCCGCGTAGCCGCTTGCATAGATGACAGCAGCTTTGCAGCCTGCCGTATGAGCGTCGCGGAGCATATCTTCTATGGCCGCCTTTGGAGTGCAGATGACCGCAAGATCAACCTGCTGCGGCAGATCAGCGACAGACGGATAGCACTTGGTGCCAAAGACACTATCTCGTTTGGGATTGATGAAAAAATATGTGTCGGGTTCCATATACCTGATGATGTTGCGGCAGGTATCCCCTCCAAACCCTTCCTTCTCGCTGGCACCTATCACACAAACCGCATTCGGCTTCAGCAAATATTTTATGTCCATACCCACCTCCGGCTCTTCACTCACAACTCACACAACTCGCAAAACTCACGCAACTCGCGCAACCCATTCAAAATTTATCTGTCGGGGTCCTCCACGAGTTTAAACACTTTGTCCTTATCCCCATCTATATAGTGGCAGATATTTTCTATGGAAATCCGTTCACAGTCTTCTATCGATTCGTTTGAAAAGAATGCCGTGTGAGGCGTGACGATGACATCTTCCCGTCCTATGAGCCTGCAGTTTTGCAGATCCGGAGATTCGCTTGCGAGCACATCGAGGCCCGCGCCACGGATCTGCCCGTTGTCGAGGGCGACGACGAGATCATCTTCATCTACCATGCCGCCGCGCGCGATGTTCAGAAAAACAGGCCTTTTCAGCATTCTGGAAAACCGCTTCGCCGAAAAGAAGCTTTCGTTTTCAGACGTCATGTTCATATGGACGGTGATGACGTCCGATTCGGCCAGCAAAGTTTCTATATCCACCGGAGTGCCACCCATGTCGGCCACCACACTATCCGGTATGTAAGGGTCGTAAGCCAGAACCTCCATCCCAAAGGATTTCGCCCGCTTCGCCACTGCCCTGCCGATCTTGCCGAAACCCACGATACCGATCACCTGGCCTTCGATCCGCCTCACTCCCAGCTCTCCGAGAGGTGCCAGCACATCCCATGACCTGTCGATGTTTACACGCCTCTGCAAATAAGGGAGCCTGCGCTGCAGTGCAAGCATCAACGCAATAGTGTGGTCCGCGACTTCCTGGGTGCAGTACTCCCCGACAGCGCAGGTGGCGATCCCCTTTGAACGGGCATATTCGTGGTCCACGCAATCCCATCCCGTCGCCTGGACGGAGATGACCCTGCAATTTCCCATCCTGTCTATCGCAGCTTTATCGATGGGGGCAAACCCCGTGAGTACAGCATCGACATCGCTCATTGCTTCGTAGTATGCTTCGAGGTCGTTTTCGTCATATACCGCAAAGACGACCTCTGCGTCGTCGGGCAGATATTCAAGCTCAGTCGTGATATCCCTGTCTCTGCTCTCAGGATATTCGGCAAACGCGATTTTCATATCGGTCTTTCTCCTTTTACGTCTTATCTGCATGCATGCCCAGGGCACTGGCGGGCAGGCAATCTCAGCCAGTACTGTTTGCAGCTGCCCTTATTGGATCTCTCCTCAGTGGATATCCGCGCCTGCTCTGAAGCAAAGTGCATTTTTGGGATTCTGCTTTCCTTTCTTGCTGAAATACTCATCTATCATCCTCGCAAGCGCGTCTGCGTCGAAGAGGCCTGAGTTCGCGGCCAGCGTCCCCATCATCACTATATTGGCGCCTCTGGGATTGTCGTAGCTTGCCGCAATCTCTGCTACCGGGACTTTGATGACCCTGACGTCGTCACGATACTTGCGGCCTGCGGGCACGATCGAGCTGTTCGTGAGAAGCAAGCCTCCGGGCTTCAAGCGGGCTTCAAATTTGTCGATGGAAGGCTCGTTCAATGAAAAGAGGATGTCTATCTGCCGCGCATAAGGGCTCGCGATTTCCCTCTCCGAAAATTTCACCGTGCAATTCGCTGTGCCGCCGCGCATTTCAGATCCGTACGACGGATACCACGATACGTTTTTCCCGAGCTTCATCCCTGCTTCGGCGAGGATGAGCCCTGACGTCAGAATGCCCTGACCGCCAAATCCTGCGCAAACCATCTCTATCATCGCCCACTTCCTCCTTTGTCGATAAATTCCCCTGGCTTGAAGTAGCCGGCCATTGCAGTGTGGACGTGCTTCATCATATCGACCGGGGCCATTCCGAGGTTTGTCGGGCATTCGGAAAGGAGTTCGACAAGGCAAAACCCTTCGTTTGCGAGCTGCTTTTCAAATGCTTTCTTTATCATTTTTTTACTCTGCTCGATCCCGGCGGCACCGGACAGCTCCCCTCTGGCGAGGTACGCGATATCCATTTGACCTATTACCTTTGTAATATCCAGGGTCCCATACTTCTTCGGATCTTTCCCGTAAGGGGACGTGACTGTCTTCTGCCAGGGAAGGGTGGTCGCAGCCATCTGCCCTCCCGTCATCCCAAAGACGCTGTTGTTGACTACGAAAACACAGATGTTATCATTTCGCAGAGCGGCGTGCACCGTCTCCGCCATCCCGATGTTGTATGCGGCGCCATCACCGAAATAAGCCATCACAGGGTTTTCCGGCCTGATGTGCTTGACGCCCACAGCCGTCGGTATCGGGCGGCCGTGCGCCGCCATCACGGTGTCAAACCTCCACATGTCGATAGCCAGGGAGCTGCACGCCACATCGACGACTGCGAGCAATTTTTCAGTAAGCGCCATCTCTTCCATGACTTCAGCTATGAGCCTGATGGCAATGCCGTGGCCGCAGCCGGGGCAAAACCCTGTCTTCGCAAAAGTGATGGACTCAGGGACTTTGAGATTCATTTTTCCCTCTCCTTTTCATAAAAAGCCTCGATTTTTTCAACCAACACATCCGGATCCGGGATATCGTAAAATGTCCCGTAGGAGCCAACAGGGTATTTGCACTGCGTGGCAAGCCTTACGTCATCTGCCATCTGCCCGAGGATGTTGACTTCCACGGAGATGAAGGCTTTCACAGATTTGAGGCCGGCAAAGGCTTTGACAGGGAACGGCCACAGCGTGACAGGGCGGATGAGCCCTGCTTTCAGACCCTTCTCACGGGCGATATCCACAGCTTCTTTTGACACCCTTGAGCTGATGCCATACGCCACTGCTATCACCTCGGCGTCCTCGACCCGGTAGCTTTCCCAGCGCTGCTCGTTTGACTCCATCCCTGCATATTTCGCTTTAAGGTATTCCGGGTACGACGGCATCGTGTAGTACGTGTTTTGGATCTTTCTCTGTTCGTCACCCTTCTTGCAGCCTTTGATGGACCATTCGTATTTGTCCCTGTCGTGCTCCCTGAACTCTTTCAGTTCGACCGCTTCCGCTATCTGCCCGATCGCCGCGTCCGAAGCGATCAATACGGGATGGCGATACTTTTCCGCAAGGTCAAACGCGAGGTCCATCATGTCGGAATTTTCCTGTACTGAATTTGGCGCGAGGACTATCGTGTGGTAGTCGCCGTGGCCTCCGCCTTTTGTGAGCTGGAGGTAATCTCCCTGGCCTTGCATTATGTCCCCAAGCCCGGTACCTATGCGCATCACGTCGATGATCACGGCAGGGAGGTCCGCTGCCACCAAATAGGAAATCCCTTCCTGCTTCAAAGAAAACCCGGGGCCGGACGAACTCGTAAGGACACGCGCCCCTGCAGCAGACGCGCCGAGAAGCATATTTATCCCTGAGAGTTCCGACTCAGCCTGCACGAATGTCCCGCCCACTTCGTCAAGCCTCCATGACAGATACTCCAGTATCTCCGTCTGCGGCGTGATAGGGTAGCCGCTGTAGAAACGACAGCCGGAGCGAAGCGCGGCCTCGGCCATCGCCTCATTGCCTTTCATCAATACCTTTTCCATCATCGCTCCTTCTCTACTCGGTTGCTTCAACGATTTCAAACACATAGTCGGGGCAAACGCGATAGCACACTCCGCAGCCTATACATGCCTCTTCGTTTAGCTCCACTGTCGTATAGCCTTTGTCGCTCGTGTGTTTCCCGAAGAAAAGCGCGTCTTTGGGGCACTCTTCCACGCAGTATCCACACCCTTTGCAGCGGGAACTATCGAGAACCGCCTTGCTGCTACCCATATCCATCTCCCTCCTTTACTTAGGAACTGTTGGGAAATAACTTATGCATCTTGCTTGTCTTTTTTCCGTCGGGCTTCATTGGCGGAACCCACCGCCTTGCCCGGCGAAAAAAATCCTGCGCTATCTGTTCATGTTATTTCCCAACAGTTCCTCAAGCTGACTCTTCTTCCGCTTTCTTTCTTGCGGCGACTTTCTTCGCCTGGTTGACGGCAATGAAGGCCACGACAATCGCGATTGCGGTAGTGACGATCGTGTAGATGAAAATCGTCCGATACCCGGCGTCGCCGTATTGATCGAGCCATTTCCCAAACAGCGTGTGCACAAACATATCGGGGAGGTATCCGATCAGCGTAGCGATGTTGATAGCTGTGGCTGACATCCTTACGGGTATGCCGAGTTCCGACTGAATAGAGAACATCGTCCCGTTGATAGTGAACATCGCTACGCCGACGAGCAATATCATGGCGATGAGTACGCCTTGATTCATGCCGGTTGGAACGAAAAGGAAAAGGGCTATGGTCACAAGGCAAAAAGCATTGCCGAAGATCTGCTCTTTCCCGACGGACTTGAACCCTTTGTCCGCAATGAACCCGCCGAGCGGACCGCCCACAAGCCGGCACCCATAGGTCCTGATCATCCCCATGCTCGCTGCAAGTGCGGGTGAAAGGCCGAGTACGCTTGTGCTATATGGGGTCAGATAGCTTGCCGCGGCGAGAACCGTGACAAAGCTCCAGACAAGCAGTGACATGATCCACACTCCGGGGATCTTGAAGGTGGCCCCAAAATCCCTGAGCGAGAACGAAGCCGACTCATCTTTCTTTTCCGGATCGCCGAATGTCGCTTTCCCGTCGAAAAAGAAGAGTATGAGCAGCCCGGATACAATAGACAGGCCGCCCATGAATGCGAGAGCGCTTCTGAAGCCGGTGACGAGGCTTGCCTTGCCGACGACCGCCATCACACCCAGCATCACAAAGCTGAGGATCAGCGACCCTACGCCATTCAGCGCCGCGAAGATACCATAAATGCGCCCTTGCTCCTCATCCTTGCCGAGCATTCTGATCCCCTTCATGAGCGAAGGCCAAAATGCAAAACCGCCGGTAAGGGCCATAAGCACCCAGATCAATATGGCCATCGTATAGCTCTTGTAGGTGACCATGAAAAGAAAACTGAGTATAGCCTGTCCGAATATCGATACCAGCAGTACCGGCTTCGGTTTGAAACGGTCGCCTATCCAGCCGCCCGGCAAGTAAGATATGGTAAGCGCTATCGTATAGTAAGTCATCAGTGCGCCAAGCTGGGCGTTTGTCACACCCATCGCGGCTATCATCTGATCGTAGAAACTTGATTTCATGTAGGGCATTACATACATGAAGCCATAAGCAATACCGAATGAGAATAAAACTAAGAATCGCCTGAAATTATTGCTCTTATTCATTTCCTCATACTCCTTAATAAGAACTTCCAGTGAACAGTATTGGCATTACCATTTGGCATTACCATTTGG
>JAISAW010000117.1 GCA_031266515.1 Eubacteriales Family XIII. Incertae Sedis bacterium
AGCTGCGGAGTGCTGAGCATAAGCGAGCTTCAGGAAAGGGCAAAGCTCACGCAGGTCTCGGCGACGAGTATAGTCGAAGGCGGGGCGCATGACGTCATTTTGAAGGAACAGAGCCAGACGGCCAATGGATAGGCTGACAGGCCCTCGATGATGGTGGGTTTGCCGTTATTGTTCACACAATAGGCGGAATTCCTCGCAGCTGCACGAAGCGGAGCCTCAGCAAGCGAGGCTCGGGTTGCAAATCTCCGGCGTACGTCTGTAACGGTTTGCAGGGGCCGGTGGTTTTGCCCAGGGGTTGCCGGGCAATACGGATGTGTGAGATATTGTGGTAAATTGGTGAAAGGCTGTGCCTGGCGAACGATGCCGGACGAACGATAAGGAAGGGCATGAGGCTGGAAAAGAGAAAATCTTTGTTGACAAAGGTATCCGCATTGGTGGTGATGATGATAGTGGTCAGCACGGTGGTAGTCGGTATTTTCTCTTACGGTTTCTATCGGGACGAGACTGTCAAACGCAATGCTGAAAAGGCTGAAGCGATAGCGATCACTGTCGCAGCCATAGTGGACGGCGACAGCATGGAAAAGGCCCTGAAAACCCAAAAGAAAGACGAGCAATGGGATCATATAAAGGAAACGGCTGATGAGACCGCCATCGCGCTTGACACCAGGTTCCTCTATTTGCTTAGTTCCGAGATAGTTGACGGAGATGTCATCTACTATGTAGAAGGCTTCAATCCCGCTGTGTCGATCGAAGGCGAAGACGAATATGGTTTTCTCACGCATGAAAGCGCAAGCTACTATTCCGATGAATTTACCATAACTGCTGACAACGGCATCATAACGCATACTGAGGTATACGAGTCCGGCGAATTCGGGCTTTTGATTTCAGGACATGCGCCGATTTTTAACAGCAACGAAGATGTCGTAGGCGTCGTGGGCGTCGATATTGCGATGGGTGCCGTGATGCAAAACGTGGCTTGGTTCGCGGTCAGGATTTCCTTGATAATCCTGCTTTTTACCGTCGTCTGCGCGTGGATATCAGTGGTGTATATAAAGCGAAGGGTGAAGAAGCCTGTGGACGATGCGACAGAGGCAGCGTCAAAACTGGCGGTCGGCGACCTCGATATAGAGATGAAGTATGAAGGGAATGATGAAATAGGGGCGCTCGGGAAGGCTTTCATGGATATAGTCCAAAGCACCAGGCGGCAAATAGACGTTTTCAAGCATATAAGCGAGGGTGAATTTTCTGTATTCATAAAGGAGCGGAGCGACAAAGACGAGCTTGCGCACGTCCAACAGGAAATGGTGGAAAAGCTCGCACAGATGCTCGATACTGTCGTATCAAGCACGAACAGCCTGAATGCAAGCGCCGGAAAGATGCGGTCCGAGGCGCTTGAACTCGTCAGAAGGGAAGACGTCAAAGTGAGTATCGCAGACGATATCGTGATTTCCGCCGATATGATTGCGAAAGCTATACATGAAAACACCGAGGCGCTCAGCAAGACCACGCAGTTGATTTATGAAATTGAGGACAAGGCGGCGAAAGGCGCTGAGCAGATCACCATGATGGCGGAAGCGGTGGCTTTGGTGAGGCGAAGTTTTGAAAACCTGTCCACTATATCCGACCGCATCACGTCTATTTCGTTCCAGACGAACATCCTGGCTTTGAACGCCGCTGTTGAAGCGGAGCATGCGGGCGCATTTGGCAGAGGGTTCTCAGTGGTTGCAGATGAGGTGAGGAATCTGGCTGCAAAAAGTTCCGACTCGGTCAAGTACGCGGACAGCATCATCGACGATGCGCTGACAAAGGTTGAAGAAGGTGCCAAACTGAGCGAAAAAGCTGTCGTCGCGTTTGAAGAAATCGTAGCCGGGATCCACGCGAGCGGCGAGCTGCTGACGTCCGCCAACAAGGCGTTCGAGCGGCAAAACGAAAGCGTTGCCAACATAAATGAGGATATTGAGCAAATGAGGGACATGATCCATCGAACCGCAAACGAGGTCAAGGAGAGCGAAAGGATGGGAGAACGCCTTTCGGAGAATGCGGCGAAACTGGCGGAAGTGCTTAAAGAATACAACTATTAATACTGACGACGAAAACGGAGGAAATGAATTGCATAAGACTATATGGGTTGTCGATTTCGGCGGACAGTACAATCAGCTCATTGCCAGAAGGGTGAGGGAAGCGAAGGTCTACTGCGAAATAGTACCGTACGAGAAATTGATGGAAAAACTCGAGGCTGAAGGAAAGCCTGCGGGTTTCATTTTTACAGGGGGCCCATCCAGCGTCTACGAGCAGGGAGCGCCTTCCCTGCCTCCATCATTCTACGAGGTCAAAGCGCCTGTACTCGGGATATGCTATGGGGCCCAGCTGATGGCCTACACCTTGGGCGGCAAAGTTGTCAGCCCGGACTTCAAGGAATACGGCAAGATCAGGATTCACAGGGAGGCAGACAGACCCGAAAGTGAATTGTTTTCTGATATACCCGGCGAACAGCATTGCTGGATGAGCCACACGGACTATATCGAAATCCCTCCCGAAGGATTTGCCGTCACATCGCGTACGGACAGCACGCCGACAGCATCCATGGAGGATAAGGCGCGCGGCCTCTACGCTGTGCAGTTCCACCCGGAGGTTTACCACACCCCGTTCGGCCAGAAGCTGCTTGAGAATTTCCTGTACAAAATCTGCGGGCTCTCGCCCGACTGGACGATGGAGAACTTCGCAAATGAGAAGATCCATGATATACGGGAAACTGTAGGCGACAGCAAGGTGCTGTGCGCTCTCTCCGGCGGCGTCGACTCATCCGTGGCGGCTGTGCTGACGCACCGCGCCATAGGGGACAGGCTGACCTGTGTCTTTGTGGATCACGGCCTGCTGCGAAAGGGCGAAGGCGACCAGGTCATGGATGTCTTCGGCAAGCAGTTCAACATGAAGATAATCCGTGTAGACGCTGAAGAACGATTTTTGACAAAGCTCTCCGGCGTGACCGAGCCGGAGGAGAAACGCAAGATCATCGGCGCCGAATTCATAGAAGTCTTTCAGGAGGAAGCTGCGAGGCTGAGCGAAGAGGAAGGCGGGATAGACTTTCTTCTTCAGGGGACCATCTATCCCGATGTCGTCGAGAGCGGCGGCGGCGGCGGCGCGGCGGCGGTGATAAAGTCGCACCACAACGTTGGAGGGCTTCCTGAGGATATGAAGATGAAGCTCCTCGAACCTCTCAGGACACTTTTCAAAGACGAGGTGAGAGCCGTTGGCGAAGAGCTTGGAATTGCAAGCGAACTCGTGTGGCGGCAGCCGTTCCCGGGCCCCGGGCTCGCCATCCGCTGCCTCGGGGAAGTGACTGAAGGCAAGCTGAGAATCATCCGCGACACGGACGCCGTCCTGCGCGAAGAAATTGACGCATACAACAAGAAACTGTTTGACGAAACAGGCGTCCACAATTCGCCTGAAAGCGTGTGGCAGTACTTCACCGTACTCCCAAACATCCGCAGCGTCGGAGTCATGGGCGATGCCAGGACTTACGACTACGCAGTAGGCGTACGCGCTGTCACCTCCGTAGACGGCATGACTTCCGACTGGGCCAGGCTCCCCCACGAACTTCTCGAAACCATCGCGAACAGAATGGTGAACGAGGTGGATGGGGTGAGCAGGGTGCTGTATGACCTGACGAGCAAACCGCCTGGGACGATTGAGTGGGAGTAAAAAAGCATTATAAGAATGACTGATGAATATGCTGTGATAGGAAATATATCAGATGAGCATTTGTATCAGTCTTATAGATCAGACATAATTGATGTTGACCTTAGTTGTTTAGTTCAAGTAAAACATTTATACCAAGACGGAACGCGACTAATGAAAAA
>JAISAW010000003.1 GCA_031266515.1 Eubacteriales Family XIII. Incertae Sedis bacterium
TCTTCTTTGTAGCTGGAGGCACAAGTATTTCTCTTGGGTTTCCAGCTTCAGTTTGATAAACTCGGAATAATCCGGGAATCGGAATACTCAATATTATTCCGATATCGGAATAATCAAGATATGGTATTTTATAACAAAATTCTGAAAGCCTATGTACTGATTGACCTGAAGATGGATGGGTTGAAACCCGAATACGCCGGTTATGGAAAGCCGGACGTTATGTTGAGTGTAGCATAACAAGCCGCTGAATTACAGTCTTTTGATTTGATTTTCTTTACATAACATCCGACTCCCAGTTTCTTCACCCCGTCACGGCTTACCCAGGTTTTGAAGCCATTCCAACAAATCGTCATCTTGCTGCCATAGAGGGATTTTGTCTGAAGGCGTGATATTTGGATATGCTTTTTCAAGCGCTTTGCGTTTCATTTCCCCGTCAATTTTGGCATATATTTCGGTTGTCTTCAAATCTGCATGGCCAAGAATGTCACGGATGTACACCAAATTGGGACAAAATGGGGACGGTTCTTTTTTGTCTCCCATTTTGTCCGCCCATTCCTCGCGGTTTAGAGGATGGAATTTGGGTCGTAAACCGCCTTTCCGTCAAATACCGTCGCAAGGACTTTGGTGTCGAGGATATCTTCGTATGACTCAAGGTCGAACAGGTCATGGTCGAGGACCACAAAGTCCGCAAGTTTGCCTGCGGCTATCGTGCCTTTGATACCCTCTTCCCCGGACGCATAGGCGCTCTCGAAAGTGTAGGCGCGGACCGCTTCATCCATGCTTACCTTTTGGGCGGGAAGGAAAACCCTCTTCCCCTCTCCTGTGATATTTTGCTGAGTGACTGCACAGTATATATTCCGCATCGGGTCAAAGGGCTCCACCGGGGAGTCCGTGCCAAACGACGCATGGATTCCCATGTCCATCATGGTTTTCCATGCATACGATGTGGCGACCAGTTCGGGGCCGACACGGCTTTCCGCCATATTCATATCGTAGTCAATAAATATCGGTTGGATCAGAGTGATCGCTTTCAGGCCTTGTATCCGTTCGAGCATTGGTGTATCAGTGATCTGGCAGTGGACTATGCCGTGCCTTATGCTCTGGTCCCCGCCTTCCCTGACATTTTCAATTGAATCAAGTATCAGTTCTATGGCGCGGTCACCTATGGCGTGTACTGCGACAGGACAGCCGTGAGCATTGGATATTCTTACAAGTTCGTTCAGGTCTTCCGGTAGCACACTCAACAGGCCTGACGTCTGCGGGGCGTCGGCATAGGGCTGTCTGAGTGCCGCCGTGCGCGCGCCGAGAGAGCCATCGAGCATGTGCTTTGTGGAAGTGACGCGGACTTTCTCCGTCCCCCATCCGTATCCGTAGCCTTCGGAAAAAAACTTTTCCATTGCCGGGACAGTGCCGAGATTTACCTGTTCGCCGAGGCGCATCTGCAGAAGCCCCTCGTCCTCCAACTCTCTGAACGTACTGAGCAACAGATTGTAATCGGAGTCGTTCACGTAGGGGACATCGTCGCTTTGAATGGAGACTATGCCTTTTTCGTGAAGCTTCTTTTGGCCGACGAGGATGAGTTCCTTGAGTTCGTCTTTGTCCATATCTGAAATATTCGCAATCATGGATATGAGGAATTTTTCTTTGACGACGCCATCCGGCTCTCCATCCGGCAGCAGCCCGACGAGGTCCCCGTGCTGGATCGCGGTATCTCTGTCTAACCCGATTTTGCGGAGAGCCGCCGAATTCACCACTCCAATATGCGCGCAGACGCGTGTGATCAGAATTGGGATCTCGCTTGAAATTTCATCAAGGTCAAATCTGGTCGGAAACCTTTTTTTGTCAGAAAAATAGTCCTGGTTCCAACCTTCCCCTATAAGCCAGTTCGCTGCCCCGCCGCTGTGGCTTTCCAAGCCTTTGCCCATGCGCGATACGATTTCCCCGACACTGTCGCTGCCACCCAAGTCGACACGGCTGAGTTTCTTTGAAGTATAGATGAAGTGGAGATGTGAATCGTTGAATGCCGGGATGACGAGCCGTCCTCCGAGATCCACCTCTGCGGTTTCGGAGTCGATCTTCGTTCTGGCGTCGGCTTCGTCTCCGACAAAAGAGAATTTATTTTCGTCAACGACCATGGCGTTTGCCACCGGGTGCGCTTCTTCGATAGTGTGGATATTTCCGTTGTAGTAAAGGGTTTTCATCTTCAGCCTCATTTCACTTGTCGCTACCGGAATCCCGCCGCGGTCTCCGCACATGCCCCGGTATCCGTCTTTCAAAAGTAATCCCGAAATAATAATACATTGATTTATATGCAAAGTATAAATTTTTTTGCTTCCAAAAGCCCTTCTCACAAGAAACGTTACTGCTTACAAACCACAGAATTTCTGCCAATCTCCAGTGTGTGTCTGAACAGTTAGCCCTTCTCACAAGAAACCCTGCGCTAATATCACAGGGTCTCTTGCCAATATATTTGCTCCGCCAACTAAACATCGCGCTTCCTGGCTGCTATTTTGCCGTCCTGCTTCGTTGCAAAGCCTCGCCGTAATACCACCACTACGCCTGCGTTCCAACGCCTCGCAGGTCGCCAAACCATCTCGCCAGGAAACGCGATGTTTAGTTGGCGGAGCAATAAAAGAAAGTGAGGAGCCTTTCACATGAAAGGTCTTGTCTTATTGCAGTATTTCCTGTTACTGCTTGTCCGCCTCCTGTTTTTGTTGAGAAGCTGCTTCGGCAATCGCCTGGTTCTTCGCCTTGAACCTTACCCAAACTGTCCTGTACAGTATGTACGCGACGGTCATGAGGATCGGGCCGATGATCATGCCGATCCTTGTCCCGGGATTCATACACATTGTCACCCCTATGAAGACGAGCTGCGCAAGTGCCACATAGTTCAGTATCGGGTATCCGGGAGCTTTGAATTTGATGTCGTCGAGCCTTCCTTCCTTCGTATATTTTTTACGGAAGTTCAGGTGTGCGATGAGGATGAATACCCACGTCGCCATCATGTTGAATACCGAAACCGAAGTGAACGTGGCAAACGGGTCGGGGGTATCTGTGTAAACGAGGATAAGTGTGATGATGATACCCGTGACATCCACAGCGAGAAGGAGCAATACCCCGCCGATCGGAATGTTGTTTTTGCTCTTCTTGCTGAGAGCTTTGGGGGCTTCTCCCTGCAGAGACATGTTGAACCACTGGCGGCTCGATGAGTACATCACCGAGTTCAGCATGGAGAGCACCGCTGAGATACAGACGATATTCAGGATATCGCCGGCGAATGGGATGCCGACCTGCGAAAAGACCGCTACGAAAGGACTGCCGAATGTCCCGATTTCGTTCCAGGGAAAGATGGACAGGATGACGAAAATCGCTCCGATGTAAAAGATCAGTATCCTGAGGGTGACCTGGTTGATCGCGCTGCGGATCGTCTTTGCGGGATCCGCAGCTTCGCCGGCGGCATTTGCCACGAACTCCGTCCCGGAGAATGCAAATACGATAAACATAAGGCTTGAGACCCATCCTCCGACACCGTTCGGGAACATCCCGCCGTGCTTCCAGATATTGCTTATCCCTACCGGTTCGCCGCCGTTGCCGACGCCGAAAATTATGATCATGAGGCCGACGAGGATCATGGCTATGATCGCCACGACCTTGATCAGTGAAAGCCAGAACTCAAGCTCGCCATATGCTTTCACAACGGATATATTGATTACCAGGATGATCACGATCATCACGGCGGGGCCTACCCAGATCGGGCAATCCGGCCACCATACCCTGAGGTAATCACCTACAGCTATAAACTCCGCGCCGGCGACCATCAATGTGACGATGATCCCCGTCCATATCATGTACCACGCGAAGAAGGGATGGATGTACCTTGAAGTAAATGAAATGTAGCCGCCGGATACCGGCTCCTGTACACTCATCTCGCCAAGGCACCTCATGATGATGAAGATTGCTATTCCGACAAATACATAACCGAACAGCGCCGAAGGCCCGGCTGCGCCGATGACCGACCCGGAGCCGTAGAAGAGCCCTACGCCGATGGCCGCCCCGAGGGCGATCATCTGAATATGCCTGCTCTTCAGTTCCCTGTTAAGGTCTTCTTTTTCGATTTGTATGCCGCTGTCAGTTGAGGTCTTATTGTCAATATCGCTCATATTCCTTTCTCCTCTCAACATATAAAACGTATAAAAGCAACGAACGAACAATTCCGCGATTGTCGAATCAACTACTTTTCTGAAGCTGTTTTTTTCTCGCTGGCGCTATCACACGGAAAAGCATGAACGCAAGCAGCATTCCGAGCAAAGCGAAGCCGGCTCCGACGATAAACGCCGGATCGTATGAACCTGTGTTGTCTTTGATGAATGCGATGACAGGGCTGCCGATGATGCCGGCAAGCCCATAGACCATGTACATGATCCCGTAGTTTTCAGTGATGTATTTTGATCCGAATATATCCGCCGTGAGCGGGGTGAGTATCGCGGCCGTACCGCCGTAGCAGCTGCCGACAAAAAGCATCGCGATGATGTAGGCTGTTGGGATATGGATCTGCCAAAGCATCACCATTGCCCCGCACATGATAGTGACTATGCAAAGGAGCGCGAAAGACCTCCCGATCTTGTCGGAGATAGTTCCCCAAATCAGCCTGCCTGCGAAATTCGCGAGTGCATAGAAGCCAACTATTGAAGCAGCCGCTTCCGCTGTGTGCCCAAACGTCAACTGCATGATCGGCGACACTTGCGTGACAACCATTTGAGCACAAATACAAATACAGACTACTGCGAAAAAAACGATAAAGAATAACTTGCTTTGTACCATCTCCTTTCTGTTTTTTAAACTATACGACCAAACTTCAACTTTTTCGGCGATCCCTTTTTTCCCTTCGCTCACTTTTTTCATGATCGCGAAATCATCCGGTTTATTGAACAACAGGAATGAAAGGGCACCGATGACGACAAGGACGAGTACGCCGTAGAGGGTGATGAACGTCGACATACTGCCGACGGCCGCATACACCCTCGGCGTGACCAGTGACCAGATAAAGGAGCCTATCGCAAGGCCCGACGCGACAAAGCCGCTCGCAAACCCTCCCTTGTCGGGAAAGGCGTCAACTGAAAATGCCAGCAGAAGCGGATAGGTAAGCGTGGTGCCTATGCCGCTCACAACCGAGTAAAAGAATATAAAGATTACCAGGTTGTTTGAAAGGCCGCCGATCGCAGTACCTCCGCCGAACAGTATTGCGCCGATCAAAATGCATTTGGATATGCTCAGCCTCGCGCGCATAAATGGAAGGACTGTCGGCGCGGCGAGCATCATCACGACCGAGCTTACAGTAAAGACTATCGATAGCTGGCTAAGCGACCACCCGTGTTCCTCCGAAAGCGGCAGGATAGCCACGCTGAACGCGAAGCCAAACCCTGACATCACTTCAATAAGAAAACCGGCGACCAGACTGATCCAACGTTTCTTAGCAAAATCCATACTTTTTCACCTTGTGTTTATTTATTCAATGTCTGCGAAGCGCCTATACAAAAGTCTTGATGACTTCAGCCATCCTTCGGATGCCCTCGGGGATCTGGTCTTCGGGGGCCGCGGAAAAACTGAGGCGGAAGCAATTGTCATGTCCGCTCTCCGGGAAAAACGCCCTGCCGTTGATGAACGCCACTTTGTTTTCGGCGCATTTGCGGAGCACCTCAAGAGTGTCCACGCCCTGAGGCATCTCGCCCCACAGGAAAAGTCCGCCTTTTGGGGTATTCACTTTCACCGAATCAGGGAATTCCCTTCGGATGGCGTCTATCATCACCCCGCCTTTTCTCTCGTATACTTTCCTCACGAGTTTCAGGTGATCGTCCAAAGAATTGTTTTTGAGGAAATCCGCGATGATCATCTGGCAGAGTGTTGACGCCTGGAGATCCGCCGCCTGCTTCGCAAAGATGTATTTCTCCAGTATCTCGGGAGAGGCGCTCACCCACGCTACGCGCAGCCCTGGTGCGACGATCTTTGAAAATGAGCTCAAATAGATGATCTGCCCTTTTTCGTCATACGATTTGAGCGGAGGCATCAGGGAGCCGTCATAGGCGAGATCGCCGTAAGGGTCGTCTTCGAGCACCACTACATCGAAATCTTTGATGACATCCATGAAAGCCTGCCTGCGTTCGAGGGTCCACCTGCGGCCTGTCGGGTTCTGGAAATCTGGGTTTACATAAATCATTCTTACATCATTTTTGGAGAGGACTTCCCTGAGGGCTTCCGGCACGACGCCGTCGTCGTCGGTTTCCACTCCCATGAATGTGGGATTGTAAGCCTTGAACGCATTCAGCGCGCCCTGGTAAGTCGGGTTTTCGCAGAGCAGTATGTCGCCTTCGTTTATGAATATCTTTGAAGTGAAGTCAAGGCCCTGCTGCCCGCCGTCTATGATCGCGACTTCTTCGACAGGGACATTTATATTCCTCGTCTTCTTCATATGCTCTACGATCCATTCCCTGAGCTCGGGGGAGCCTTCCGTCATGAAATACTGGATCGCCAACGGGCCGTATTGGTCGAACACCCTGACAGCGGATTTTTTCAGCTCTTCTACCGGGAACGTGGTAGGATCGGGCGCGCCGCCCGAGAAAGCAATGAGTCCTGGTATTGCTGAAAGTTTATACGCTTCGCGAATTTCCGAAGCCTGCATGAGATCTGTTCTGGCAGCAAACTTAATTTCCATTTTTTACCTCATTTCTGCTTAGCGCGGCGAGTGAATCGCCGCTTGCAGAAACAAATTTCCTATGAAAGATGTTCCTGTCCTATTTGTAACGTTTTCACTACCTGACACGATGCCCCCGCTTGAGGTAAAAATAATTGAGCTGCCTCCGGCGGCGTGTGAAAGGTTTTTCACACTTCTCTCCCAAATCAAGCGGGCCGGAGCGTTTCAATCAAATTCGCTTTTTCGCCCCGGCCCGTGTTTAAGTTATTTTTCATTGGCCATAAGGTATCCATGCGCAGACCTGCGGGCTCTGTCACAAAACGCGTGTCGCTGTTCTCTGGATATGTCTATGTCTACTCGCATCGTCGGCATGTACATCGGTATGGCCTCTCTTCTTTCTTCAGCCGCGCTTATGCCTTATTCACAAAGTCATATCCGGTCTGGAAAGCCTTTGTGTTCAGCTCAGCGACTTTCGCGTTCTTGTTGAACTTTTCGTGAAGCGCAGCTATGAGGGAGTCATTGCCGACGATAGCTACTTTCGCGAGAAGAGCCCCAAGCACCACGGTATTTGCCGCGCG
>JAISAW010000026.1 GCA_031266515.1 Eubacteriales Family XIII. Incertae Sedis bacterium
ATGAAAGTATTGGTAATTAATTGTGGAAGCTCGTCTCTGAAATACCAACTGCTCGACATGACGACAGAGGCTCTTCTCGCGAAAGGGCTCGTCGAGAGGATCGGCATGGACGGCTCCATACTGAAGCACGAAAAGATCGGCGATGAAGATAAATTTGTGCTCGAAACATCTATGAAGGACCACAAGGACGCCATAGGCAATGTGCTTGAAGCCATAGTGGACCAGAATCACGGCGTAATCGGCGACATGAGCGAAATCGGGGCGGTCGGACACCGCGTCGTACACGCCGGAGAAAAATACGCAAGCTCCGTCAAGATCACCGACGATGTGATAGCGGCGCTCGAAGAATGCATTGAGCTGGCACCTCTCCACAACCCGCCAAACCTTCTCGGAATAGAGGCTTGCAGGGAACTCATGCCCTCGACCCCGATGGTAGGGGTATTTGACACTGCCTTTCATCAGACCATGCCGCCCGAGTCCTACGTGTACTCCATCCCTTACGAGTATTATGAGAAATACGGGGTGCGCAGATACGGATTTCACGGGACGAGCCACAGATATGTATCTGAACGCGCGGCCGCCATGCTCGGCAAAGACCTGAAAGATATAAACGTCATCACCTGCCACCTCGGCAATGGCTCTTCCATAGCGGCGGTCAAAGGCGGGAAAGTCCTCGACACTTCAATGGGCTTCACTCCGCTCCCGGGCCTTCCGATGGGCACCCGTTCCGGCGACCTCGACCCCGCGATCATCACATATATAATGGAAAAAGAAAACATTTCCGCCGAAGAAGTGCTGAATATACTGAACAAAAAATCCGGTGTGCTCGGCGTTTCCGGCGTGAGCAGCGATTTCAGGGACCTCGGCGAAGCGGCCGCGTCCGGCAACGGACGCGCTGCGCTCGCGCTGAAAATCTTCGCTCAAAAAGTCCGCTTTTACATGGGCGCTTTCAGGATGGAGATGGGCGGAGTCGACGCCATCGTCTTTACCGCCGGCGTAGGGGAAAACGACATAGATACGCGGGCGGCTATCTGCGAAGGCATCGAAGGCGTGGGCATCAAACTCGATCACGAAAGAAATAATGTGAGAGGCAAAGAGGCGGTCATCAGTGCAGACGATAGCAAAGTTGCACTGCTGCTGATCCCCACAAATGAAGAGCTTGTCATCGCGAGGGATACCTACGAGCTGACGAAATAGATTGCGGTGACTATTCAGACATACAACGGAGAACGGTGTATACTAATGCGAATCAGCAATACGATGTGGCAGGAAAGTTTCAGAAAGCTGTAGCCATTGAAAACAGCAAATAGCGTTACAGTCGCAAAGGAGGTAAATACAGTATGGAATTGAACGGAAGAAAACCGGTAATTGCTTTAGTAGGAGCAACAGGGTTGGTCGGCAGCACATTTCGCAAAGTGCTCGAAGAAAGAAAATTTCCCTATGAAAAAGCTTATATGTTTGCGTCTGAAAAATCTGCGGGCAGCACTATACAGTTTGACGGGCAGGACTACGTAGTACAGCTGCTTGATGAGAATGCTTTCGAAGGCAAGGGCATAGACATCGCCCTCTTCAGCGCGGGCGGCGCCACGAGTGAGAAGTTCGCGCCTGTAGCCGCTGCTGCGGGAGCCGTGGTGATAGACAACAGCAGCCAATGGAGGATGGATCCCGATGTGCCTCTCGTAGTGCCTGAGGTGAACCCGGACGACGCATTCGAAGCTTTTGCAAAGAAAAACATCATCGCAAACCCAAACTGCTCCACCATACAGGCAGTGGTCCCGTTGAAAGCGCTTCAGGACAAATACGGGATCAAGAGGATCGTTTATTCGACCTATCAGGCTGTAGCCGGAACGGGGATGAAAGGCATCAAATCCCTCGAAGAAGGGCTTAAGGGAAATGATATCTTCATCGCTTATGCCCATCCGATAGCAAACAACGTCCTTCCACACATAGACTCTTTCCTCGAAAATGGATATACGAAGGAAGAGATGAAGATGGTTGACGAGACACACAAGATCCTCGGCGACTACAATATCGGCGTCACCGCGACTGCCGTCCGTGTGCCGGTATTCGTCTCCCACAGCGAATCGATCAATGTGGAATTCGAAAAGGCCTTTGGCGATATACAGGAAGTCAAAGACCTGCTCACAGCTGCGCCGGGCATCGTACTTCGCGACGACCCTGCAAACAATGTATACCCGCTCGCGCGCGAAGCGGCCGGCACGGATGATGTCTACGTCGGAAGGATCAGACGGGACTTCTCAGTAGCCAGCGGCGTCAATTTCTGGTGCGTCGCGGACAATGTGAGGAAAGGCGCGGCGACAAACGCGGTACAGATAGCGGAGCTGCTCGTAAACGGACGAAAATAACAGACTCATTTTAAAGCAGCTTGAGTGTGCGAGGCATGATCCCAGGCTGCTTTTATATTTTTGAGGGATTTTGGATGCAGGCTTATACTGTAAAGTGCGAAGAATATTTGATAGCGTCAGAAGGAGGGCACAAGAGGAACCGTCCCCGCTGTGTCTAAGGATGGGAGCACAAAAAGAACCGTCCCCGTTGTGTCGTGTAACCCGTTGTGTCACAGCAAGAAAGATCAATTGAAGAAAGAGAGGAATGTTATGAGGATAATAATCAGTGGATATATCGGGAAGATGGGACAGATCATAAACGAGGCTGTCGCAGCAGACCCGGACATGGAAGTAGTCGGTGGCATCGATATGAAAGAGTCGAACGACGGGCCCGTTCCGGTATTCACCCTGCCAGCAACAGGGGATGTGCCCGAAGCCGACCTCGTTATAGATTTTTCGAATTTCTCACTCACGGAAGCTTTGATGGACTTCTGTATCGAGAAGAAGATTCCCGCAGTGGTGGCGACCACAGCGCTCGGATCTGAGCAAAAAGCCGCTCTCGCCAAAGCAGCGGAAACCCTGCCGATTTTCAACACAGCAAATATGTCTCTCGGGATCAATCTCCTTGCAAAGATGATAAGGCTTGCTGCACCTTCGCTCGAAAATGATTTCAACGTCGAAATCATCGAGAAGCACCACAAGATGAAAGCCGATGCCCCGAGCGGCACCGCCATCATGCTTGCGGATGTCGTAAACGAATCAATAGAGGCCCCAAAAAATTACCTGTTTGGCAGGCATGGCAAAGATTACAAGCCGAATATGACTGATCTCGGCATACACGCCGTCCGTGGTGGCACGTTGCCGGGAGAGCACAGTATCTATTTCCTCGGACTTGACGAAGTGATAGAGCTGAAGCACACAGTCTACAGCCGCAAGGTATTCGCAACGGGAGCGCTCGCGGCAGCTCGCTTCATAGTGAAGCAGCAGCCCGGGCTCTACAATATGGACGATGTGATATCCGCGAAGTGACCGAAAGACAAAAGATCTACAGAATTTAAGAGGCTGCCTCGTTTCCGGGACAGCCTCTTGTTTTTTAATCTTCGATGACCTGTTTGCCGTCATACCAACCGCAGACGGGACAGACCCTGTGCGGCAGTTTGGGGTTGTGACAGTGAGGGCATGTTGAAAGCGCGGGCACCGACATCCTCATGTTCGGGGCTCTGCGCGAATCCCTTTTCGCCTTCGAAGTCTTTCTCTTTGGAACTGCCATTGTTTTTCTCCTTCATTCCCTCATCTGCGCGGTGTGCGCAGCCCGATTATTATATGACCTTGCACCTATGTATGTCAAATGGTATTTAGCCGAATTGGTAAATCAATGAACGAAGCTTTCGTGCGAAACGCCGTCTCCGATTATTTTAAGCTTCTATTCCTGGCATGATTTTCGATTTTTGCCAGAAAGACATCGACAGAAAAAATCGCGTAGCCAACCGATGAGGCGATCACAATTCCCTGCGGCCTTCTATAGCCTTTGCGAGCGTCACTCCGTCGGTGTACTCTATATCGCCCCCGATAGGGACTCCGTACGCTATACGCGTGACGCGTATACCCGCAGGCTTTATCAGTCTTGCGAGATACATAGCCGTCGCCTCACCCTCAATATTCGGGTTCGTCGCCAATATGACCTCTGCTACACTGTCGGATTCCCTGAGCCTGATGATGAGGCTTTCGATATTGATATCTTCCGGGCCTATGCCGCTCATCGGGGCTATCACTCCGTGAAGTACGTGATAGAGGCCCTTGTACTCCCTCATCTTTTCGATTGCGATAACGTCCTTCGGGGATTCAACCACACAGATCATATTGACATCGCGAGCCAGATCGCCACAAATAGCGCAGGGATCGAGATCGGTCAAATTGCCGCATACTGAACAGTGGCGGAGCTCTTTTTTCGCCGTGACTATGGCGTCGGCAAGGCCACCGGCCTCTTCATCGCTCATCGCAAGTATTTGGAACGCGAGCTGCTGCGCCGTCTTTCGGCCTATGCCCGCAAACCTTGAAAGTTCCGATACGAGCCTCTCAAGCGGGTCGGGATATACAGGCATCAGATCATTCCCGGAGGGAGCCCAAGGCCTCCGGTCATCTTTTCCATCTCGGACTGTGAAAGTTCGCCTATCTGTCTGAGGGCTTCATTGACCGCAACGAGTATCAGGTCCTGAAGGGTCTCGGGGTCGTCCTTGTCGATGACCTCGGGGTCTATATTGATTGAAACGAGTTCCTTTTTGCCGTTTACTTTGACTGCGACGGCACCGCCCCCGGCTGTCGTCTCGATCTCTTTTTTATCTATCTCCTCCTGCATTGCCGCCATTTGGGCCTGCATCATCTGGAGCTGCCGCAGCTGCTCGGCTCTGCTGCCGCCTCCGCCGCCTCCGCTCGAATGTTTTTTCTTGCCGGCTTTCATGCCCTTACCCATACTTTGCCTCATTTCTCATAAAAATAATCCACTCTTATCGTTCAGACAATAAAAGAATTCCGCCGCCTTCTTTTCCGCCGTCTCCCGGTATCTTTCACCGAGCTTCTTCTGAAAGCTCTATTATGAGCATCTCGAGAAGTATGCCGGGGTGCGAGAGCCAGCGGCTTTCATTGTACAGCTTCGACAGTTTCACTATGCTCGCGGACAGCCGCGACTCGCTTATATTTCCCGTCCTCTTTCTGATCTCGTCGATATTTTCGGGGGCTCTCGCAAGTAAGGTCTCGGGTTTCTCTATGTATTTTATCAACAGTGCGCTGCGATAGTAGTCTATCCAGTCCTCCATGATCCGCCTGACTTCTTTGCCGGAAGCGATGAGCGCCGCAAGCTTCAGCAACGCCGCAGCCGTGTCGCCTGCCTCCACCGCTTCGGAGAGCTCCGCAAACGCATCGTCCCCTGCACTGCCTACAGCTTCAAGGACATCTTCCCTCGTCAGGTTTACCCTGCCAGGTGGCAGACACTGCTCAAGCACACTGAGTGCATCTCTGAAGGAACCGTCGGATTCGGTGGCAATAAGCGACAGGGCTATCCCCTCGGCTTCGATCCCGAGACGCTCGGCAATACCTGCGAGCCCTTCCTTGATGAGCGCCTGAGGCAGCCTCTTGAACTCGAAGCTGAGACATCTTGACCTGATAGTGGCTGGCAGCTTGCCCGGCTCCGTCGTAGCCAGGATAAATACTGTGTTTTCAGGGGGCTCTTCGAGGGTCTTGAGAAAAGCATTTGAAGCGGCTTGAGTCAACATATGGGCTTCATCGATGATAAAGACGCGATACTTTCCCGATGTCGGCGGATAGATGACGATGTCTTTTATTTCCCTTACATCCGCCACGCCGTTATTGCTGGCGGCGTCTATTTCAATAACGTCAACAAATCCGCCTTCCGCTATTGCGCGGCAGTTCTCGCAGACGCCACATGGCCTTTCGGCGTCCGACAGGCAGTTCAGCCCTTTTGCGAGAAGACGGGCCATCGTGGTCTTGCCCGTGCCTCTCGTCCCGCTGAAGAGATAAGCATGGGGTACGCTGCCCGAGGCTATCTGGGCCTTTAGCACATTCACGACATGAGCCTGCCCGATGACCTTGTCAAAAATCTCCGGGCGAAACCTTCTATAAATAGCTATGTATGGCGTGTCGTTTGTTTGCATTCTTTTTTCTTCCATAGCACATCCCCGGCAGGACCGGGTTTGCCTGCGGCACATAGGAGATCCCTCTTATTGCTGCTTCCTTCCGGACCTGACAAGGTTCGGGGGTTCCTATTGCGCAGGGCCCGGCCCTGCCCGAGAGGGGCGGCGCAGCCGCCCCTGTGTGCTATTTTCTCACGGTTTATTATACCAGCTGCACCCTGTGGAAAGTCTTTTTTCCTTTCCTTATCAAAATGCTGCCGCTCGCAAAATCATCTTCATTCAGGACGAGTTTCGCATCTGTGATTTTGACGTCGTCTATGGTAAGCCCTCCCTGCTCTATGGTACGGAATCCTTCGCTGTTGCTGGCGACAAGCCCTATTTCTTTTATAAGCTCCACGACGCCGATACCTTCTTTCAGGCGGTCGCCGTCAATATCGCTCGTCGGGATATCATCCAGGCTGCCGCCGTCAGCGAAGAGCGCGCGCGACGCGTCCCTCGCTTTGATCGCCTCTTCCTCGCCATGTACCAGCTTAGTCACTTCGAACGCCAGCACCTCTTTGGCTTCATTGATGGCGCTGTCTTTCAGATCCCCGAGCCTGTTCACTTCCTCCATAGGCAGAAAAGTGAGAAGAGCCAGGCAGTTCTTTACATCCGCATCCTCGACATTCCTCCAGTACTGGAAAAAGTCATATGTGGATGTCTTGGATGCATCAAGCCAGAGAGCGCCTGCCTGCGTCTTCCCCATTTTGATCCCTTCGCTCGTGGTCAGCAGGGTGAAAGTCATGCCGTACGCCTGACCTCCGTCAGCGCGGCGGATGAGGTCGGTGCCGCCGAGGATATTGCTCCATTGGTCGTCGCCGCCAAACTGCATGGTGCAGCCAACCCGCCTGTACATCTCAAGGAAGTCATAGGACTGCATCAGCAGGTAGTTGAATTCGAGGAAAGTAAGGCCCTGCTCCAATCTCGACTTGTAGCACTCCATGCGCAACATATTGTTCACGGAGAAATATTTCCCGTAGTCTCTGAGAAATTCGATGTAGTTGAGAGGCAGCAGCCAGTCGGCGTTGTTCAATAAAATCGCCTTGCCGGGGGCGTCGTCTTCACCCGGCCCGGCGAAGTCTATGAACCGTTCAAACAGGCTCACGAATTTCTTGCCGTTCTCTGTTATCATCTCCGGCGTCATGATCTGGCGCATGTCCTGCCGCCCGGACGGATCTCCGACCATGGTCGTCCCGCCTCCGATGAGGACGATGGGCCTGTGCCCGTATTTCTGCATCCACATGAATGTCATGATCTGCATGAAGTGGCCTACGTGCAGGCTGTCCGCCGTAGCGTCAAAACCGATGTAAAAGCGTACGCTCTCTGTGCCGAGAAGGCGTCTGACCTCTTCGTCGTTCGTAGTCTGTTTGATAAAGCCTCTTTCTTTCAGAACGTCGAATACGTTCCCGCTAAGTTTCTCAGTCATTTTCCTCTTCCTTTACTATCCGCCTCCGGCCTTCCGCACGAATACCCCAGAGGCATCTATTACGATCAGTCCTCTTTGTTTACCGCCGGGCGGAAGTATTGCATTTGATCGGCTACTTGTTGCTATACAGCCGGTCGCCTGCATCTCCCAGGCCCGGCACGATATACGCGTCTCTGTTCAGGTGGCTGTCCTTTGCCGCAATGAAGACGTCGACTTCGGGATGGGCTTTTGACAGAACGTCGATCCCCTCGGGTGCCGCGATGATGCAGCAGAAACTGATACGTTTCCCACCTCTCTCTTTAATGAGGTTTATCGCTTCGACAGCCGAGTATCCGGTTGCGAGCATGGGATCAAGAACGATGATATGCCTGTTTGCTATATCGTCGGGAAGTTTGCAGTAATACTCAACAGGCCGGTGCGTATCCTCGTTTCTGTACAGGCCTATGAAGCCCACCCTCGCCGCAGGTACGAGGTCGAGGAAGCCGTCCACCATGGAAAGCCCCGCCCGGAGTATCGCAACGATAGCTACGCCATCGTCACTTAGCATACTGACGGTGGTCTTGGCAAGCGGAGTATCAATGACCACGTCCTGAAGCGGAAGCCCTCTCGTGGCTTCATAGCCCATCAACACAGAAATCTCGCGGACGAGCTGCCGGAACTCTTTGGTCCCGGTATTCTTGTCTCTGAGCACTGCGGTCTTGTGCTTTATCAGAGGGTGGTCAAATACGTAGATGTTTCCCATCTGCCTGCCTCCTGTCGGCCGCCGATCCTATACTTCGTCAAGTTCCTCTATCCGGCGTCTGTGCCTGCCTTCGCCGAACGGTGTGTTTAGCCATATATTTATATATAATACCGCATCTTCGGCCTTTGTGAAACGGCCTCCAAGCGATATCATATTCGCTCCGTTGTGTGCGGCAGCGAGCCTCGCATATTCTTCCGAATGTACAAGGGCGCACCTTATGCCTTTCACGCGGTTCGCGGCAATGCTCATCCCTATGCCGCTTCCACAGATGGCGATCCCCTTCTCCGCTTTGCCTCCGGCGATATATTCGGCGAGGGCCCTTCCGAAAATCGGATAGTCCACAGCCTGCACACTGTCTGTCCCGAGGTCAACAACTTCGTGGCCTTCCGCCATAAGCGCCCTTTTCACTTCTTCTTTTAACCCAAAGCCGCCGTGGTCAGCTGCTATGGCGAGCACCGTCATCCTGTCTTTGTCCCTCTCACTCCCTGTTCATTTGAAAATTGATTATACCACAAAGGCAGTCGGGATTTGAAAGGCACCCTGAGGATTTTTTTGAAGCATCACTCACCATCTGCGACATCGATCTTTCGCAAAAAAGCCTGTATCCTCGCATTGCTTGAATCGCACAAAATTTCTTTCGGGCTGCCCTGCGCGAGCGCCGCCCCCTCGTCCATGAATATGACCTTGTCCGAGATGCCCGAGGCGAAGCTCATCTCATGCGTCACTATTATCATGGTGGTCTGCTTTGCGGCAAGGCTTCTTATCACTTTCAATACTTCGCCCGTAAGCTCGGGGTCGAGCGCAGATGTCGGCTCGTCGAAGCACAGTATGTCAGGATGGAGCGCGAGGGCACGGGCGATGGCCACTCGCTGCTGCTGCCCTCCCGATAGCTGGTGTGGATAGTGGTTCAGGCGGTCCGACAGTCCGACGCTGTCAAGGATTTCCCTCGCATTTCCTTCAATCCCCGCAAGGATTTCCACCTTGTCCATCTTGAAGCCCGGTTCACTTCGCGCAAGCAGCTCGCATGCGAGGGTCACGTTTTTCAGCGCTGTATACTGCGGAAACAAATTGAACGATTGGAACACCAGCCCGAAGTGAAGCCGGTTTTTCCGAATTTGCGAATCGCTGTACCCTGTCTGTGATTCGGCGTCAAAAATGGTTTTGCCTTTCACGATGATTTTGCCGCTCTCAGGGGTTTCAAGGAAATTGAGGCAGCGGAGCAGCGTCGTCTTCCCACTGCCGGAAGCGCCGATGACAGCCAGGACTTCGCCGCTTTCAAGGGAAAAGCTCACGTCTTTTACTGCCTCGAAACCGTCGAATTTTTTTCCCAGCCCGACTACTTCCAGTATCTTCATGAATCAAAATGCCTCACAGTATCTTAATGTAATCCAATTTTCTCTCAATATAGGCAAACAGCAGCGTCAACGCCCCTACGAACGCGAGAAAAAAAACACCCGTATAGAAAAGCGGCCAAATCAGCGCCTGCGCCGTCACGTAACGATAGCCGTAATAGATGATTTCCGTGACGCCGATGATCCTGGCCAATGCCGTGTCTTTGACGAGGGTGATGATCTCATTGCTCATGGCGGGCATTATCCGTTTGATCAGCTGCAGCAGGGTGACTTTCGTGAAAATCTGCGCTCTCGTCATTCCCAGCACCAGTCCCGCTTCAAATTGGCCCTTGGGAACCGCTTCGATACCCCCTCTGAATATCACTGCGAAATAGCAGGCGTAGTTGATCGAAAAAGTGACGATCGCGGCGGTCACCCGGTCAAAGACCGCATGCCCTATCAGGATGGCGGCACCAAAAAAGATCACTATAAGCTGAAGCAGCAGTGGTGTGCCACGGATGATCCAAATGAATACCCTCACGATGAAGGCTATGGGTTTGAACGAGCGGAGGACCGAAGCAAACCGGCCCTCCGCTTTCACAGTTCTTTTAAATGGCGCCCATCTGTTCATTGACCCGAATGCGACCAACAGGCCGAGAGGGATGCCAAAGACCAGGGTGCCGCCGAAAATCTGGCAGGAGACGGCAAAGCCTTCCAGTAAGTTTTTAGTTACGTCAAGCAGCATTCTTTCAGTTCGGTCACTCTGTGTCAATCGCCAGGTTGAGGCCGTACTTCTCGGCGAGAGCCGGAAGCATCCCGTTTTCGATAAGCGTCTGTGTGATTTCATTGACCTTCGCCGGGAGATCGCTGCCAGTCCTGAATCCGATTGCGAGAAGCTCCGTATTCAGTGACAGTCCGGGAATGATGACGAGGTTTTGGTAAGCGCCTTTGCCAACGAGTTCCTCCGCCATGACCGAATCGACCACCGAGACGTCGGCAGTGCCGGCCGATACTTCCATAAGGGAATTTACAAGGCTGTCGACGGGCGTAAACTTCGCATCCTTCAGGATATCGTCCTTTACCACCACATCTTCCGCAGTCGAGCCGCCCTCGGCGACGATGTTCGCGCTGACGAGATCTTCTTTGGCCTTATATTTTTCCGCGTCGTCCGATCTGACGACTACGACCAATTCGTTGTGGACATAGGGGTTTGAGAAATCCATATTTTCATCGCGTTCTTCCGTGTACGTCATGCCATTCCAAATCGCGTCAATGTTTCCTGCGTCGAGTTCGATCTCTTTATTGTCCCAGTCGATTTCGATGAACTCCGGCTCCACTCCAAGTTCTTCGCAGACCAGCGTGGCGTACTCCGTATCAAAGCCTGTCAGTTCGCCGCTTTCGTCATAGTAGTTCATCGGCTCATAGTCGGTGATCCCTATCACCAGCTTGCCGCTCTCGGTTATCTTTTCAAAATCAGAAACCGCCTCCTCGCCGCCTCCGCCACTGCAGGCAGAAAGCGATACAGCCAAACACAGCGCCAAAACAAGCGCCACTACCACCGAAATCCTTTTTCTCATCGTTATCCCTCTCCGTTCTTGTGTCAGGGAAACACTGGCAAGGCGGGGATCCGCCTAGCGCGCGTCAGCATTCCTCATGTTTCGAATAGCTCGCATTTTCACGAGCCGTCTATCATTGTCCGATAAATCATTATACTTGATATTGATCGCCTATGCTCACTTGAATTTACGGAGAATCTGGAGCAGCAGGGAAGGGGGAAAAACAATCGGGAAACGGGAGTCATGGAGTTGCCAGGATTTTGGGCGGCTGGCAGATTCCGCCGTTTTACACACGGATCACGTGGTGGCCGGCGCTTCTCATCATGCGATTCATGACGGCAAAACCGAGCCCATCCCCTCTGTCAAGCGCTCCCGCCAATATCAAATCGGATCCCGCATCGTCGAGCTCGCGGAGCTTCGCATAGAAATCATGCGCTGCGTCTACGTAGTCTTTTTCGTCAAACAGGATGACGCCGACCTTGCGCCCCTCTTTTTCGTTAAGGCTTCGCAGCCGCGCGATTTCATTCTCCACATCCGGACGTTTTCCTTCAATAATATACATCTCGGCTTCGGGCGCGTAGTGTCGATATTTCATGCCGGGGGATTTCGGCGGCTCGTCTGTATCTGCATTCGAAGCTTCATTTTCATCTACCAGCGAAGAATGTGTTTTCACATCTTTCCCAAGCTCTTCCGCCAGGTCGGCGGCAGACAGGAAACCCGGCCTCAGCACTACGGGAGAAGATGCCGTCATATCTACAACTGTAGACTCAATGCCGATTCTGCTGTCGGCGCCGACAAGGATGATTTCAACCCTTCCATCCATGTCAGCAATCGCGTGCCTGCCTTTAGTCGGGGAAGGGCCTCCGGAGAGATTCGCACTCGGAGCAGCTATAGGGACTCCCGACATGGATATCAACTCTATCGCGGCAGGATGGTCCGGCAGCCTGACTCCGACAGTCTCAAGGCCGGCGGTCGTAATGGACGGCACCTCGGGCCTCTTGTGCACAACCATTGTGAGAGGCCCGGGCCAAAACACGCTTGCGAGTTTCAGCGTACTCGCCGTCAGATCCCGGCCTGTAAGATAGATGTCGCTCGGTCTGGCTATGTGCACTATTGTCGGATTGTCAGCCGGACGGCCTTTCGCTTTGTATATCTTCCCCACGGCGGCGGGATCGAAGGCGTTTGCCCCGAGCCCGTATACGGTTTCCGTCGGAAAGACTACAAGCCCTCCCTTTGCTATCACGTTTGCCGCTTGTTTCAGTTTGTCCGTCGCATCTTCTATCATGTCCACAGCTTCAGGGTCAAAATCTACATCAGCCTTCCTGATGACCTCTTCAGTGTAGTTGCTTATGTCAAATATTTTTGTTTTCACATTTGCTCTACGCATCGCCGAACGCCTTCAGTTTTTCGGCGCGGTCGTTGGTGATAAGGGCGTCGATCACTTCATTCAGGTCCCCGTCCATAAATGCCGGGAGTTTATAGAGCGTCAAACCTATCCTGTGGTCCGATACGCGCCCCTGCGGGAAATTGTAAGTCCTGATACGTTCGCTTCGGTCGCCGCTTCCGACCATGCTCTTCCTTGCGTCGGACTGCTCCCTTTGCTGTTTTTGCTGCTCAAGGTCGTAAAGCCTCGCGCGCAGCACCTTGAATGCCTTGTCCTTATTTTTTATCTGGGATTTTTCATCCTGGATCGATACTACAAGCCCTGTCGGCATATGGGTGAGCCTGACAGCCGAATCCGTCGTATTCACACTCTGCCCGCCGTGTCCGCTCGAACGGTAAACATCTACCCTGACGTCGTTCGGGTCGATGGTCACTTCCACGTCGTCCACTTCCGGGAGCACGGCTACTGTCGCAGCTGAAGTATGTATGCGTCCCGACGCCTCCGTCTCGGGTACGCGCTGCACCCTGTGGACACCGCTCTCGTATTTCAGCCTGGAGTAGGCCCCTCTGCCATTGATGAGAAGTTCGGCCTCTTTGACTCCTCCAAGCTCGGTCTGGTTCAAATCGAGTATCTCCGTCTTCCATCCGATCCGCTCCGTGTACCTGATATACATACGCAGCAGGTCGCCGGCAAAAAGACTCGCTTCCTCACCGCCTGTACCCGCACGGATTTCAAGTATGACGTTGCGCTCGTCGTTCGGATCCCTGGGCAACATAAGCACACGGAGCTCGTCTTCTGCCGCGCTTATTTTCGCCTGCAGTTCGGAGAGCTCATCTTTGAACAGCTCTTTTTCATCCGCCGCGAGGCCTCCTGCATTCAGCATTTCCTCGATATCCGCGAGCGCTTGTCTATCGGATTTGTAAGAACTGTAAGCCTTTACGACAGGCTCAAGCTCGCCCATCTCCCTCATGATGCGTTGCCATTCCGGCTGGTTTGCGATCACATCGGGATCAGACGCCTTTGATGAAAGCTCATCGTATTTTTCAAGTGTGAAATCAAGTTTGTCGAACAAGTCTTAGTTCCCCGTTTCTGTTCATTTTCTTAATTGCTACGGCAACTAAATATTGGGCTAAGGCGGCGAGGGGACAAAATGAGGGCGGTTCTTTCTGGACAAAGGGGACGGTTCTTTCTGTCTTGTGTGCAAGACAGAAAGAACCGTCCCCTTTGCCCCCTTGCTTTTGATCTAAAGATTGTACTTGTTCTTGAATTTCTCCACGCGGCCGCCGCGGTTGATAAACTTCTGCTGGCCGGTAAAGAACGGGTGGCAGGCGCTGCACACGTCAAGCCTGATCTCGCCATCAGTGGATCTGGTCTCAAACTCGTTGCCGCAGGCACACGTCACCTTCGTGGCCTTATATTCGGGATGTATATCATTTTTCATTTTCGTCTTCCTTTCATGATCTGCCGCACATGGTGATACCCCGGATCCTCCCGTAATATTCATGCGCTATCACATTTTGCCTCATTTCTGCTTAACGCAGCGAATAAATCGCCGCTTGCAGAAACAAATTTCAAATGAAAAATGTTTCTGCCTACCATAGCGTTTTGATTTTCCAGCACCTTGTCTCCGCGTGAGGCAAAAAGGATTAAATTGCCTCCGGCGGCGTGTGAAAGGCTTTTCACACTTGTCTCACTGCCTCGCGAAGCAACCGGGCTTTTCTCGTCCACGGCATGCCTTCACAAGCCTATATATTATAAGAGCCTGCGTCTGCAAACGCAAGCTCAAAAAATTCAGGCATGTGCCGGAGGTGGGCAGCTCATTTCACTTCCCACATCAAACCGCGAATCTCTATTTCCACGCTCAGCACGTTCATCGACGTCATCTTTTCGATGGCTTCTTTGATGCTGAGCTGTATATCCTCAGCAACCTTAAATATGGGATTGCCATTTTTTACTATAAGCCCGGCATACACCCTTATCCCCGTTTGCTTCTTGCTTATGAACACGGACTCGACCGAATCCGCAGCAGGTGTCCGCGCCGCCGTCCCTTCCACTATGTCGATGATAGCCTTGTCAGAAATCGTAAAATTCCCAAGGTAGCTGAATGTCGGGCGCACCACAGACCGCTCAGTCGCTTCAGAGCGGCCTTCCCGCATATCCTTCAACACCCGGAGTGGATGCAGGAAATATCCTGAGAATTCCTTTTTCACTTCAAGGGTGGGAGCAGGGATGATATGCTGCCCGAGTTCGTGTCTGTAGCGCCGCGCGATTTTCCGCTCGTCCATTGTCGTCAGGTCTTCGATATATATGGTCTCCTCCGGCTGCGGGAGCCCGAGACGCGAACATATCAATGACACCATCTTGTCGGATGTGCCGATGACGAGGATTGCAGCGGGTTTTTCCTCGATGATTTTCGCTACAACCTCGTTCCGGTGCTCGTCGTCTTTGAAGAGGGCGGTCTTGATGGCACCGACTTTGGTCCCCGCGCGTTTTGCCGAGCGGCCCGCGAGAATCGCGCCAGCCCCTATGAACAGACCGTCGTCAATGATGTACTCAATGCGTTTTTCATGAGAGAGGCCTATCGCCTGATAGCTTTTTCCGGTGCCGCTCTTGCCCACAAGGCTATAAATTTTCATAGTTTACATTTAACGCTCGTTTGCTATAATTTTTGCAGAAGTATTTTATCACTTTGAGAGGAGGAATGAAAATGGCATATGTGATTAGCGATGATTGCATCGCTTGTGGGGCTTGCACATCAGCGTGTCCTGTCGACGCTATCAGCGAAGGCGATGTCTACAAGATCGATGAAGACGCTTGCATCAGTTGTGGCGCTTGCGCTTCGGCATGCCCGGTCGGCGCTCCGGCAGAGGCATAGACCAAGCGAACAGCCAGGATAGAAAAATCGCGTTTCCTTTAGGGGAGACGCGATTTTGTTTTATTGCTCCGTCTTTATTTTGACTCCACGAATCTCACAATATCCTCCACTGTCTGAAATCCTTCGGCTTCCTCATCGGGGACAGTGATTTCAAATTCCTCCTCAATCCCCATGATGATCTCAACCGCATCAAGCGAATCGGCTTCAAGATCCTTCATAAGATTTGTTTCCGGGGTAATCGCTTCCGGCCCGATTTGCAGTTTTTCCGCTATTATGTCCCTTATTTTGTCAAACACCATGTCCTTGCCTCATTCCTTCTTCCTAAACAGCGACCGATAAATCGCATTCCTTTTCCCCTCCATACGAGCTCCCTTATGGGCACAGGTAATATAAACTTTTTTTGCGGAGTTATCAAGCATATGCGGAACTGACTTCTTTCCGAATGCGGCGCAACGGGGCGAGCCTGCAAGCGGCAGGCTTGGGATTTGTCAAACAATAACATGTTATTGTTTGACAAGTCCTTAATGTTTGATACTCACTTCACCGGCTACGAGAATCTCCTGCCGGCCGTCTGCACAGGCGATGACAAGCCCGCCGCTGTTGGTTATCCCAAGCGCCTTCGCCAAAAAAGGTTCTGTCGCGCCGGGACGGGTGATGGCGATATTCCGGCCGACGGTGACTTCAAGAGACTTATATTCTTCTACGATGGAAAGCAAGGGGGCACCCGAATGACAAAAATGGGACGATCCTGTTTGTCTCGAAGGAGACAGAGGGGACGGTTTCTTTTGTCTCGCGAACTCTGCAATACAAAAGAAACCGTCCCCTCTGTCTCCCCCGCATACCTCGGCGACAACCCGCTCGTAAGCATCTATGATCTCAAACGCGAGCAAATCAGGGAATACCTTCACCGTACTCTGTGCCATATATACCGAACCCGCGATATTTCTCACTTCGGGATGTCGTTTCTGTATCTCTTCGGCAGGGACATTGATGTTCACGCCTACCCCTATGACGACCGCGCTATCCACGACCTCTACAAGTATCCCGCAAACCTTCAGGCCTTCAAACAGTATGTCGTTTACCCATTTGATGCCGAGCTTTCGGGTATCCTCAGAAGGCAGTACTTTTCCAAGCGCACGGCACACTGCGACGGCGGCCGCCATCGTGGTCAGCCCGGCAAATTCAAACAGCTTCACAGGAGGCAGAGAAGAAGACAAAGGGGACGGTTCCTTTTGTCTCTCAGAGTTCGCGAGACAAAAGGAACCGTCCCCTTTGTCTTCCCCTGTGTCTTCTTTTGCCGCGGCAACACAAAAAGAACCGTCCCCGTTGTGCTCTTGCCCCACCGCAGCTGTCTCCCTCCCAGCCATATCACCTTTCCTGGCAAACTCAGGCAGTCTGCGGATCACGCTCATATATACACTATCGCCGCGAAGGGTCGCGAAGCTTTTGCCGCTTCGGCCCCTGCCGGCGGTCTGCGCATCTGCGGTGATCACAAGCGAAAAGACGCCGTCGTCTTCGGCGTCTCTGACCCTTCTTGCCGCCTCGTCAAGAGTGGAATCTATTTCTTTGAGATGGATCCTTGTGTATTTCCCGCTCACTTTACAACCTCACAGGGATACCTCGTTCGTGCAAAATCTCCTTCACATCATCAACAGTGTATTCCCTGTAGTGAAAAATCGAAGCCGCAAGCGCCGCATCCGCCGGGGTCTTTTCAAAGACCTCTGCAAATGACTCCAGGCTGCCGCCTCCGCCCGAGGCTATGACAGGGACGCTGGCGACCGCGCAGACGGCGTTCAGCATATCGAGATCGAATCCGGTTTTGGCACCATCCGTGTCCATTGACGTCAGCAATATCTCACCTGCGCCGAGCGACACGCCTTCTTTCACCCATTCGATGAGGTCTCTTCCAGTGTCCTTCCTGCCGCCCGCGACATAGACTGTCCAGCCGCCATCGCCTCTGCTTTTGGCGTCAATAGCGAGCACCACGCATTGGCTGCCAAAGACATCCTTTGCCTCGGCAATCAGCCCCGGATTCGACACGGCAGCCGAATTTACCGCCACCTTGTCCGCACCCGCGCGGAGCATACTTCGAAAATCCTCCACCTTTCTGATCCCACCGCCCACGGTGAGCGGCACAAATACATTCTTCGCGGTTTCCCGGACGACGTCAATCATTGTATCGCGGCCTTCATGCGTCGCCGTGATATCGAGGAAGACGATCTCATCAGCGCCCTGTCGGTCGTACTCTATCGCACACTCGACCGGATCGCCGACTTCCTTTATATTTACGAAATTTATTCCCTTTACCACCTTGCCGTCTCGCACGTCAAGGCAGGGGATGATACGTTTTGCAAGCATTTGACCATTTTAGCACAAAGGCGGGGACATGTATTAAAAGGATTTGGTATAATGCCCCGGTGAAAAATAAAGGCTTATCCGGTCTCACAAGGGATCAAAAAATAGGAGGTGGTATTTCGGTATTCACCTATCTGCTGTGGGGGATCCTCCCGGTGTATTGGTCTTTGCTTGACTCCGTGCCTGCCGAAACTGTCATGGCGCTCAGGGTCGTCTGGACGCTGCTCGTGACCGCAGCCATCATATTCGCAAACGGGTCGTGGAGGAAGGCTTTTGTAAAAGAGGCCAAAGAAATATTTCACCGCCCGAAAAAACTCCTCATCGTTTTCACCTGCGCCTTTCTCCTCGCTGCAAACTGGCTCATATTCATCTGGGCCATAGGTTCGGGCTTCGTGGTGGACGTCAGCCTGGCATATTTCATAAACCCTTTGCTAAACTTCGTGCTTGCTGTGGCCTTCCTCAAGGAAAAAGCGACCCGGACCGGCGTCGCCGCAGTCGCCCTCGCGCTTATCGGTGTAGCCGTCATGGCTGTCTACACCGGCTTCATTCCCTGGATATCGATCGTCATCGCAGCTGCATTTGCCTTTTACGGGCTGCTGAAGAAATTCCTCGTCTATCAGGCTTACACAGGGTTCATGCTTGAAGTCGCCATCATGTTGCCGTTCGCCATAGTCTTCCTCAGCTTGTTTTCGGGGGATCGCCCCATCACGAGCATAGGAAGCTGGCTACATTTCCTCATCGCCCTCAGCGGCCCGCTTACCGCTATTCCGATGATGCTGTTTGCCGAATCAACGCGAAGGATCTCCTATATTGCTATCGGCTTCTACCAGTACCTCAGCCCCACTTGCACTTTTCTGCTTGCGATCTTTTACTACGGCGAAGTGATATCGCCAATACGCCTGCTTGGCTTCGTCTTCATTTGGGCGGGCATCGCGGTGTTTTGTGCGGGAGCCGTCCATGACTTGCGGCGCGCGACGTGATCGCGGGGTCTTGCCACTTCAACTACAACGTATAATGCTTTACAGGCGCTGTGGATTGTAACCACCGATATGTCGTCAAGTGCAACATAAGGTCAGATTTGAAGAACACAGTGGCGACAGTTTTCGTATCGCCACTGTGTCTGATTGCTAAAGTTGGCTTTACAAACAATCCAACGCCAATTTGCTTTTTGTTTGTCTTGCTAACGACCAATTCACTAATATAAACGAAGGAAATAAATCTCATAACCTGCATCAGGATTGTAAGAAAAACCATAGTCGAAAGCAAACATATCCACTTGGTTAACCTCCATTTCGCGTGGCATATTAGCAGGGGGATCAATTTTGTATGTGACAATGGCGAAAAAAACACCGTTTCCATCATAATCACCATACGTGGCATCTAGATTGGTGTTGCCGGCGTTACCCTCCGGAAAAAGATAGCAAATAAATCCATCCGCATTAAAGAATGTACTGGAATCTTTAGAACCAAAAAGACCCACAAGCCGACCGGTACCTGGCACATCGTCACCATTGTATTCTTTTCCAAGTAAAGCAGCAGCGTCTATATTAAACGCATTATAACCGCCAGCAACGTTGTCTACCAAGAATCCAACATACCACATATTCGTTTGATCGAAAGACTGCCAAGGATCTAAGTACACATCTTCAATTTACTGTCGAAAACTTCCTTGTTCAAAAGCGGCGGAATATTCGCATTGGGGCAAAAGACTGCTCGTTTGCCTTTGGATTCCCTTTTATCCTGCTGCGCTAAACACTTTTTATAGAAGATCATCGTGTTTTCCTGTTCTGACGAGCGTCAAAACTATGTTTTGATTGTCTATTCGGTAGATAATAAGCAAATCCTTTTCTACGTGAATCTCTCGATAACCTTTCCAATTGCCTTTCAAGGCATGGTCTTTGTATTTCCTTGCCAGGCTTCCTTTATCCTGTATGGCAAGTGTTCTGATAGCTTCGTTCATGCCGATCATATCGAAGTGCTTTTTCTTCAGTTGCTTGTAGTCGCTTTTAAATGCCGGTGTATATGCAATTTCAAGCATTGAGGCTCACCAGCAACTCTTCGACGTCACTGAATCTCTCGACATTTCCCTCTTCCGTATCCCTGCGCGCCCTGACATTGACAGGATTCTCAAGGCTTGGCTTAAACGGCAGGCCTCTGTCCCTTACACTCTGCTCAAGAAAAATGGTAACAGCGGTAGTGAGGCTCATACCCAGATCACTAAAGAGCTGATTTGCCTCCGCTTTCAGCGTCTCATCAACGCGCATGTTCAATCTCGTATCGTTCATATTGGCCTCCATAAAAGTATTTTTCCTGTATGCTCATAGTATGCAAGAATTATCCCGATGTCAACCCATTGGGGATCTGCACGATAACGAAAATCCCCAACCCAAAATGTAGCGACCACCAGTGCAAAACAAAAAAACCGTACGATCGGCAGAACACCGCCGACCGCACAAGCGATAGTGAAGTCAGACGGTGAGGTGATAGACCTCATAGCCGGCGTTAGGATCATAGATTGATGTAGTATTATCAAGATAATATTCATGGCCTTCTTGGGCTTTGACTTTAAATTGATAAGGAGAACTGCCATCTGCTATATCTATATGGACAACTTTATAAGTTACCAATTTACAGGGTTTTCCCGAACTAAGTCCTTCGGGATAAGTGTAATACATGAACCCATCGGCGTTTTGCCATGTAGAACCAACAGTACCTATAAGATTCAGAACATCTGGTTCAGAACCCGTTGGATATTCTCTCCCCACTAAAGCGTAGGCTCTACGCAATATTATTGAAGAATCTATATATATGGAATACGAAAACTCAGTGGTTTCCCAAATGGATGTTGACTTATAAAGAGTATAGTCCGGTTCATAGCCTGGGTAACCCTTTGGATCAGCGAAATCCCCGTTCGCGTATCCCTCATCCAAACACGCGCGCATGGCTATAGCAAAGTCTCGAGCCTGCAATATATATTTTTTGTCCTGAGCCTTGTCGATATACCCCGTCAGCGCAGGCACACCGATTGCTGCGAGTATCGCGATGATGACGATTACTACTATGACTTCGACGAGAGTGAACCCAGACATCCTTCTGCGCGTTCTTATATCACTTACGCTGGCATCGTCTATCCTCGATTCTGTGCACAAAAAAGACACGTCATGAAAGCCCGTGCCAGTAGTATCCTCTCGATTATTTACTTCCGAATGTCCGCGCGAAGCTATTTTATAATTTTGCCCCCCCCCTTACAAACCTTGCTGTTTCAACCATTTTCATGCCTTTCCCCTTTCCTTCCGTACCGCTAATTTCAAACTATCTCAAACTATTCCAGTCCGCCAATCCGCAGTTACGTGCCGACCAGCGCGTACATAGCTTACCACAAAATATACTGAAAATTAATTTATTTATCGAGCACCTCTCATCAACTCTCGCTGGCATTTAGCGATACAAAAACAACGCAAGACAGCTACGCGGCGCTTGTCAAAACATCCGTGAAAATGAATGGTTTGCAAAAGCAAACGAACCTCTATAACTCCATCCGCTCAAATCATTTCATCGAACGGAATGAGCCGGACATTGCCGAGTTTTTCGCTCTCGCGGACCAGCCTGTCAGTGAAGCCCGTTTTGGCAAATAGCCAAAGCCATTTTTGCCTGTAGGAGAACAGCTCGCTCTGAGCCTTAAGGTCGTTCAGCACGTCTATATCCACAGGGGATCTTGTCCATTTGCATTCGCAAAACAGAGCGTTCTCTTTGCGAAAAGCAAGTATATCTATTTCTTCCTGCCGCTTTTCTTTCGGATTGTTGCCCCACCACCTGCCGAGATTTCCGATAAAAAATGGCAAGGCATTCCGCTTTGCTTCTTCCAAAAGATACTGTTTGCAGATTTCTTCAAAAATAAAACCCATGTAGGCGTGGACGCCATCTTCGACGTCAAAGTCATATATCGCCTCGCCAAGCCCTGACACGACGCCGCTCATATTTGGGAAGACAAACCGATACCAAAAGCGAAACATCATGTCGTCCAGAAGATAGATGCTTTTCTTTGAAGTGGAAGGTTCTGTTACGGGAAACTCCTTTTTCACGATACCCAGAGAAATGAGCGACTTCAGGTACTTTGCGCATTTATTGCTTTCCATGCCGCATTTTGTAGCGATCTCATTCAACCTTGAAGCACCGTCGGCTATCGCTTCAATTATTCCATTATACGTGGTCGGGTCGCGAAGCTCCTGTTTCAACAGGTTTGACGGCTCTTCATACAAAGATCCCGACGCAGTGAAGAACAGGCCGGTGATATTTTCGCGCATGGTCTTTGAAGGATTGATTTTGTTCAAATAGTCGGGAACCCCTCCGAGCATACCGTACAGCGCCGCCTTTTCTTCTTTGCCGAAACCCTCAAGAAACGGCAGGGACTCGAAAAAGCTAAACGGCAGGACTTTGAACTGCGCCGTCCTTCTCCCGTACAGGGGACTCTTGTAAGACAATACCTGCTCTTCCATGAAACTCGTACTCGATCCGCAAAGAATCAGAAACAGTTTGCTGCCCTTAAACTGGTCGTCGATATGAGTTTGGACAATCGAGGATATGGGGCGGTAACCGTCAGCCAGATAAGGATATTCGTCTATCACCAGAACCAACCGATTATCTCTTGAAATCTGATAGATATAGTCGAAAGCCCTTTCCCAATCGGAAAAGAAGGATTTTCCTTTCAGCTCTTTTGCGGTCACGGCATATACGTCGTTGCTGAATCCCCTCAGGTTGACACGGCCATCCGCTTCACGCGCAAGAAAATAGACCGCTTTTTTACCCTTGATGAATTCCTTTATGAGTGTGGTTTTCCCAACACGGCGACGCCCGTAGATGATCGCGCACTCGAAGCTGCCGCTGCCGTACATCTCATTCAATTTTTTGAGCTCTGCGCTTCTGCCTGTAAACATGGCAAATTCCTTTAATGAAATCAAACTTATAAGTTTGCAACTTACGAGTTTGATTTTATCACAGGATGAAGATATTTTCAGTATGAAAACAGGATGTTTCAAAGTAGATAATTTGGGTATAGATAAAATAGCCCCTTAACGGGCAAATAAAAATTCAGAGAAACGGGAGGCGTAGACAATGATCAAATATATCGATAGCGCGAAAATGGGCAGAGGGATACACGAATGGCTCGACAGCCACTTTCATTTCTCGTTCGCAGAGTATTACAATCCGAAAAATATCAACTTCGGGGTGCTGAGAGTGGTGAACGACGACCTCGTCAAACCCGGCACAGGATTTGGTGCCCACCCTCACAGGGATATGGAGATCATCTCGTATGTGGTAGACGGGGAGCTGACGCACGGCGACAGCATGGGCAACCGCGAAACCCTGTCGCGCGGACAAGTCCAGTATATGAGCGCCGGGACAGGCGTGATACACAGCGAACACAACCTCGCCTCCGAAAACGGGTTGCGCTTCCTGCAGATTTGGATACTGCCGGACGCAGAGGATCATGAACCGAACTACGGGGACTACCGATTCAAATTCGAAGACCGTATCGGCAACTGGCTTCCCATCGCAACTTCCGTGGACAATAAGGAAAGCATCGCCCCGATCAAAATGCATCAGGACGTGAACGTATACGCCACTGTAGTGAAAGAAGGCGAGAGCGCGGACTTCGAGATTGCTGAGGACAGGCAGGCTTACATGGTGCTGATCGAAGGGAAAGCAGCCGTCAAAGGGCTGGAGTCCGGCGACATCCATACACTGAAGCAACGCGATGCCGCAGAGATCAAAGGCGAGGGCATCGAGATAAACGCAACGGAAGACTCCCACATCCTCGTAATAGAAATGAAGAGGCTTTAAGAAACCGCACACGCCGACAAATCTTGCATTCACCTTACAGGGGATGAAGCTAAGCGAGTCTCCTGAATTTCCTGGCTGTATATGCACAAGCGCTTTGCAGCCAGCATATAGCCCGCGGAGGGCACACCAATACCCGGGGCTGCCTCGTAGTTCATCGAGGCAGCCCCCTCCCTTTTACAAATTCCATTGTTTTTACAAAAACCCCAGAGAGCTGAAAATGTCAGGACGACAGGCAAGGTTCCGAAAAGGGATGCCCTGCTGATACAAAAAAAAATCATAGATTTAGCGAAATTACCCCTTGACGCCCCCCCCCCATATGGGGTGTTAGAATCGAACAAAAGGAACGTGTCCCCCATGATCCGTCCCGCTTCGCCTTCGCCTTGCAATTGTAGACACCGCAAGTCTATGTTATACTTTGCGAGTATGAATACGGAAAAGCAAAAGGCTCCGGTGCTTTTTGTTTTCGTTGCGGCGCATCCGGCGTGGCGTGAAAAAATGAGGGAAATTCGTAAATCTTTTGTTTGTGTTATTTTGCGTCATTCCGGCGAACGGATTTCGTTTGCCTGTGAGTCCGCAAAATAAGGTTTTGTTAAACAACAGCAAGTGAAAAATCGCATGTTATTGTCCGGCAAACCTAAGAGTATCGCATATAGGAGGTATGGGGATGAATCTCATCAAAAAGAAAACAACTGATCTCATTATCGATTATATGGTAAAGGATCCTATCAAGAACCTTCCAAAAATGATCGACTTGGCGGAATCGCTCGACCGCAAAGGCCAACACACAGAGCAGGTGGCGCAATTCCGAAAAACCATCATCAACCCGGACAGCATTTGGAGCAAATTTGTCGAGGACCTCTTCAAAGAAGTGGATCCTGAATGCATAAAAAAGCTCATCGAGTGTTTCTTTGTGAACGCCACGCTTGACGGGAAGATGGAAGATGCCAAAGAGAAGTACGGCATAAATGTGCCCTGGGCGATATTGCTCGATCCAACCAGCGCGTGCAACTACCAGTGCACCGGCTGCTGGGCCGCGCAGTATGGCGACAAACACAGCCTTTCGTACGAGAAGCTTGACGACATCATCACACAGGGCAAAGCTCTTGGCATCCATTTCTACATTTACTCAGGCGGAGAGCCGCTTATGAGGAAAGACGATCTCATCAAGCTCGCCGAAAAGAATCCGGACTGCTACTTCTTCGCATTTACAAACGGCAGCCTCATTGACGAGCAGTTCTGCAAAGATCTGCGCAGAGTCGCAAATTTCACGATAGCGTTTTCGATCGAGGGGGATGAAGAAGACACCGATTTCAGGCGCGGCAAAGGGGCTTATCAAGTAGTCATCGACAAGATGAGGCTCATGAAAGACTACAAGCTTCCATTCGGTTACTCGACCTGCTACCACTCGAAGAATACTTACAATGTCGGAGGGGATGAGTTCATTGACTACATGATCTCCCTGGGCTGCAGGTTCGCGTGGAATTTCACCTATATGCCCGTGGGCGTTGACGCCGTGCCGGAACTTCTCGCAACGCCGGAGCAACGCAAATGGATGCATGACCGCATCCGTGAGATCAGGGATACCAAGCCTATCTTCGCGCTTGACTTCTGGAACGACGGCGAATATACCTGCGGCTGCATAGCCGGAGGCAGGAGGTATTTCCATATCAATGCGGCAGGCGACGTGGAGCCCTGCGCATTTGTCCACTACTCAAACGTGAACATCCACGACGTCACATTGCTTGAAGCCCTCCAGAGCCCGATCTTCAAAGCGTACAGGGACGGCCAGCCCTTCAACGACAACCACATGCGCCCTTGCCCCGTGCTCGACAACCCCGAGGCAATCGAACATATGGTAAAAATAAGCGGGGCGCACAGCACAGACATGCAGTCGCCGGAAGAGGTGGAAGCATTGACAGCAAAGACAAAAGAGGCTGCGGCAAAATGGGCGGAGACTTCGGATCCAATCTGGGAAGAGCATCTCAAGGAAAAGCCCGAACAGGAGAAGATGAAAGCAGGCTGAACGGCGCAGGTTCGTCAGGCGTCGGCAGTTATCCTGCTATATCAGTCCCTCAATTCGGGATCGTAGCCGCAGATCGGACTGTAATCACAATAAGTGCAGGCGGTGACTTTATCGCCTGTACTTTCTTTTTTTGCCTTTGGTGCAGCGGGGAAAGCCCCGGACGAAAGGCCTTCGGCAAGCTCTGAAAGTATCGAGTCAACGCGCCTTGACAATTTCGCGAAATCTTCCGGGTTTTTGTCCGCCGCTATACCGTCGCTCCTGTATTCAGACATAAGCTTTTGCTCGATCTTGCCCTCCAGCTCATACGCAGCCGGATCCGAGACGTCTATCATCGGATCATAGATCCGAAAATATGACACCCCGGCAGGTACCCACTTTGTGGACGCCGCCTTCAGGTAAAGGAACAGCTGCATTTGCCAGCCTTCCATGACATCGTCCCTGCTGAATTTATCGCTGCCGGATTTGTAGTCCTGTATCCTGGCTTCGTCCGCTTCTGAGACATCTATCCTGTCTATCCTTCCCGAAATGCGTACAGCTGCGTCCCCCGACTCGATAGTGACCGCAGGCAGCCCCTGCCCTTTTTCATACTCGCCGCCGGAGCCTCCAAACTTTTCTTCGAAGTACATGGTGTTAGTATCGGACTCGGCCACGTTCTGCACGATGGACCAGGCAACATCTCCTGCCACACGCCGAAGCCTTTCGACACGGTATCTTTCGGCAGCTTCGCTGAAAAGTTCCCCCTCTTCGAGCAGCGACACCGCTTCGTCAAAGGCTTCATTCATCGCGCTTAGTATTTCTTCATGCCCGGACGATCGCCATCGGCTCTCTTCGCTTGACGCGGCAATGCCATCACTGCTCATCTCTTCGCCGAATCTCTTCAGTGCTTCATGGTACAGCTCACCCATATACCGGCTATCCACTTCAAAAGGCCTGCGCTCGTACAGCCGCAACCCTCTCTGCATGAGAAACGAGAAGGGGCATCTGCTGTACTTTTCGATTGACGATGGGGAAATGTCTATATCGCCTGTTTCGGCGCGCTCGTCATCTCCCCGCGACAGCATCATGGCGAGCAATTCAGGCGTGAGAGTATCTGCCCTGGCGCCAAACGCGAGCCCCCTCTCTATGACTGCCGCCTTCTCAGGCCTGTTTTTGAGATACCACCGCAGAAGGTCTCCCCATATCGCGGGTACGCCTTCAAACCCGGCGGCTCTGGTCCTGAGGGCTTCCGCCAAATGCGAATAAGCGCTGTCCTCCGTGACTATGATATCCTCAGGCTCTGTCCCCGGCGAAAGAGGCACGTCCGGAAACAACTTCCTCATTTTTTCGAATACCATAGACGGAGCCTGCTCTCTGCCAGCAGAGTCAGTGGACGTGCAGCTCATGAAAAGATAGTCCGACGGCTTCGACAGGTTCTTGTATATCGCAAGCTGCTCCTCCCTCAAAAGTTCGTCACCGTTTCTCAGACCGGGCAGCCCAAGCCTTTCAAACTCGTCCTTGTCGCTTTCGCTGAATAGTCCGTCGTCCTCAGCGTACATCGGAAGTTCGCCCTCGTTGGCGCCGAGCACGAACAAAGCCCTGACGCGGGCCGTCCTCGTCCTCTGCATATTCCCAAGGGATATGCTGTCTGAAGCGCTGGGCAGTATCCCAAGCTTTATCCCCGCGAAGCCCACTCTCAAAAGCTCCGCATACTCCTTTGCCTTCATGGGCTGCGCCCCGAAAACCCCCTTGATCTGTGTCAGGATCCCGAGTGCTGCTTCAGTGATCGACGAGATTTCATCCGCTTGCTCGTAAAGCCCCTTTCCCCGCAGTTCTTCCGCCCTGCGTTCCGTGCGCTCCGCCAGGTTCATATCATCCTGAAGAAAACTCAAAAAACCGTCTGTCATCCGTGCCGCCGAGCCAGCCCCCGACAGATGGGCATCGAGCTTATCGAAACAGGACGCCACGTAAGCAGCTGAAGACGATACGCTTTCATAGGCCTCGTCACTGACCCCTCTTGCCGGCCTGAACAGGCTCTTGCCCCAGGCTTTGCCTTTCAGCCTGTATACTATCGCGTAGTTTTCAAGCTCTTCCGCTGCGTCAAACCCGATGTCCGTGAGCCCGGTCCTGATCCATTCAAGCACGTCCCCGGCGGCTCTGCCTCCCGCCCTGACGTCCATCGAAGCAAGGATGAACCGTACCAATGGGTTGTGTGAAACATCCCTCTGCCTGTCGAGAAAGACCGGCAATCCGAAACGCTCAAATATCCGTTTGACCAAAGTCCCCCGCCCTTCGAGGTCGTTGCAAAGCACCGTGATATCGCGATACCTGTAGCCCTTGTCCGGATCCCTTATAAGACGAGAGACCACTGAAGCCGCCGTCTCGGCCTCGGTGCGAAAACTCCCTGCTCTTACAAGCCGCAGTGAAGCCGTCTCACCCCGCCAGGCTTCCGGTGCCACCCGGTACAAATTCTTCTCAATGTGTTTCACCTCTGCGGGGCGCGTATTCAGAGGGGGTTCGTACGGAGCGCAAGGGGCACAAAGGGACTGGACACAAAGGGACGGTTCTTTTGTGGCACAAATGGCACAAAGGGACGGTTCTTTTGTGGCACAAAGGGACGGTTCTTTTGTGTTCCCGCTGTGTCGCCCGCTGTGACCCTCGCTCTCATCCCCCACAATAGAGTATTCGTACGAGCCGGGGATATCCGCCACTTCTGTTTCCGCGCCGAGTCTTGCCGCTGCGGCTGCGAGCCTGTCTGCGGTGCCTCCTGTCAGTGCGAAAAACGGATCGGCTCGTTCCCCCGTGAGAACCACATTCACATCGTCCGCTGCCGACGAAAGCGCCGCTATCGTCTCGCAGTTTATCGGCGAGAAATAGTCGAACCCGTACACCCATGCTGAGGAGCCTGCGATTTTTTTTGACTGGGGCATTTTCTCTATGAACCTGCGCTGCACGTCTATCCTGTCCGGCAGGTGTGCCGCCAGAGCTTCTTCATATTTTTTGAATACTATTAGAAGCGCGGAACATTTTTCGAAGAGCGCGGTACCCTTCTCAAGCATTGAGAAGGCGTCTTCAAGTACAGGCGGGGATATCATATGTGCCTTCAAATCCATGATGGCGTCGCTCATCTTTTCGATGAAAGGCGGCTTGTCCGACATCCGCTCATATTTCCCGAGCGCGCTGCCCGCCTCTTTCATGATGGAGGCAATGAGCATGTATTTGCCGTATTTGTCTATGTAGTCAGTCTCGCCTCCCGTCTCTTCGAGCGTTTTTTCGGCAAGCCTGCCGATAGACGTCACGACGGGGTTTGTAAATGCGCTTGTCCGCAGATATTCGAAAGCGCTGCGCTCTGCCATCAGCGTGAATTGGTCGGGCACGAGCAACCTGATGGTTTTCGGCTTGCCCTCCGAAAGCGCACGAGCATCTTCAGCCGCTACCTTCTCGTACATGAAGCGCTGGCTGTCGATATTCTCCCTTCCCATATATATGTGAAGCATCACTGAAGGCCTCGATTGTCAGATCGGTTCATACCCTTCGGAAAAGTTGAAGTTCTGTGCGATCTGCCCCCTTTTGTTTATAAGGTCAACGCCGCTTCGCCCCGCCTCAAGTATCACAGAGTATGTCGCGCTCGACTTCACGAGGACTTTGTAGACTTCGTTCTTGATGCTTTTGCCGAGTTCGGCGTCGACGGCCCTCTTGATATAGTTGTATGAAGCGAGCTGGGATTTGTAGACCCTGTATCTGTCTTCGCCGGCGTTGACCACTATCTGCTCACCGTAGCTTATCTGCGGGAAAGCGTGCTCCGCGCACAGCTCCGGGAGGAACCCGGCTATCTCGTCGGCAAGCAGTGGGTCTCCGATTTTTACTTTCAAGTCCTCTCTGTATTCGGTCCTTGGGAATATACCACCTCTCTTGCCGTATGCGTAGAACAGCTTGGCCGCACCGACCACATAGCCGCGTATCTCGCTCTCGGTATGCGTATACTCCCTGCTCGTACTTTTTTCCTGTTGCAGGAATATGTACTGCTTGAGCCGATAGCCGCTTGCGCCTTCTTTGCGGTCGATACCTGACGCCAACAGCGCTTCCGCTGCGGGGACTCTCTCTTCGTTCAGCCTCACTTCGCAGACGGGCCTGCCGGCTGTTTTGACTATCAGGATCTTGGCAACCGAAAACCGCTGGCTGCCTAGACGCTTTACAAGTTCGTCGATGATGACGCCGGCAAAGAAATCATCGTTCGGAGGCGTGGCCTCGCCAATGACAGATACTCCGCCGGACCACACCGACCATTTGTGAGGCTTCCCGCCGAAGTCGGCCGTGGTGTCGAAGTCTGACTTGAATTTCAGGGTGGGCAGCAGTTTTCCCAGCCCTGCCGTAAAATCCGCTACCGCGGCATCGAATGCACTCACAAGATCGCTGCCCTTTGCCCTGCAGACATCGACGATATCCCAGCCCCACTTCTTGCTCGAAACCGTGAAGCGTATCCTGACGTTGCCTTCCTCTTCGAATTCTTCAAAATCCGGCGACACCGATATCCCGTGCCCTTTAAGCACGAATTTCGACCCCTGCCTGGTACCGTCCTCCAGGGTTTCTTCCAGTTTGGTGAAAAGAGCATCCATAGGGTCTATTATCAGCAGTTTGTGCTCGTCGCTAAACTCCGGCTCAGTCTTGGGCTCGATCCTTGGCTCGTGTCTTGACTTCTCCGCCCCAAACAGTACACCGGCCCTCTTTGCCACAGCCTGTGCGAAGCTCATTCCTTCTTCGCCGCCCTCTGCATACTCTGTCGGTGCCCCGACGCTTGCACCAGCGGGGCCCGCCGGACCTCCGTACAAGGCAAAAGAGCCTTCGTCCTCAGTTTCAGCCCCGGCCTCATCCGTCTCCAACATCAGGTACGCATCCTCTTCGGAAACGTACGAAGACTCGCTCTCTTCCCCTGCCTCAGCAGGGGTATCGGCGGAGTCTGTCCCATACGTATAGCCTGCCTTTTCCGGCATGTCTTCATCAGGCGGCTCGGCCGAAGCGACGAGTTTCCCTCTCTTCCTCGGGTCGGGGATATAGTCGTCGTTGTCGAACGGATCCTCTATCTCATGGCGGGCGGGTATGGCCCCCGCTACCTTGTCCTTCAGTTTGTCAAGTAAGCCCATCTTTCGCATCCTTTGCTTATCGCGGTACGTGGTACGTGAAAATACAAGCGTTCTGTGTTATCTTGATTATACCTTATTATTAATTAGAACAGAACGCCGCTATTGCCATCGCTCAACTGATAATAACTGATAATATAATTAAGAGAAAAATATGACAAGAGAAGATATCGGAAAATTCTTTAAAACGCAAACTCTGATACCGGCGATAGCCCAGGAGGCACACACCGGCGAAGTGCTCATGCTCGCCTATATGAATGAAGAATCGCTCGCCCTCACCCTCAAAACCGGCTATGCGTGGTACTACAGCCGCTCGCGCCGTAAGCTGTGGCAAAAAGGCGAGGAATCGGGCCATGTGCAAAAAGTCGTCAG
>JAISAW010000118.1 GCA_031266515.1 Eubacteriales Family XIII. Incertae Sedis bacterium
TAAGTCCCAGGGGTAGTATAATCATTGCCTTGGCAGATTATTTCCCGATCAGCAACTGCATGAACAACTGCACGAAAAGGAGCTCGAATTGATAAAACAAAGCGTCAGGAGACCTTTCACGGTCTATGTACTCATCATAGCTATCTTTGCGTTTGGCTACGGCGGATTGAAAAACATGACGCCGGATCTGCTTCCGAGCATGGATTTCCCATATGTCCTCATGATCACGACATACCCCGGCGCGGCGCCCGAGAAAGTCGAAGAGGAAGTGACCAAACCCCTGGAGCGGTCGCTGTCCACCCTTGAAGGGCTCAGCAATATGTACTCTGTTTCGAACGAAAACGTATCGATCGTCCAGATGGAGTTTGAGGACGATGTGAACCTGGAAGCGCTCACCGTGGATATCCTGGAGAACTCGCGGCAGGCTTCCGGGAGCTTTGACGACATGGTGTCGGAGCCGATGATCATGAAGCTGAACATGGATATGATGCCTATCATGATGGCGGCGATAGACTACGAAGGCCTCAGCACCGCGGACATCTCGCGCCTTATGAATGAAGAGCTTCAGCCGAAACTCGAAGGTATCACCGGCGTGGCGAATATCAATGTGAGCGGGCTCGTAGAGGAACAAGTCAATGTCGTAGTGAGACAGGACAAGATCGACACGCTGAACACACAGGTGTCGGCCGCCATAAAAGGCGAGTTTTTCGATGCGGAAGGCAAACTGAAGGATACCGAGAACGAACTGAAAGACGGGCTGTCCACTTTGACCACCAAAAATGAAGAGCTTCTTGCGGGCGCAGACGAGCTTGCAAAAGCGGCCGGCACAGGCTCGGCGGCGCTCACGTCCGGCTACGGGGCTTTCCTTCAGGCCAAGATCGGCGTCCAATCCCAAATCACTGACCTCAACCAGTCCCTGGCGACGCTCAGGGAATTAAGGGAAACTACCAAAGAGTCCATGGGTGGGACTCTGCCTCCGGATGTTGAGGCGCAGTTTGCCGCATCCGAAGAGGAGCTTGTGGGTGCCATCGCGATGCTTGAAGCGCAGCTTGCCATCATTGAAGCCCAGGAGCCGAAGCTCAGCGAGGCACAGGCGGGTGCCGAGACGCAGATCTTGAGTGGGCAGTTTGGCCTTTCGTATGCGGCGGCCCAGCTGTCGTCTACGCAGGTGCAGCTGAATACGGCTCTCTCCAAAGTGCAGGAAGGCATCGCGCAGATAGAGAGCGCGAGGGATCAGGCTCTTACGTCGGCGGACATCAAAAAGATGCTGACCATAGACATGGTGAATTCATTGCTCACCGCCCAAAACTTCTCAATGCCTGCAGGCTATGTGCACGAGGGCGACGACGACTATCTCGTGCGGGTCGGCGATGAGGTTGAAAGTATTGAAGAGCTTTCCTCAATGCCTCTCATCGACCTTGGCATCGACGGTATCGCGACTGTCAGGCTCAGCGACGTCGCCGACGTATTCATGAGCGACAATCTCGACCAGCTGTATGCGAAGCTGAACGGCAACGACGGCGTACTCGTCTCGTTCAGCAAGCAGAGCACATACGCGACTGCGACCGTCAGCAAAAATATTAAAGAAAAATTTGAAGACCTGGGCGAAGAGTACCAGGGGCTTCGTTTCACCGCTTTGATGGACCAGGGCGACTATATCAATCTGGTCATCGGCGACATAGCCAAAAACCTGCTGCTCGGAGGGCTGTTCGCGATAATCGTGCTCTTCCTCTTCCTCAGGGATTTCAGGCCCACGCTCATCACGCTCCTGAGCATTCCGATAAGCGTAATATTCGCCATAGTGCTCATGTACTTCTCCGGCGTCAGCATCAATATCATTTCGCTTTCGGGGCTGGCGATCGCCGTAGGCATGCTTGTGGACAACAGTATAGTCGTCATAGAGAATATTTTCCGGCTCCGAAGCCTGGGCTACTCTGCGGTAAAGGCCGCAGTCAGCGGCGCAGGGCAGGTGGCCGCCGCGATCACTTCATCGACGCTCACGACCATCTGTGTGTTTGCGCCCATCGTGTTTGTGACGGGCATCACCAGGCAGCTGTTTACTGACTTCGCTCTGACTCTCGCTTACTCGCTGCTCGCAAGCCTTGTCATCGCGCTTACACTTGTGCCCGCCATGGCCGGAGGGCTGTTCGCGGGAATGAAGCCAAAACAGGGCAAAGGCACGAGAAAGGCGCTCGCCCTGTACGACCGCGCATTGATGTGGACGCTCAGGCGGAGGGCTTTGGTGCTGGTACTTTCGGTGGTGCTGCTGGTCGTGGGGGCAGTCGCGGTGATGTCAAAGGGGTATTCGTTCATGCCATCCATGGACCAGCCACAGCTCATGGGCCGGGTTTCAATGCCTGAAGGCAGCGATTTCGCGCAACTCAAGGCCACATCTGACGAAGTGTCTGCGCGCGTGATGGAGATAGAAGGGGTGGAGACTGTCGGGATCATAGCGGGCGACGATGCGCTTAGCGGCATGGTTGGCGTCGGAGGCCTGGGCGGCGGGGATGCCGAAGCTACGGCGTCCAACTTCTATGTGATCATAGACGAGAATATGAGCGGAGAGGCGATTTCCGGGGAAATACTGAAAAGTACTGAGGATATAGACGCGGAGGTGACTATAGAAAGCGCCATGATGATGGATGCGTCGGCGCTTGGCGGCTCGGGGATAGAAGTTGACCTTTACGGAGACAACCTCGACGACCTGGTAGTAGCGACGGAAACCGTGACTGCGGCGCTTGAAGGCCTGGATGGCGTCGACGAAGTCGAAGGCGGGCTTGAAGAGGCGGACAGTGAAGTGCGGTTCATCGTAAACAAAGAGCTTGCTGTGGAGAAAGGGCTTACGGTCGCACAGGTCTACGCACAGGTCGCGGACGCGCTTGTGACGGAAAAAAACAGCATCACTGTCAACTTCGACGGAAAGAGCTTTGTCGTCAAGACGGTGAAAAACAGCGAGGAGACCCTCACCCCCGAATACATCAAAAACCTGCAGTTTGACGTGACCGGCAAGGACGGAAAGACTGAGTCCGTCAAACTGACGGATGTGGCGACTGTACACGATACCAAAGCCTTCACCGGCATTGAGCGCTATAACCAGAAAAGGTACATCACCGTTACTGCACTGACGACGGAAAGCGAGACCGTCACGAAAGTCGCGGACCGCATCAAGAGCAGCCTCGACCAGACAGATCTCCCTGAAGGGATCACCCTTGAGATCAGCGGCGAAAGCACGACCATCGAAGACGCATTTACGGAGCTTGGATGGATGATGGTCATAGGGCTTCTGCTCGTATATCTGGTCATGGTGGCGCAGTTCCAGAGCCTGAAAAACCCGTTTATCATACTGTTCACGATACCCCTTGCGTTCACCGGAGGCCTTTTCGCCCTGCTCATCACGGGCATGGACCTGTCGGTCATCTCCCTTGTCGGGTTTGTGATGCTCGTCGGGGTCATAGTGAACAATGGCATAGTGTTGATCGACTATATCAACCAGCTCAGGCATGAGGGCAAGAGCAAGCTTGAAGCCATAAGGGAAGGCGGTGCCACCCGTATGCGGCCCATCATGATGACAGCCGCCACGACAGTGCTCGGCCTGATAGTGACCGCCATGGGCATAGGTTCCGGCGCTGAGATGATGCAGCCGATCGCGGTCGTGAGCATAGGCGGGCTCATCTACGGCACGCTGATGACGCTGTTTGTCATACCGATCATCTATGACCTTTTCAACAGGAAGGAAATCAAGAAAATCGATGAAGACGAGCTCGTTATCGACTATGACATCTAGCACGGGCTTCGCCCACGACCCAAAAACAATTCGTTTTTGGGTCGGCTTGTGAAGGGCGAAGTCACTAAAGTTCCGAACGATATTGCAGGCTGTATCGTGATGGCGTTAGGTTCGTGTATTTTTTGAAAACCGTACAGAAATAGTTACTTGATGAAAAACCGAGCTCAAAGGCAAGATCTGTGATTGATTGATTTTGTGATTTCAGAGTGTGCTTTGCGTATTCGATTTTGCGAAGAGTAATGTATTCGGCAGGCGTGATACCGATAATGTCTTTGAATTTGACTTTAAAGCTTGATAAAGAATAGCCTGATATTTTAGCAAGTGCACTTAGAGAAATCGGTTCCTTATAGTGCTGCTCGATATAGTCTATGCATTTTTGAATTCCTGGACTTGTATAAGGATCGCGCTTCTCCAAAATCGGCTCCAGGTTTTTGAGATTGAAAAGAAAGCAGCACAGATACTGGAGTGACAAATACACGTTGTCGGGGCTATCCCCCAGAGCCAAGGCGTCAAAGGAAGCTTTTAAGTTTTGCAGATCATTGTACGATATTCTGTAATGCCGGTGGGGAAGGTGCAGGAGCATATCGATCAAGTAATCGCGCAAATCATCACTGAGCCCCAGAAACAGGTCCACGGGAAGGGTATTGATTTGAAATGCGTAAAACTCGCAGGGGTTTTCCGGGAACTCTCCTGTGCTGTGTTCTTCAAAAGGAAACGTGATAAAGCATTCTCTGCCTGTGATTATATAGTCGCGTGAGCCGACACGAGTGACGCGCCGTCCTTTTACCAGACAGTGAAATTCAACTATGTTTGAGTGGAAATGCTCTGTTACAGGAGGAAAGGCTTTATGCAGCGCGTAATGGGCAAAATTCCGAATACCCGGTACATTGTGATGATCGTGCGTAAATAGCTTGCGCTCTTTATCCCAACAATATTCATCGATAATTTCTTTCATCATACCCTGCTCGTTATTTAGTAAAAGAGGTCTACGGCTTCCAGCGTGATGAACAGCAGCAGGCCGACGAAATATTATCCTCTGTAGACCGATGCTGTTGATACCATTATACAGTATAAAACTATGAAATAATTTTTCGTATTTTTCCAGATGCTGTGTTGCGAACATGATCGTACAATATGCCAAAGTGCGAAAGAACCATCGCTCGCAGCATAGCGATAGCTTGATTGCGAGGCAATATCACAGCCCATGCGCATATACTATGTGTCAGCGGAAATGAGGAAAACAAAAATTAGGAGGCATCAAGAAGTGGGACGAGTATCGAAAGCAGGCCGCGCGGTCGAACGATCCAAAATTCGGGAAATGAAAGAGTTATGCGAACAATTCGACAATGTAATATCTTTTGCAATCGGAGAGCCGGACTTCATTACGCCGCAGCATATAATTGATTCCGCAATCGACGCATTGAAAAAAGGCCGCACAAAGTATGCCCCGAACGCCGGCATCCCGGAACTCAGACAAGCTATTGCCGAAAGACTCAAACGAACGCACGGCGTTTCTTATGAATGGTCAAAGGAAATCATTATCACGGGAAGTGGCATGGATAATCTCAGGCTGGTTTTTCAGGCTATTCTTGATCCTGAAGACGAAGTGTTGATCCCTGACCCCACCTGGTCCAATCATCCAAATCACCCGATACTGGCAGCGGGGAAAAGCGTTATGACGCCAGTTTATGAAAAAGATGGTTTTATGTATGATGTGTCTGTGCTTGAGCAACATGTAACAGATAGAACCAAGGCAGTTCTTCTGAATTCTCCGTCAAACCCGACGGGAGGTGCCATAACGGGAGAGCAGCTTACGACATTCTGCGATTTTTGTAAAAGGCATGATCTGATCGTCGTTTCTGACGAGGTGTACGAGCAAATCATATATGACGGGCTGAAATTTTATAGCCCGGCAATGGTTGAAGGCATGAAAGAACGTGTAGTAGTCTGCAATTCTTTTTCAAAGACATACGCGATGACGGGATGGAGGCTCGGCTATGCGGCAGGCCCGGCGGATATCATTCACGGGATGGAAATACTCAATGAAAATTCCATTTCCTGCGTGAACACCTTCGTTCAGCTAGCGGGGGTCACCGCACTCACCTCTTCGCAGGATTGCGTAAGTGAAATGGTAAAGAGCTATCAGAGAAGAAGAGATCTTGTCTATAACGCCGTGAACGAGATCCGAGGACTGTCCTGTATTCGCCCAAAAGGCGCTATGTACGCTTTTGTCAATATCCAGGAAACTGAACTTTCCTCCGAAGAATTTGCCAAAAATTTGATTGTCCAGAAACAAATTTGCGTCGTGCCCGGAAGCGGATTCGGCTCTGCCGGTGAGGGCTTTGTGAGGATCTGCTATGCGGTTTCCGATGAAGATATTGCTGAAGGGATGAAGCGGATTCGGGAATATGTTGACGAGCTGATGGCATTGGCAACATCCCCTCGATTGTAAAGGCTTTGGTCGACGCCTTCGTTCAAAATAATACTTTGACCAATATTGAAAGTGAACGGAAATAATGAACGGTATGATAAAGGCAACCTATACGGCAAGCTTGCTGTTTCGGGCAAGATGTAGTTTTTTGTGAGAAGGAGGAATTGTAAATGAAGAGGTTGAAAACAGGATTCAGCGTATTTTTTGTAATTGCCCTGGTGTTTGGGTTAGCGGCATGTAGCGGTGGAGGGGCTTCATCTGATTCCGGCGCGGGCAGCAGCGCGTCCATTGATTATGGCGCGAGTTATTTGGAAGGTATTAAAGAAAAAGGGACGTTGGTCGTAGGCTGTGATCCCACTATACAGAATATCGCCTATATGGATGATGCGGGCAATGTCACCGGATTTATCCCTGACCTTGTGGGCGGCTATGCGGAGCAATTGGGCGTTGAAGTGAAATGGGAAGTCTTGGAATGGTCTGCGATGATCACTGCGCTTAACAGCGGGAAAGTCGACATGGTCGCGGCGAATATGAATATGACACTGGAGCGTGAAAGTCAGATTTTACTTTCTGATTGCTGGCTATTGGATCATGCCATGGCTTGTGTGCTTAAAGATTCTTCGTTCCAAACTTTTGAGGATCTTCAAGCAGCTGGCGTAAAATTTGGTGTTACCCAGGGGAGCGCCTATGAAGATATCATCAGGGATACTTTCCCCAATGCCGAAATCGTTACACTTTCGGCAGGGACATGGCAGGATTCTCTCATCTCCGGAATCATTGATGCGGCTTATGACGACGGCGTAGTATTTGCGGGGCCGGTTACCAGCAACGATCAATTGAGGATACTGGAAGAAACCGGCGATGCTTACATGGATGGATTTGCATTCGCTGCAGGGAACTATGTACCGCGTGATACTTTTAATCTGTATCTTACGAAACTAAAAGTGACAGGCGTGTATGCCGATATATACAGTGAGTGGATGGGATTTGATTGGAAGCCTGAATCGCAAGGTGCCAGTTTCTAAATGCCGAACATGGGATGGCAGGAGGCATTCCTGTCATCCCCGTTCATTGCGCTCCAAAACCAGTGGGCGAGTCGAGAACTTGCGATTTGAGGAGAGGAGGACGTGCATGGGGTTTAATTGGAGAATACTTGCTGGAACTCGGGACATGTATCTGGATGGACTGCTCGTCACAATATTGTACTCCATCGTGGCGATCATTATTGCCGTGCTGTGGGGCATCCTCATCGGCTCCATCAATTTCCGGAGGGTCAAGGGCCTTAGCTTGATCACAAGGGCATATACCACTTTTTTCCGGGAAACGCCGCTGTTGGTCCAAATTTATTTCTGGTTCTATGGTTTGTCCCGCATCATGCCTGTATCGGCGTCGGTCATCGGCGTTATGGCGCTCGTATTCAACGACGGCGCGTTCATAGCTGAAATTGTAAGAGGCGGACTTCAGAGTATCGACAGAGGGCAGGAGGAAGCGGCATATTCTCTCGGCTTTTCAAAATCGCAGACGCTGTTTTATTTTCTGATCCCTCAGGCTGTGCGCAAAACGCAGGACTCTATTATGAACATGGTTTCGATTATTATCAAAGACACTTCTCTGTTGATGTGGATTACGATTACGGAACTCACCTATGTAGCGCACAGAGTGAATTCAAAATTTTATCAACCTATTACGGCGTATCTTACTGCGGCGGCATTTTATTTTACGCTGTTCCTTATAGTTCAGGGCATCAAAAAATTAATGGACAGGAGGGCTGAGAAGAAAAATGGGCTTATCGCTACATGATCATTTCACAATATTCTTTACGATACTAATCAAATCAGGGCTTCCTCTTACGTTGAAACTGGTGCTGGGGTCGTTTTTGGGAGCGTGCGCGATCGGACTTGCCGGAGGCGTCATTCGGGGACTCAAGATCCCGGTGCTGGATCAGATTTTGGGACTGTACGCACAGCTGTGCCGTGGGATCCCGGATATGCTGGTGCTGCTGTTCTTTTATGCTGTCATGGTTTACGGATCCACGTATTCAATTTCCGTTCTTGCGATTTCCGTGATTCAGGGAGCGTATATGCAGGAGATCATAAAGGGAGGGATTCTCTCTATAGACAAAGGACAGTGGGAAGCCGCCAGAGCAATGTCTCTTCCGGTTCCTGTGGTACTGTTTCGTATCGTCATACCGCAGGTCATGCTGATCGCCATGCCGGCACTGATCGGGCAGGTGGTACTGCTTATCAAAGGGACCTCGGTAGCTTCGACGATCGGTTGTCTTGAGCTGACAAAGCGGGGAGTCATAGCTATGGCACGGTTCTCGAATGCATTGGTCGTCTATGGCTATATACTGATTATTTTTTTCATTCTCTGCCATGCTCTTACAATGTTGGGAAGAAGGGTCGAAAGGAAAGTTACAAGGAAGGTAATGGGTGATCTTTATGAATGATGACAAGGCCGTGATACTCTCATTGCAGCATGTGACGAAGGCGTTCGGCAAGAATACCGTGCTGGACGACATGAGCCTGGATGTGCGGGAGCATGAGATAGTTGTACTCTGCGGTCCCAGCGGAGGAGGGAAAAGCACACTGCTTAGGACGATCAACGGGTTGGAAAAAATCAACGATGGGAAGATCATTTATCGCGGCGAGCAAGTTACAAACAAGAATATTAAAAATATCAGAAAACATATAGGGATCGTCTTTCAGAGCTTCAATTTATTTGACAACCTGACCGTGCGGGACAATCTCATCATTGCTCCGGTCAAAGTCCTCAAAAAAAGCAAAGAGGAAGCGATCCGGCAGGCGCAGGAATTTATGGATACCTTTGGGATCAGCGATAAAATGGACGCTTATCCACACCAGCTGTCCGGTGGGCAGAAGCAAAGGGTTGCAATTGTTCGAGCCATGATGATGGAGCCGGACATCATGCTTTTTGATGAGCCGACATCGGCGCTCGATCCTGAGATGATCAAGGAAGTATTGGATGCGATCAGAAGGCTGGCGCAGATAGGGATGACCATGATCATCGTAACTCACGAGATCGCGTTTGCGAAAGAAGTCGCTAGTCGGATGCTCTTTTTGGAAAGTGCCAGCATCAGAGTAGATGCACCGACGGAAGAATTTTTTACAGGAGTACAGGATGAACGATTGCAGAAGTTCCTGTCGGTCATTTTGAAATAGCGGCATTAGAAGTTTCCATATATAAACACAAAGAGGAAGAATTATAATGAATAATTTATACGGCATTACTGTACCGGTCATTACCCCATTTGGAGAAGGCGGAGAATTGGATTTACAATCATTGGAGAGCCTGACGGAATACGTTATCCGCAGTGGGCTACATTGCCTGTACCCATGCGGTACGACAGGGGAAATGCTCCTGCTCAGTATAGAAGAGAGAAAACAAATCGTGGAAACTGTGATAAAAACAACCGACCACAGGGTTCCTGTATTTGTTCAGGCAGGTGCTATGAATCCAAAAGATACTCTGGCATTAGCCAGACACGCTTATGAAGTCGGAGCTGACGGCATCGGTGTCGTCACTCCCGCTTTTTTTAAACTGTCTGACCGCGAATTGATTGAGTATTACGGGGAAGTGGCAGACAGCATACCAGAAGATTTTTCCATGTATCTCTATGCGATACCGCAGAACGCCGTTAACGATATCAACCCCATGGTCGCCGAAGAAATTGCCAGAGCTCATAAAAATGTGGCAGGCATCAAATACAGTTTCCCCGACTTATCCAGAATACAGCAGTTTATGCTGATCAACGACGGAACTTTTTCCGTGCTGGTGGGCTCGGACGAGTTGTTTGAGGCTGCTGTGGCAGTGGGGGGCGCAGGAACCGTATCGGGAAATTCAATGATCATCCCTGAGCATTATCTTGCCTTATGGAATGCAATGCAGCAAAATGATTTTGAACTGGCAACCAGGTATCAACGCAGAACCAATGAGTTGAATTCTATTCTGTGCGCAAAAAATAATATTGCAGCCTACAAGATAATGTTGCGTGAAGAGGGGGTTATACAGTCGTCAGCAATGCGTCCTCCCATGACTACCCTCGGCATGGAGGATGAAAAGGAACTGATCCAGGCTCTTAGCGAGAAAAAATATAAAGAGGTGATTATATGAAAAGAAGGTTCGCAGGGGAGTATCCGGTGATCGGAATCCGCCCTGTCATCGATGCGAGACAGGGTACGCTGCGTGTAAGGGATTCACTTGAAAACCAGACGATGAATATGGCAGCTGCAGCAAAAAGACTGCTGGAAGAAAACCTCAGATATCCCGATGGAGAGTCCGTGAAAGTGATCATTTCCGATACGGCGATAGGCAGGGTGCAGGAAGCGGCGGCCTGCGCGGAGCAGTTCAGCAAGGCGGGGGTTTCTATCACATTATCTGTAACGCCGTGCTGGTGTTATGGTTCGGAAACCATGGATATGGATCCCATGACCATTAAAGGCATATGGGGGCTGAACGCCACCGAACGCCCTGGTGCCGTCTATCTGGCGTCCGTGCTTGCCGGACATGCGAGGAAAGGGCTTCCAGCTTTCGGTATTTACGGACGATATGTACAGGAAGCGGATGATAACGAGATCCCTGGGGATGTGAGAGAAAAGCTACTGCGCTTCGGGAGAGCTGCTGTAGCCGCAAAATCCATGAACGGGAAATCCTGGCTTCAGATCGGCTCCATGTGCATGGGTATATCCGGTTCTCTGATTGATCCGGATTTCTTTGAAGAATATCTGGGGATGCGCGTGGAATCGATAGACGAGGTGGAAGTGCTCCGCCGTATTGAACAGGGAATTTACGATCAAGAGGAATTTGAAAAAGCTATTGCTTGGACAAAGGATAATTGCAGGGAAGGTTTTGATAAAAATCCAGAGTATTCCCGAAAGAGCAGGAAGGCAAAGGATGAGGATTGGGAGTTTACCGTGAAGTGCGCTGTCATCATAAAGGATTTGATGAACGGGAATCCGAATCTTCCTGAAGGCAGAGAAGAGGAAATGCTGGGGCATAATGCCATAGCGGCCGGTTTCCAAGGTCAGCGGCAATGGACTGACTATTACCCCAATACGGATTTCCCGGAGGCGATCCTGAATACTTCATTCGATTGGAATGGCGCGAGGGAACCATATATTTTGGCTACGGAAAACGATACCTTGAACGGTGCCAGTATGCTTTTCCTGAAGCTGCTTACGGGGCGGGCGCAGATGTTTGCGGACGTACGCACTTGTTGGGACGCGGAAGCGGTAAGCAGCGCGACGGGATATGAGCTCGAAGGCAAGGCGAAAGAAGCCCGGGGTTTCATCCACCTGATCAATTCAGGGGCCTGTTGTCTGGACGCCTGTGGTGAGGTCCGCGATGAAAATGGAAACGGTGTGGTCAAACCGTTTTGGGAGATGACGGAGCAGGATATCAGAGCATGTCTTGCTGCGACGGAATGGTGTACTTCTGATCAGGGCTATTTCCGCGGCGGCGGATATTCGTCGAGATTTATGACACGGGCGGAAATGCCGGCTACCATGATTCGCCTGAATATTGTAAAAGGCGTGGGACCGGTCATGCAGATAGTGGAAGGCTACACAGCGAAACTGCCGGAAGATGTGGCGGATAAGATCTGGAAGCGCACCGACTATACATGGCCATGTACATGGTTTGCCCCGAGAGTCACGGGGAAAGGGCCTTTTACGACCGCTTATGACGTGATGAACAACTGGGGAGCAAACCACGGCGCGATTAGCTACGGGCATGTGGGAGCGGACATCATTACTCTTTGTTCCATGCTTCGAATTCCGGTTTGTATGCATAATGTCCCTGAGGACAAGATTTTTCGCCCGGCTTCATGGAACTCCTTCGGTATGGATAAGGAACGCCAGGATTATGCTGCGTGCGCGGCATATGGCCCATTGTACGGATAAGGTGTAATTACTAACAATTTTAATTGTTCCTGGATGGGTTAAGTATGGTGGGCGGACAAAGTAACTGCGACCATTGTCAGAGCAACTGCGCGGAGGTTGCGTCAAGCCAGGCTGAAAGGGGTTGCATTTCAAGGGCGCTCGGTTAATTGGGGCATAATTTGCA
>JAISAW010000132.1 GCA_031266515.1 Eubacteriales Family XIII. Incertae Sedis bacterium
TGCGATGGCGCGTTGATTGTGAGCAACAGGTTTGAGACGGCAGTCCTCAATTACGACGATGTCATCTATATCAGGAAAGAGCTTCGGAAAACCCTGGTGTATGCGTATGAAAGATATTTTTGGGAGTACGGAAAAGTAGACGACATTGTCATCAGGATGGATGACAGGATGTGCCGATGCCACAGCCATTTGGCTATAAATAAAAGAAATGTGACAGGCCTGAAACCCGGGCAGGTGGTCATGAAGGGCGGGACTGTTTTGAGCCTCTGCCGGAGGCATTACTTCAGGGCAAAGAGAGAGATAGCGGGATATTGGAAAGGGCTCCCTGCGGAGGGGATCGAAAATATATTTTGCAAGGAGTGAAGCATGAAGTATCTCCCACCCTCTTTTTCAGCAAAATGCCATTTCTGACAACTCCGATGCAGATGCAGTGGCAGCGCGTATATTGAGGCAAAAAATGCAAATGAGGTGGTTGAAGACTCGGGAGTGGCATCATTTTTAACACAATAATTAATTGTTGTGTCTCTCAAAATCTGATAATCTGTGGGTATGAAAAAAGTACTTACTTACGGCACTTACGACATGCTGCATCACGGACATATCCGCCTGTTGAAGCGGGCCAGGGAATTGGGGGATTTCCTGATCGTCGGCCTGTCGACCGATGAATTCAACGCGGTCAAGGGCAAGGAGGCTTTCTACGACTACGGCACGAGAAAGGAAGTCCTGGAGGCCGTCAAATATGTGGATCTGGTGATACCTGAGTCATCCTGGGGGCAGAAACCGGAGGATATCAGGGAGCATGAAGTGGACGTCGTCGCGATGGGGAGCGACTGGGAAGGCTCGGACAGGTTTGAATACCTGAAGGAATACTGTGAGGTCGCATACCTGCCGCGCACTGAAGGGATTTCGACCACGCAGGTGAAGGACGAACTTAGCGCAGCTAAGGCGGAGGAAAAGCCATGAAGCATTATTTCAACTACGACTTCCCGGTCGGAAAAATCTGGATCGCCGAAGAAGGCGGGAAAATCACGGACCTTCATTTCGGCAAAGCAAAGAAGAGCGACATGAAAGACTTTGAAGAGAAGGAGGCCCCTGTCATCAAAAAGGCCGCAAAGCAGCTCAGCGAATATTTCGCGGGCAAGAGGCAAGAGTTCGACCTGCCGCTTGACCCCAAAGGCACTGTGTTCCAGCTCAAGGTCTGGAAAGCCCTGCAGACCATCCCCTATGGGAAGACGAAGAGCTACGGCGCGATAGCGAAGAAGATAAAAAACGATAAAGCGTCACGTGCTGTTGGCATGGCAAACAACAGGAACCCCATATCGATCATCATCCCTTGCCACAGGGTGATAGGCGCGGATGGCAGCCTGGTCGGCTACGGGGGCGGCCTGAAAAACAAGGAATACCTGCTCGGCCTCGAAGGCGCAAAAGATGGCACAAAGAGCAGTGCCAAAAGCAGCGCGAAAGCCAGCGCCAAAAGCAAACAGGCGTAGCGGGAAACGGAGGGAGGCATATGGGCGGCGCACAGTCGGCGCACAGCATCTCTCGTTTCGCTGTATAATCTGACTATGAAAATATTTGCGATGCGGCTGTGTTTGGCTGTGCTCAGGTTTGTATATTTCTTCATAAAGCTGCGGCGCCCGCAGGGGGATAAGGTGCTTCTTGTCTCCGGGCTTTCGGGCGAACCCATAATAGACATCTCCATGTTGGCGGGGGAACTGTCCGCGAAATACCCGGGCATTGAGGCAAAAGTCATTTCGGAGCGCATGGGCCGCTCGATGTCCGGCGTATTCGCTTTCATACCGGGGATGCTCTTGCAGATGAGGGAAATAGCCGGAGCCAAAGTCGTAGTCCTCGACAGGAGCAATATCGCCGCAAACGCGCTGAGGCACAGGGAGGGCACGAAGATAGTCCAGATCTGGCATGCCCCCGACGCGATCAAAAAATTCGGCTACCAGGTCACGGACATGAAGGGCGGGCTTGACGGCAGAGTGGCTGAAGTCATGTGCGTCCACAAAAACTACGACTATATCCTCTGCCCGTCAAAAGCTGTGGAAAAGGCCTACTGCGAAGCCTTCGGTGCCGGGCCGGAAAAGATGCTGCCAGGCCGCAGATACGGTATGCCGCGCATAGACCGCATCACTGAGATTTCGAGGAAAGGCGACGAACTCCGGCACGAACTGCGCGAATCCATATTGAGGGAACATCCGGATATGGCGGAGGGGCGCATAGCCCTTTATGCCCCCACGTTCAGGGACGTAAGGGCCACAAAGACGGAGGAACTTGTGAACGAGCTCTTGGAAAGAGGGTTTGCCCCGGCTTTGAAGCTCCACCCGCTCGAAGAGGGCGGAATGGATGACAGCCATTCCGCAATGGACTGGTTCGCGGTGGCGGATTTCGTCATAACCGACTACTCAAGCCTTGCCGTCGAAGCTGCCGCCGCAGGGCTGCCGCTCTACTTCTACGTATACGACATAGAGGAATACACGGAAGAGCGCGGGTTGAACTACGACCTGCGTGATGAGGCCATTTCTCCCTATGTATTCACGGACGCTGGCGAATTGGCCGAGGCCCTTGACTCGGATGGCTACGACTACGATCGGCTGAAGGATTTCCGCTACAAGCACCTCGAATGCCCGCCAACCGGGAACACGGAAGCCCTCGCAGGCTTCATCGCCTCCCTGGTTTCGGGCGAGGATCCGGATGAGAGCCAGGACGAAGCAGCTTCCTCGCGTCCCGATAGCCAAACCAGAGCAGATAAAACGCAACAGGGCGTTCCGTCATAAGCTTCACCGACGCCTTGTAGCCCTTTTTCAGATAGCGGTAATCGTCCGATGCTTTCATCTCTTTCAGGTATCCGATGAGCGTTGCCAGCAAATCCGAAAATTCTTCCACGGAGCCGTCCTTTGCTTTGGACGCCTCGTTGATCCGAACAAGGCACGAAGAATAGTACCAGTACATATTGCGAAATGCCGAAGTGACTGCGGCGGGCTTGTTCGCCGCGGGCAACATCTTCGCATACTTCATCATGACCCTGCTTGTCTCCGCGCCTCCGAGGATGGTCTTGGGCGTGCGTTTGTAAGTGAGCGTATCCCCGCTGCGCACGAAATGATAGAAGGGGGCTTCGAGCAGGACGAACCTGTCTATCCCCGAAAACACCTGGAGATTGAAAGGCAGATCCTCCGCGCTGTCCGTCTCCGGCAGAAACCGTGCGCTGCCTGCAGACGATTTACGGTAGAGCTTGTTCCAGACGAAAAACCAGTTCAGCATCGAGTGTGTGGTGCGCCCCGGTATGTCTCCGAGCAGGGAGGCGAGGGCTTCAGTCCGTCCATAGCTCCTGATCTCTCCGGTGGCGATCGCTTCAGTCCTGTCCTCCCTCTCCTCAAAATGAGTGGAACCTGCCACGTCCGCATCGTACAGGAGCGCGAGGGCAAGCAGGGCTTCGTACATATCAGGCTCAATCCAGTCGTCATTGTCAGCAAAGGCCAGAAAGTCCCCGGAGGCGGCGTCAAGGCCTGCGTTCCGCGCTGAACTTACCCCACCGTTTCCCTTCGATATGGGGCGTATCCTCGCGTCTTCGGACGCAAGGCGGCGTATCAGCCCATCGCTCCCGTCGTCGCTCCCGTCGTCGACCAGAATGACCTCCAGGTTTGTATGGGTCTGCGCCAGTATCGAACGCACACATCTTTCGAGCGTAGTCCTGGCATTGTACACAGGCACGATGACGCTTATGGTTATTTTGTTTGTATATATTATGTCCATTATATTTTCGTCTATTGCCTCATTCATTTTGCGACAACATATGGTATCACAGTCCGCGCACGCCTGCTTCAAATGATATATAATTACCTGCATGTCATTTGAGAGTTACTGTTCACACGTAGTCAGAATTCCTCGGAACTTTTAGGATATGGCTCGGATTTATCCGGCAATTGTGTGAGAGATTTGCAGCCCAAGCCTCGCGCTGTCTGCGCGGAGTGAGTGCGCACGCAGTCGCTTTGGATGAGATTCGCTTCGCTCGCAGCTGCACGAAGCGGGGTCGCAGCAAGCGAGGCTTGGGCTGTAAATCTCTGGCGTCGTGTGAACTGTAACATTTGAGGTTTGTAAATGGAGCTACTTAAAAAAAACAAAGCTATAGTCGCGGCGATGTGCGCGAATTTCATCGTGGCGCTTATGAAATTCATTGTATCCGCGATTTCAGGCTCGGCTTCCATGTTTTCGGAAGCCATCCACTCCGCCGCTGACACGATGAACCAGATCGTGCTGCTGATCGGCAAGAAAAGGGCGGAAAAAGTCCCCGACCAAAAACACCCGTTCGGCTATGCCAGGTCTACTTTTTTCGCATCGTTCATCGTCGCGAGTTTTCTGTTTTTCATAGGCGGCGCGTTTTCGCTCTTCGAAGCCATAGAGAAAATAGGGCATATCGTGCAGGGCAGCGGATTGCACGGGCTCGAACGGAATTCTATGATAATAGCCGCTGCCATCCTGTTTGTATCGATTGGGCTTGAAGTGTTTTCGCTGCGCACCGCCATACGCGAGGTCCGGGAGGAACAGAGGCTGACGGGAGTCAATACGGGCCTGTGGCGCTTCTACAGGGATACGAACAACGCCTCCCTCATAGTCATCGTGACCGAAGACCTTGCGGCGGTGATCGGGCTTTCTCTTGCCCTCGCGGGCGTACTGGCCACGCTGGCCACGGGCAACCCTCTGTTTGACGCCATCGGCGGCGCGGCTGTGGGGGCGCTGCTCATAGTGGCGGCCTTTGTGCTTGGAAAGGAGATCGCTTCCCTTATAATCGGCGAGTCCCTGAGAAGCAGCAAACTGAAAGAGATCGAGAAAATCGCGGAGAGCGCCCCGCACGTGAAAAAATGCCACAGGATCAAGAGCGACGCCCTCGGGAGCGACGCGATCCTCATCGAGATGGATATAGAGTTTGAAGATGCGCAGAGCCTTTCCACAGGCGAGGCCATCCTTTCGATCGAATTGATAAAGAGGGGGATAAAAAATTCGTTTTCGGAAGAAGGTATATACGTCAGCACCTGCGTGGAGCCAGTGAGGGCGGAGAAGTACGAGGAGCTTGAAACAAATTGATTATGAAAATTGGAAAAGTTGACGGAGAGGTTTTAAAGAGCAGGGTTTTCGGGAAGACCGGGGCGATACGCCCCGAGGTGGCCGTGGGCCCTGGAATAGGGGAGGACTGCGCGGTCATAAATTTCGGCGGGACGGACTGTGTGCTGTCAAGCGACCCTATCACGGCGTCGGCGGACCGCATAGGGCGGCATGCCGTCCATGTGGCGTGCAACGATATAGCTGCCGCAGGGGCGGAGCCGGTCGCTGTCATGCTTACAGTGCTCCTTCCCGAGGGGTCGAGCGAGGAAGAGCTGGCGGAAATCGCGGGCCAGGCAGATGAGGCAGCAAAGGAAATCGGCGTCATGATAGCCGGTGGGCATACGGAGGTTTCTTCCATAGTGACGAGGCCTCTGATCTCAGCGACGGCGATCGGGCGGGCAGATGCCGATGCTGAAAAGAAAAGGTCTGCCCCAAAGCCGGGAGACGTCCTGGTCGTGACCAGGGACCTGGGGCTTGAAGGCACGGCCATCATAGCGGAAGCCGCTGAGGACAGGCTGCTAAGGGTGATGACGCAGGCCGAGATCGATAGTGCCAAAGCGTTTCTCGACCACATAAGCGTGGTGGCCGAAGGCAGGGTGGCTGCACAGGCAGGGTTTTCGGATATGCACGATATCACGGAGGGTGGTGTGCTTGGCGCGGTACATGAGGTCTGCGAGCTTGCGGGGACAGGTGCCGAAGTCTCGATGACGGCACTCCCCTTTGACGAGTTGACGCTGACCGCTTGCGCCGAGCTGGGGCTTGATCCGATGCGCCTTATATCCAGCGGCTCGATGCTGATAGTGCTTCCCTTCGAAAACGAAGCCCGGCTGACGGCGGGCCTTGAGGCGATCGGGGTCAAAGCTACGGCCATAGGCCGGATCACGGAAAAAGAGAAGGGCGTCAGGCTTATTGACAGAACCGGAAAATCCGAAGAAATATCCCCTCCCGACCCCGATGAGATATACAAGGTAGTGTAACGTAAAGAAAAGTATAGCTCTGATGGCTCGGCGGTTCGCAACCGCATGGGATGAGACTCAGCTCTGCTTCATGGCTGAGCGGCTTTAACACCCCCGCCTGGCAGGTTGCCTACAGTATTTCCAGTACTCTGTTAACCCTGAAACTTGTCAGTAATCATCGAGGATTTTTCCCGTAAGACAAGGCGGAGGAGGGAGGCGAAGCCGTAGCTTCGGTGACCGACGACAACGCAGGATTACGGGAAAAAGACCGGTGATTAGT
>JAISAW010000137.1 GCA_031266515.1 Eubacteriales Family XIII. Incertae Sedis bacterium
ACGAAATCCGCCGAGATGACGGTTGTGACGAGCAAGGTGAGCGTCAGTATACCCGAGAGAAATGTCTTTGAGAACTGTTTGCGGAAACCGCGTCCTTTTTCCGAAACAAACCTGAGGGACTTCTTCGCTAAATCAGCGTTTACCCCCCCCCCGTGTTGTGTCCTCTCAATAAACTTTTTCATATCGCTCTCCTTTTATGTGTTTGCCCATTTTGTTTTTAATACATGAATCCTTCATTCCCAAAATAGAAATATAAAGGAAGTTAATTTTCTTACCTGTATATACTATACTCAAATTCCCTCATTTGAAACATTTTTTTGCCATCGAAAAAATAATATATTAAAATTGTATACAAACAGAAAGACTCATTTTACGGACAGATAGCTGTGTGTTTTGGTTCGCTTGAAAACGATGGCTCCGCTCTCTTTCATTTTTTTAATGCCTTGAAATGGATTAAGGATTTGTCATTCCGACCCGTGGGCAATAACGGTTACGGTTCAGACTCACTTGCTTTTCTCAGAATCTTTGGGATTTGCCCTTGTTTCTCTCGTAATTACGTAGGGAGATGTGCAGCCCAAGCCTTGCTTGCTGCGACTCCGCTTCGTGCTACCTTGTGCGCACTCACTCCGCGCAGACGGCGCGAGGCTTGGGCTGCACATCTCCTGTGTACGTCTAAAAAGCAGCCATAACGCATATAGCAGTCATATAAGCTTGACCATTTGCCGTACAAATTGTATGATAAACATAAGCAGATTGAAAGGAGGCATTGCCGTGAAAGCGCAAAATGATGTACGCGTAACCATCCGCGTCGATAAAGACCTTAAAGAGAACGCTGAAACCTTATTTAGCCGTCTTGGAATGAACATGAGCACTGCATTCAATGTTTTTCTCAACAAAGCAGTCGATGAGGCAGCTATCCCCTTCCCGGTCAGCACGAAAAAACCGGTATTCGGCGCTGGTTACACAGAGGCTGATATTACGAGTGCGTTTAAAACCGCCGTCTTGAATGAGATTGCGGAGTTACATATGAAAGAAGCCCCTGTGGCACTATACGATAAGAAAAAAAAGCAGGCGTATTTAGAATTCGCCGACGGGACAAAGGAATATGTCAACGAATGACGTCTCGCGCAAACCTGTCGTCCTCGCGTTCGCCGGGCCAAACGGCTCAGGGAAAACCACCCTTTCCCGAAACCTTTCTGTATTTGGAACCTATGTAAATGCCGACGATCTGAAAAACGAATACGATTTAACCGACCTTGACGCCGCCATGCAAGCGGAGACATTGCGTAATGCCTTGCTTGATCGCGGCGCGGATTTCTCATTTGAGACAGTGCTGTCTACTGACCGAAATCTACTGCTGCTGGAAAGAGCCAAAGCCCGTGGCTATGAAATACAGTGTTTCTATGTCCTGACCTGCAACGAGAATATCAATGTCGCACGGGCCAAAGCCCGTCACGCGGTCGGCGGGCATGATGTACCAGAGGATAAAATTCGCGCACGATACCGCTCTGCATTGGCTTTACTTCCACGCTTGATCGCTTTATGTGATCAAATATTGATCTACGACAATTCCGACAAGCCTTCGTTGATATTCAAAAAGGAAAATGCATACTCAGAAATTTTTCCAAACGACAATTGGTCCGAACACGCATTGCGGAAAATGTTTGGGTTGTGACGGAGAGTACAATCGCAGACCATATTTCTGCCTTCTGCGCCCGCCTGTCAGCCCGGAGGCCAGCCGAAGCTGCGTCCCCCGAGGAGATGGAAGTGGATATGCTGTACGGTCTGGTTCGCGTCCCTGCCGGTGTTTGCGACGAGGCGGTAGCCGTTTTCAAGCCCCAGCTTCTCTGCTATCACGTGCACCTTTGACAGTATATGGCCCAGCAGCTCCTTGTCTTCAGCCGACTCCGACACGGCGTCGAGCGAGGCAATGTGCCTCTTTGGGATGATCAGCACATGGACCGGCGCCTGCGGCTCCATGTCGCCAAACGCGATCATCTCTTCATCTTCGTAGACTGCATCCGTCGGGATCTCCCCCGATGCCAGCTTGCAAAAAATACAATCCATGATTCCTCCCATTCCGCCGCTCTGCAGCGGCACAAAACTGATACTTTTTTCCCTGTTTTCAGTCCTTCATCACCGGTTCACTGGTGTTTTGCGACTTTCTCATCTATCGTCCACGTCCCTTTTTCGGGCGAATAGAATATCTTTGAATACACCGCGACCGAGATCGCGCCTTCTTTGACCGATAGCTCGATAAGCTCTTTTTGAAGCTCAAGCAAAGTTTCAAGCGGGCCTTCGACCGTGCTCTCAAAAGGCCCGACGAAGACATTCAGCCCGCTCGCCTTCAGCCTTGCGATGGCGGCGTCGACTACGCCGAACACCTCTTCCTCAGTCGCGTTTTTCGTCGTGGGCAATATCTGTATCGCCATACTCGCTTCCGGTTTGTTCATCATTTTCTCCATTCCGCCGCCTTGCAGCGGCACAAATTCGGCATGAAAAATAAATTTTCAATTCTATTTTTCACACTTCCCTCCGTTCCTCCGGGATTCAGGCCAACACGTTCGTCAGCTTTCCTATGCCCTCTATCTCAATATCTACCACATCGCCCTTTTTCAGCCAAACCCTCTCTTCGGGCGGATACGCCATGATGACGCCGGAAGGCGTGCCGGTCATGATGATGTCACCGGGCTTCAGGGTGAGCCTGCGGGACAGGTCGCTGATAAGGCACTTCACGTCGAAAATAAGGTCGTTCGTGTTGCTGTCCTGCCTTTTTTCTCCGTTGACCCAGGCGGCTATCCTCAAGTTCCCGGCATCAATGGCGTCGCCGGTCACAACGTATGGCCCTATGGGGGCGAAGCCGTCCATCGTCTTGCTGATGGTCCACTGGCTCGTCACCACCTGAAGGTCGCGGCAGGAGAAGTCATTGCCGCAGGTATAGCCAAACACATAATCCAGGGCTTCCTCTTCGCTGACTTCGCTGCACTCCTTCCCGATGACCACCGTAAGCTCGGCTTCGTAGTCGTACTGCACCGACACGGGCCTCAGCGGGATCTCACCTTTGTGGCAATTGAGGGCGTTTGAATATTTGGCGAAATAGATCGGGACTTTCGGGATCGGCATATGCGTCTCTTCCGCATGTTTCCGGTAGTTCAGGCCGACGCAGATGATCTTTTCGGGATGGAGCAGCGGAGACGCGAAATCGATCGAATCCTCGTCGGTCACGGCCTTGGCCGAATCCGACAAAATGCCCGCCAGCAACTCGGCAAAGCCATCCTCTTTCATGGCGGCCTCTATACAGCAGGGGGCTTCTAAACCCGATTTTTCTGCCGTCTCCGTCACAAGGACGTGCCCTTCCTCCGTCACCGCGCCGAGCCCGACCTCTCCCGTATCTTGCCTGTAGTAATTGAACAGTTTCATGATCGCACCTCTCCTATCCTTGATTGATGTACAAAATAAAATGTCAACGCGACAATTCTCGCGCTAATTCTAACATATACTTTCGCTTCTTTATCATCGCTTCAAGAATTATTCAGGTTCACGTGTGATCAGTTTTTGCAGCTGCGCTGGAGAGGGACAGTCGCAGCAGGCGAGACGTGGCTGTCCCTCTCCGGCGCTCATATTCGAGAATTATTATTTTGCCTTTTGCCGGCGGAACAATAATAAATAAAATGAAGCGTTTGCAAATCTTAAAACATATTGTAAAATTCTATTCGACGAATGAGATTGCAGGGGATCCGGGGATATCAATCCGGGGAGAATGACAGGATGGGAAGCTATGATCGTTCAAAGAAACACCATAAAGGACCAGGTATACGACCTGATCAGGAACAGAATCCTATCGAGGGAATATCCGCCCGGATATAAAATCAACATAAACGCGCTCGCCGAGGAATGCGGGATCAGCAATACCCCAATCCGCGAAGCCCTGTCCATGATGCAAAAAGACAAACTGGTCACCTTTTCAACGAACCAGGGCTATCAGGTATTTCACATCAACAACAAGGACAATTCCACGTTGAACACGATGCTGCCGCTGCTGCTGCTAGGCTCATATGACCTACTGATCGAGAGAGGGGAAGTAGACAAGTTAGTGGCTGTACTGGAAAAGGCGCTGGACTGCCAAACCGAAAAAATAAGGTCAGGAAACCAAATAGAAATGGCGGATGCTGCGGTAGAGTGGGAATCCGCTTTTTTCAAGGCTACCGAAGATGAAAACGTCATCGAATACCTCGAATTCTATATGACAAAAGTCGCGCTGACGCTTTACTACGACTTCATCTACAACGGGAGGGACCCGACGTTTTCACTCGAAGAACATACGGCTATCACGAAAGCCATAAAGAACAGCGAGCCTGAGCTTGCGCGAAGGCTGATCGTCGAACACCACAAAAGACCGATATTGCTTGAAACAGGAGGGCATGATTAAATGGCAATTTATCTCTTAAACGACTACGGCGCAGCCGCACACCCCGCTGTCATATCCGCGATCACCGATCTCGGCGACAGAGAGTACGCAGGGTATGGAATGGATGAGCTGTCTGCGGAAGCGGCTTCAACGATAAAAGGCCTTACGGGCAGACCCGACGCCGACGTGCATTTCCTGATAGGAGGGACCGGCGCAAACCTCACGGCGCTTGCGGCTTTTCTCAGATCGACAGAGGCTGTCATATCGCCAAGCGAAGGGCATATCAATGTCCACGAATCCGGGGCAATCGAAGCTTCCGGGCACAAGATACTCACCGTCCCCACCGTGAACGGCAAGGCGGCCGCAGCGGACGTGCGTGAGATGGCAAAGCTGCACACCGATGAGCACACGGTCATCCCCCGCCTCGTATTCATCTCGCAATCGACCGAATACGGGACGGTATACACCCTCGACGAGCTGCGGGGCTTCAGGGAAGTCTGCGACGAGCTCGGGCTATACTTCTACCTCGACGGCGCAAGGCTCGGCTATGCGATAGCCGCCGAACCCGAAGCGTCTTTCAAGGCGATAGCTGAACTGACCGACGCTTTCTACATAGGCGGCACGAAAAACGGGTTATTGATGGGCGAGGCCATGGTCATCTCAAACGATGCGCTGAAGAAGGGCTTCCGCAACAGCATGAAGCAGCGCGGCTCCCTGCTGGCCAAAGGCTTCCTGATCGGCGCCCAGTTCTCCGCCATACTGAAGGACGGCCTGTACATCGGCCTGGCAGACCATGCGAACAAAATGGCCAACCTGCTCACATCCGAACTGAAGGCTATAGGTGTGGAGTTTGCACTTGACGGGATGACAAACCAGATTTTCCCGGTAGTGCCCACCGCTGTGAAGGACAGGCTGGAAATGGATATCCTCCTCATACACTGGGGCAAATACGCCGAAGGCCTTGAGACTCTGCGCCTGACGACCACGTGGCAGACGACTGAGGAAACGGTCGCCGCTGTAGTTGATATATTTAAGGCTGCGCTTGGGTGATAAGGGGACTGGCAGGGGCAAGGTAGGCAGTTAAAGGTGCGCATGGCTGATTACAGTCATTACCGTCACGATTACCGTCATTACCGTCAGAGGTTACAGTGCGTTCTTCAACTACTTCCGCTTGAATGCCGCTTGACTTCCGCTTGAATGCCGCTTGTGAATCATAGCAACTTCGTCATAGATATTCGAGTGGCAGAAGATTACGGTAAAGCCGGGTTTCTATCTATTGGTGGTAATCCCCTGTATCAATAGACGGTTGGTAAGCTGGCAGGGGTAGCAGGAATCGAACCTGCGAATGACGGAGTCAAAGTCCGTTGCCTTACCGCTTGGCTA
>JAISAW010000141.1 GCA_031266515.1 Eubacteriales Family XIII. Incertae Sedis bacterium
GACCCCTTTACACCATATGACTGTTCGCTTGTCACGGACGGGGCTGCGTTTGCCGTGCTCGCTGCCGAGGATGTGCTGACAAAAGGGGAGTTGAACCGCGCAGTCCGGATCATAGGCTCGGGACAGGCAAGCGATGTGCTCAGACTCAGAAAGAAAGAGGCCTTTACGAGTTTCAAATCGACAAAACTCGCGGCATCCCTCTCTTATGGCATGGCGGGCATCACGGCTGAGGACGTCGATTTTGCCGAAGTCCATGACTGCTTCACCATCACGCAAATCATCAATACGGAAGATCTGGGCTTCTTCGAACCGGGGAAAGGCGGCGATGCCGTCGAAGAAGGGGTCACGGCCCTTCGTGGCAGGCTCCCGATCAACCCGAGCGGAGGGCTGAAGGCAAAAGGCCATCCGATAGGTGCCACAGGCATAGGCCAGATTTTTGAAGCGGTCACACAGCTGCGCGGTGAAGCCGGGGAAAGACAGCTCGCTAAAGCTGACATCGCATTGACACACAACCTCGGCGGTGCTGCAGCGGCCTGTCTGGTTCATATATTTAAAGGGAGATGAAGGGATGAATGAAAAGACTATTTATTCGTACACGGTGATTTACGCCGCCCCTGCCGGGTTTGAGGAGTTCACGCCATATGTTTGCGCAGTGGTTTCTTCGGACAGCGGCGAGAGGACCATCGTGCGCTTGCAGCCGGGGGAAATAAATATCGAGGAATTGTCGCCGGGCATCAAAGTGAAAGCTGTGTAACTGTGTTGAGGCGAGCTTCGGCCACAGCCCGGCGACTCACTCAAACAACCTGTTTTTTGCTTGGGCCGCTAATGCCCGCCGGGCAGCATTTGAGGATTCGTTATTGTTGAATGCAATTTTAATTTTTTAGCAGCAGTAAAAGAGAAAAGGAGGATTGTTCACATGAATGCAAATATAATACCGATAATATTTGTAGTAGTATTTTTCGTTCTTATGTTTGGGATCGGCTTTTTGTCGAGAAGGATGATTGCCAACTCGTCTGACTTCTTGCTCGCCGGCCGCGAAATGAGCTTTGGCATCAACTCCATGGGCATATTTGCGACCGGGTTTGCGGGCACGACGATCGGGCTTGCGCCCGCGCTTGTACTTATGTTTGGTTTTATCGGTGTCGTCATGATGGCTATCGCGTACGTCGGGGTAGGTCTTTTGTTTTATGGTTGCGTCTTTGCGAAAGGCATTCGCAGAAGCGGCGCTTACACACTTATGGAATGGCTGCAGATGAGGTTTGACGGAAAGACCCGCAGGATCCTTTCGATTACAGGTTTCATCGGGATAGTGGCCATCACTGCAAACAACTGTCTCGCCATGGCGAATGTGCTGACAGGCTATGATGGCCTCAGCATTTCCATTACCGGCACCAGATCGGTCGTGACTTTCCTCTGCTTCACGTATGTGAGCGGTATGTGGGGTGTGTCGCTTACTGACTTTGCCCAGGCGATCATCGGGCTGGTCGGCATACCGCTCCTTCTCATCGGAATTTTCACGCAGTTTGGGTATCCAGCGGAAACAGCGGCGCAGTGGGAAGCCGTCGCCGGCGCAGGGTGGTTCGGCCACGGGATCAACGGCGGGACGATACCCGGTTTCAGCGCTCTGTACCCAAGCGCCCTGACCCTGATCCTGGGGACTGGAGTCTTTCTCGTCTGGGGCGGCCAGCACTACTGGCTCCGCATGGCAAGCGCCAGGAACGAAAAAGAGGCGAGAAACAGCATGATCGTGGGTGGCGTCCTGTGCTGCGCCGTGACGCTTTTCATCGGCTATATAGGCTCCGTGGCCGGCGCGAATTTTGGCGGAAGCTTCACATTGCTTGGAGGAGAGGTGGCACCCAGCGCGGCATACGGGCTTGTTACCGCCAACTTCGGGATGGTCATGGGAGGATTCCTGCTCGTGTTCGCGCTTGCGGCGTCTCTTTCCACCGCAGCGTCCACGCTTATGGCTTCTGTATCCATCGCGACGAAAGACCTCTATCCACTGTTCATCAACAAATCGCCAAATGAAGCCCAGACAAAGCGCGCAGGCAAAGTGGCGACAGTGATAATCAGCGTCGTCGTATGGGCTCTGCTCGCTTATCCTGGAGGGCTCGTTTTCCTCACCGCCTTCGCAACTGCCTGGATGGCACCGGCGGGGCTGCTCTTCGCTATAGGCTACCTCTGGAAAAAGGCGACTTCCGCAGGCGCTTTCGCGGGTGCGCTTACGGCTCTTATCGCCATGTCGATCTACGTCGTCATAGACTTGCTGAAGATCCCGGTCGGCGGGCAGCCGATCGGCACTTATGCACATCTTTCGATCGTAGGCACTGTTGCTTTGATAGTCCCCGCGATCCTGGTCTCGTTTGTTTCAAAGCCGAAATACTTTGGGGCGTCGTCCTGGTCGCTTGAGCGCGCTATGGACGCGAGCCATACGGTTTCGCTGAATGACGAAGAGCGCCATATCCTGGATCTGATCCGCAAGGGCTATACGACGACGGCAGAGCTGATGGATCTGACCGGAAGCCGCGGGGAAAAGATCAGCGTAGCCATCGAGAAGCTCGATGAGTACGGCTACATCAGGCGCGACGGGTACAGCGGGGCAAAATTTTGGAGTTTCACCATCACGCAAAAGGGAGAGTCTTTGCTTCCTGAACTTTCTCAGGAAGACAAGACCCTTGAGCCGATTGGGCTGACGTCTGGCGATATCGACATCCTCGGCTTCGTCAAGGAAAAAGGCAAGTCCCGTTCGTCGCAGCTGGTCTATGACAACTATAAAGACCCTGACGAAGCGAAAGCTGTCGCCGCCGTGATTGTTAAGCTGCTGCGCAGAGGCTATTTGTCAGAATCCGGCTTTCTGAAACGCTGGGTCGTCATCAATGACAAGGGCGACCAGCTCTTGCAGCAAAATACGTAAAGGAGACAAACGAAAATGAGCGCCTCGATGAAACACTCCCCGGGAGAGCAGGCACAAATTGCCAGAGCGTATTTCGACACGCTCACAGTGAAGTTCCAAATGATTGATTCTGCCCGCGCGTCCACGGAGACGGAGTTTCTGGGAGAAACGCTGAGGACGCCGATAATGACTGCGGCCCTGTCAAGGCTTGGGCAGGTATGCCCGAACGGGCCCGTTCTGGCGGCGCAGGGCGCGCTGGACGCCGGCTCTGTGATGTGGGCGGGGATCGGCAGTGAAGAAGAATTGGAATCGATGGCCTCCACCGGCTCGAAAGTCGTCAAGATCGTCAAGCCTTATGAGGACGAGGCGCTCATTTACCGCAAACTCGAACACGCGGAAAAAGCAGGGATGTTGGCGGTCGGGATGGACATAGATTTTTTCTTCGGCCCAAAGCGGAGCAGGGGATACGCCCTCGGCCACCCTGTCAGCCCGAAGACATCCAGGCAGCTTGCCTGCTATGTGAAAGCTGTCAACCTGCCATTCATTTTCAAAGGGGTGCTGAGCGCGCAGGATGCCCTGAGGTCTCTCGAAGCCGGCGCGGCCGCTATCGTAGTCTCAAACCACGGAGGTGCCGTCTCGGATTTTTCGGCGGCGCCTCTGAAGGTGTTGCCGCAGATAAAGGAGGTGGTGGGCGGCAGTATCCCGATAGTCGTCGATGGTGCGGTCGAAAGCGGGATGGATGCATTCAAAGCCCTGGCGCTCGGTGCCGACGCGGTATGCACGGGCAAGCCGATAATAAGCGGGCTTGGGGACGGCGGACGGGATGGCGTCGCAAAAGTCCTGAACGATTTTACGGAAGAATTGAAGTGGGCCATGAGCGTGACAGGGGCTGCGGGCATCCCTCACATCGGCCCTGATGCGATCGTATATTGAACCCGCGCCTGCAAAAGGAGGTTCCGGGCGGGCATGGCCCTTAAGCGTACACATAAACCAAACAGCATTGCATTGTGTTTTGAAGCTGTGCGCTTAAAGGATTCGGCCGGTGTGCCCGGAAACGTATGTCATAAACCAAACAGTCAGTGAAAGGAGAGCATCAAATGAAGTATGGAAGAATCATCACGAAAGAAAAGCTGAAATACTACGAGGTGGCACCGGAAGTGTTCGCGGCCATCTCGCCCAACAGAGGCCTTTCATGGGCTAATGCAGGGTTTGTCAACAAGGGGAAGGGGCTCGTCTACGACACTTTTTTCGACCTCCCCCACGCGCGCGAACTCAGGTCATTTTGCGAAGAGCAGAGCGGCCACGCCCCGCAGTATGTAGTCAACTCGCATTACAACTGCGACCATACCTGGGGCAACCAGCTATTTGGCGACTCCGTGGTCATCATGCACAAAAATGCGGCGGCGGAGCACGTGACTGAAGTCCCTGAATACTTTCAGGCGATCATAGAGAAAAAGGAAAACCTCACGCTTGGCGAGAAATATATCCAGGGCGAATTCAAAGGCTTCGACCTTACCGGTATCAAATGGCATGACCCCGATATGCTTATCGAGGCAAACACTACGATCATGCTGGGCGACATGGAAGTGCGCATCATCAATGTCGCGCCTTCGCATTCGGACAGCGATCTGCTTTTGTGGCTGCCAAAGGAAAAAGTCATTTTCGTCGGGGACGTGGTATTTGGCGGTGCTATAGCCTATTCCGCGGAGGGGATGAAGCTGTGGTCGAAAGCCCTTGACTTCATCATCGACGAACTGAAGCCTGAGACGGTCGTGCCCGGGCACGGAGCCATTTGCGGCGTAGAAGGCGTACAGGAGTGCAAGGACTATTTCGCAAAAGTCATGTCGGAGTTTGAAAAAAATTACGACGACGGCCTGGACGCTTTGGAAATCGCGAAGAAATGCGACATCTCGGACTTTATGCATCTGCTCGAGCCTTATCGCCTGTTCATCAATATCCTGGCCCTGACAAATGATCGCCGCGGCCTGCCGACTCCGCCGGATTGGAACTACTTCGCCGAGGAGATGATGAAGCTGAAAGCGTTCCAGGACCAAAAGTATGGCGAGAGGCCCTGGGACCCGATGTCGTCGTGGATAGAGTGACATAGTGGTGCGGCTCGTGAGGCAAGGACGCCATGGCGTGAGCTGCCCCACTCGCGCATAAATATGAAAATTCAAATTTAAAGAAAGGTAAAAAAG
>JAISAW010000143.1 GCA_031266515.1 Eubacteriales Family XIII. Incertae Sedis bacterium
TCCCACTCGTGAGTCCTTTGCCACGCACACATCATTTGATCACGGAACCCATCTCCGCCTTCATATCCGCTATGCGAGCTTCGGCTTCGGCTTCGGAGCTGCCGACTCCCGTGTAATAAAACTTCAGCTTGGGCTCAGTGCCCGAGGGCCTGGCAAGCACGCTGCATCCATCTTTCAATTCGAACTCGATGACATCGGACGAGGGGATGCCCGTCACTTTTGACAAAACGGGAGCGCCCTCGCCGTAGTCTGCCCTCTCGCCGGAGAGATAGTCCACGCGGGTGCTTACGCCGACAGAAAACGCGCCGAGCATATCGTCTTCGCGAAGCCTCGACATGATCGCCGCTATCTCATGCATGCCCGCTTCGCCCGGCCTGACAAGCTCTTCCAAGCCGTCGATGAAGTAGCCGTACTCGCTGTAGACCTCTTCAAGGCGATCGACAAGCGTCTTCCCTTCACGCTTCAAAAGGCCGGCCGCTTCACAGATAAGCAGGGCTGCGTTTTGCGAATCCTTGTCCCTGGCGTACCTGCCGCTGAGGTACCCGCAGGACTCTTCAAACCCGAAGATATACCGATCCTCTTCGCCTGCGGCTTCAAGCCTGTTCATCTGGTCGCCTATATTTTTGAAACCAGTCAGGACCTTCCTCGTCTCGATGCTGTGTTTCGCCGCCATAGCTGAAGTGAGAGGCGTCGATACTATCGTGGTGATGAAGACCGGCGAGTCTGGCATAGTCCCGGCATCCTCCCTCATCCTTATGATGTAGTCAAAGATGAGGACTCCGACCTGGTTGCCACTGAGCCTGGTATAGTCGCCGTCATGCCTCACCATGGCCCCGAGCCGATCCGCGTCAGGGTCTGTCCCGAAGACTATATCCGGGGCGTCACCGTCGGCCGCGAGATCCCTGGCAAGCCCAAGCGCGAGGCCCAGGGCTTCAGGCTTTTCCGGATTTGGGATCGGGCAGGTCGTGAAATTCGGGTCGGGATCTTCCTGCTCCTTCACCACGTGGAGCCCGCCTATCCCTGCCTCTTCGAGGATGCGCCGCACCAGCTTGTTTCCCGCGCCGTTGAGCGGCGTGTATACAGCTTGCAGTCCCCTACAGGCACCGCGCTGCTTTGACTCGGCTATCACTGCGGCGATGTACTCGTCTATGATTTCGCCAGGCACTATCTCGATCAGAGGATCTGTGTCCGCAGCAATCCTGATCCTGTCCGCCGCCGAGTCAGCCCTCTTGCCGTACTTCTCCGCGTTCGTCTTCGGTCCGGTCCAGATGTCCACACCTGCTATCCTGGCTGCGACCTCCTCCGCTTCGTCCGGCATGCACTGGCAACCAAAATGATCGTATATCTTGTAGCCGTTGTAGTCTTTGTTGTTGTGCGAAGCGGTCACCACTACCCCGCCGTCCGTCCCGAGGCGCCTGACCGAAAACGACAGGAGAGGCGTGGCGGACAAGACATCGTAGAGATACGCCTTCACTCCGTTTGCCGCAAACACGCAGGCGGATTCGAACGCATACAGGCCGCTGTCTTTCCTGTTGTCGTGGGCTATCACCACGGAAGGCCCGCTGCGTCCGGCCGCTACAGCTGAGGCGACGATATGCTCCGCATAGCCCTGAGATATCTTTCTTATGGTATGGATGCTGATCCTGTTCGGGCCTGCGCCCATCACGCCTCTCATGCCGGCCGTGCCAAACACCATCTCAGTGTAGTACCTGTCGTTGATCGCAGCCTGGACTTCGGCGTCGTTCGGGTTTTCCATATATTTATCGTACAGCGCTGTAAGCTCCGCCCTGACGGGGGCGTCAAGCGTCGGCTGCGCCAGCCACTCTTCAAGTTTGCGGATATTGTCGTTGCCTGCCATCATACACTCCTGTTCCGGGACACCCCTCTGCGGGAAACCGCCCCTCACTCATTTGTCATATCTTAGGAACTGTTAGGAAATAACTTATACTTCTTGCTTGTCTTTTTTCTCTTATCTTCTGCCACCCGGCGTCGTGTGAAAGGTTTTTCGCACCTGTTTTTTCTCCTGCTATCGGCCGCTGTCACCGCCCCTCACTCATAGGGATCAAATATTTCTTTTTTATCATACTCTTCGATCGCCGCGTTTATCTGTATGCCGACGATCATGATGAAGCTCATGACGTAAAACCAAATCAGCAGCACCACGATGGAACTCAAGCCTCCGTAGAGCACGTTGAATGTGCGGAACGCTATGTGCTTGATATAGTAAGCATAGACAAAGGTCGATACCAACATCGCAAGCGAAGCGAAGAAGCTCCCGGGCAGCACTTTCCTGTAGGCTTTCCTCTGGTTTGAAAGCCAGGCGGCTACGATCCGGCAGATGGTGCGCCACAGGTTCTTGCTTACGAGAGGATAATACAGTTCCCTTTTTTCGGGAAGCACGAAGTAGATCGACGACACCATGAAGAAAAACAGCAGGTAGGCGATGACCCATCTTGTCGTATACCAGACCGCCGAGAACGAATAGTCCTGCCCGAGGAAGTCGTTCAGGTACTTCAGCGCTATCTGCACAAAATATTCTCCGAAAACCAGTATGTAGATGGCAAAGATCAGCGTAGCCAATACGAGTACGATGGTGAAGAATGCCCTGAGCCGCGACGCTATATATCCACCGAGCGGGCTTTTGCCCGGATGGCTGCCGTAATAAGCGTGGTTCGTGATCCTCATCATCGAAAAGAGGAATTTGCTTCCCGCCCACAGAGCGAGGATGATGAGAAAGATGCCGACGGACGCACTCGGCTTGTAGCCTAACAGGGGAAGTATAGTATCCATCAACTCTTTGCTGAGGTATTGGCTGAGGACGTCTCTGATGGCTCCGAGCGATATCGTGAATATCCCCGACAGCTGCACGATGAGGATGGTGGCGGGAACCAATGCTATGAGCAGGAAGAATGATATCTCCGCTGCCCCGCCCGCGAAAAAAGGGTCCATCACTTTCTTGAACGCCAATTTGACTATATTTTTGGTTCTTTCGAAGCGCCCTTTTTTCATAAGCGCCTCAGCTCGGCCTGAAGCTTTTGCAGGGCTTCATATCTGTGGCTGATCTTGTTTTTGACTTCCGCAGGGATCAGGCCGAACGGCCGGTCAAAGCCTTCGGGGATAAATATCGGGTCATAGCCAAACCCATTTTCCCCCGTGACGCTGTATCCGATGCTTCCTCTTACTTCGCCTCTGCACACGGTCGGGGCCTCTCCCGGCACGAGCATCGTGATCACCGCAACGTACTTCGCCGTCCTCTCCTCACCGGGGACGCCTTCCAAAAGCCTCAGCAGTTTCGCATTGTTTGCCTTGTCCTGTCTGCTTCGGACATCCGAAGCGTCTTGCTCGCCGCGCACGAAGTCCCCTTCGTCTTCGCCGGGGACCGCAAACCGCGCAGACATCAAGCCGGGGCGGCCGCCCAGTGCGTCCACCGCCAGCCCCGAGTCGTCGGCAATCACCATCCCGCCGGTGACCCTGTATATCGCCTCGGCTTTTATGAGAGAGTTTTCTTCAAAAGTAGTGCCTGTCTCCTCGATTTCGAAATCATCGGGTACCCCCGCGTCGCTGCGCGAGACAAGGCGGAAACCGAAGAGCCCCGCTATGGTGCCTATCTCCCTGATCTTGTGGGTATTCGTAGTTGCTAATACGATGAGCTTTTCCATCTTTACCTCATTTCTGCTTGAGGCGGCGTGTGAAAAGTTTTCCACACTTTATCATGTGTTTTTCATGACTACATTTTCTACCAGATCGGCCACGTCCTCGCATGCGTCGCTCACCCTTTCCATGCAATCGTAGACCTGCGTCCAGGCGTATATCTTTTCCGGAGGCGTGTAGGGGTCGAGCCATACGGTCCGGACCGCATTCAAGTGAAGGGTGTCGCCTTCTTCTTCCAGGCTGTTGATCTCGACGATCTTCTCCTTGAACGCCTGTGACTTTTTGAAATGGCGGAACTCCGTCAACGTGTCCCTCATGCATTCGGTACAGCGCACCAGCAGCGCGGCCATCTCGATGGAGTCCTCCCTGATCTGCCTGATGTCAAACATGTAGAGTTTCAATACGACGTCCTCGAGTTTATCGAGAACGGTGTCTATCTCGCTGGATATCATCATGATGTCTTCGCGCTCGATCGGGGTGATGAACTCCTTCGCGAGCGACCTTATGACGCTGTGGCGCACATGGTCTCCATTCTGCTCGATATCGTGCATCTCCACCATGGTATCGGGCAGCATGTCGGGGTCGTAATTTGTCAGTATTTCCTCAAGCTTGATGGCCGCCTGGTGGCAATACTCACTCATCTCCACGAACTGGTCGAAATACTTCTCGTTTTTCTTTGCCATTGCCCTCTCATTCCTTTCGCTCATTTGCTGTATGTGTTGTGCCCGATAGTATAGTGCCCGATAATGCCGGCCGGCCGACGTTTTGCCTGGCGGCAAACCGCAGCGTGAAACTCCTGCGTTTTATCATTTATTGCCCGGCAAAAAAATCCTGCGCAGCCTGTTCATGTTATTTCCCAACAGTTCCTCAGCAGCCGGTTTCTACGATGTAAGCTTCCGCCTCAACTGCCGCTATCGCCCCGTCTGCAGTGGCTGTCACTACCTGCCTGAGCGATTTTTTCCTCACATCCCCTGCGGCAAAAACCCCGGGGACATTGGTGCGCATCTTTTCATCGGTGACTATGTACCCGCCTTCCATATCGACGACACCCTTGAAGATATCCGTCTGTGGCTTCATCCCAACGAAAACAAAAACTCCGAAATTTTCGCCTTCGCGCGCAGTGAACACTTGCTGCTCCCCTGTCTTCACATTTTCGGTGACGACTGTCTCTATCATGCCATCCCCGACAGCTTTCACGATCACTGTGTCCATCAGGAATTCTATGTTTGGGATTTTTGCGGCTTTATCGACTATACTTTTTGCCGCGCGGAATTCGTCACGCCGGTGTACGACAGTGACTTTCCGGCAGAACTTGGACAGGTGCATTGACTCGTCGACTGCTGCGTCGCCACCGCCTATCACAAACACATCCTTGCCCGAGAAGAAGGGGCCGTCGCAGACCGCGCAGTAGGACACGCCCATACCTGTGAACTCCTTCTCGCCTTCGAAGCCGAGAGCGGTGGGCACGGTGCCTGTCGCTATGACCACGGCTTTGGCGAGATAAGAAGTGTCGCCGCACACGATCTTTTTTACCGGGCCTTCAAGTTCGGCCTCTGAGACATTCCCGTATGCCCTCTGCATACCAAACGCTTCAGCCTGCGCTTCGATCCTGGCGGAAAACTCGGCGCCTGTCTCCGCCGGCATGCCGCCGGGGTAATTCTCTATTTCCGAAGTCTGGAATATATTGCCTCCATATGCGCCTCTTTCGATCACAAGCGTATCAAGATTGGCACG
>JAISAW010000001.1 GCA_031266515.1 Eubacteriales Family XIII. Incertae Sedis bacterium
CGGTCGCTCTTGTCGATGATGCCGCCCATCCTCTCTATGTCCTCAGTCGTCTCCTCTTCGACTACGTGCAGGATATCGTCGATCGTGATGATGCCGACTAAGCGTTTTTCATTGTCAACTACGGGGATGGCGAGGTAGCCGTACTTCGTGAACACTTCCGATACCACTTCCTGGTCGTCGTGCACATTTACCGACACCACGTCCTCCACCATTATTTCCGATACGGGGACGTCGCCATCGTTCATGACCAGGCTGCGCAGAGAGACGAGCCCGATGAGCCGCCTCCCGGGATCCTTGACGTACGACGTATATATGGTCTCTGAGTCAAGCCCCACTGTTTTGATGTGTTCGAGCGCCCTGCCCGCCGTCCAGCCCTGTTTCAGCTCGATGTAGTCGGGGGTCATCAGCGAACCCGCGCTGTCCTCGGGGTAGTTCAGAAAGGTGTTGATGAGCCTGCGCTCTTCCCTCGTGGAGCGGGCGAGCACTTTATCGACGATATTTGCGGGGAGTTCCTCGAGGACGTCGATCAGATCGTCGAAATCCATTTCGTCGATGATGTGCTTCAGTTCCTTGTCGGTGATGATATTTATGATGCTTAGCTGGTCGTCGGCGTTGAGCCGGGAGAATACTTCCGCGGCGCTGTCCTTCGGCAGCATCCGAAACATTATGACAGCGGGCTCGATGCCGAGCTCGTTTTCGGTTTCGTCAATGACGTCCGCTATATCAGCGTCATTTAAGTCGAGGAGTGCGGAGCGCGCGCGAATATACTTCTTGTCCGCAAGAAGTTTGATGATCTCGTCGCGAATTGCCTCGAAGGGTTTGTCTTCGCGGTCGACTGTGGGCGTCGTCATTTTCCATGCCGCCTATGATCTCCTTTACGCGCGTATTCATAATCCGTGCATTATATACCAAAAGAAGGGTTTTGACAAAAGGGTTCATTTCCCGTATTGTCATATACAAGCAGCAACAGTTATTGTTCAAACGTAGTCAGAATTCCTCGGGACTTTTAGGATATGACTCGGATTTATCCGGTAATTGTGTAAGAGATTTGCAGCCCAAGCCTCGCGCCGTCTGCGCGGAGTGAGTGCGCACGCAGTAGCACGAAGCGGAGTCGCAGCAAGCGAGGCTTGGGCTGCAAATCTCCGGCGTACGTCTGAACAGTGACGCAACAGCCAAATAATTTGTCAAGATGTACTATAGCCGGAGGCATGAAATGAGTGAAATAGTAAAAGAGATCGCACAGGGCGCCAAGCAGAGCAGTTTCATACTGCAGACCACATCCGGCAGCCTCAGAAACAAAGCTTTGGCGGAGATCGCGAACGCCCTGAGAAACGCGGGCAAAGAGATAGCCGCCGCAAACAGAGAGGATATGGACGACGCGGCGAAAGACGGAATGCCCGAGCCGCTTGTCGCACGGCTGCTCTTCGATGAGCACAAGCTGGATGAGACCTTAAAAGGGATCGACGAGCTGGTCGCCATGCCCGACGCGGTAGGCAAAGTGCTTGAGGAGAGGGAGCTTGACAGCGACCTGCTCCTGCGGAAAGTGACCTGCCCGATCGGTGTCATAGGGGTCATATTTGAGGCAAGGCCCGACGCCCTTGTCCAGATAGCGTCGCTGTGTATCAAGAGCGCCAACGCGGTGATCCTGAAGGGCGGCAGCGAAGCGAAGAAAACTAACGAAATACTTGCCTCGGTGATAGAGAAAGCCGGCAAGGCGGCGGGGCTGCCGGATGGCTTTATCTCCCTGCTCACCACGAGGACGGAGACGACGGAGATGCTCCGCTGCCACGAATACATCGACCTGATAGTGCCCAGGGGCTCGAACGAGTTTGTCAGGTACATCATGGACAATTCGCAGATCCCGGTCATGGGGCATTCAGACGGCATTTGCCACGTCTATGTGGACAAGGCCGCCGACCTCGCAAAGGCGGCCCATATCGTCTACGACAGCAAGACCCAGTATGTCGCAGCGTGCAACGCTGCGGAGACCCTGCTTGTGCACGCGGACATAGCGGCTGAAGCGTTTCCAAAAATCGAAGAGGAGCTTAAGAAAAAGGGAGTGCTCATCAAAGCGTTTGGCGACGCGGAGAAATACCTGGCCTCGGCGGTTCCCGCCACGGAGGAGGATTTCAAAACGGAATACCTCGACATGGTGATCACCGCAAAGATCGTGGACGGCGAGAAAGAGGCGATCGACCATATCAATAAATACGGCTCTCACCATACCGATTCCATAATATCGGAAGACAAGGAAGCGATAGCTGAGTTTTTCGCGGGGGTCGATTCGGCGGGGGTGTATGCGAACTGCTCGACGAGATTTGCGGACGGGTACAGGTACGGGCTTGGCGCCGAGGTGGGGATAAGCACCGGGAAGCTCCACGCGAGAGGCCCAGTCGGGATCGAAGGGCTGCTCACCTACAAATATCTGCTGACGGGAAACGGCAATGTGGTGGAGGACTACGCGGAAGGGCGAAGGAGCTTTCATTTTGTGGAGCATTGAGGTTTAGCTGTGTACAGCGCGATGGAATGGGGCAGCCTGGCCTTGCGCCGTCTGCGCGGAGTGAGGCGCACGAAGTCGCTTTGGATGAGCGCTTTGTATGTGAGGCTGCTTTGCAGCCCGGCTCTCGGCTTTGCTTCGCAGATGCACGAATCGGAGTCGCCTTTTTGCCCCGAGGCTCTGCTTCGGCTGGCAAAACGGACAGCGAAGCGAGCAATGCGAGCGGAGGAGTGAGCGAAGCGAACGTTGCAGCAAGCAATACCAGGCTGTCCCATTCCCTCGCTTTTCTAAATACTGTTTATGTCTAAACAGTAATGACTTAGCAATAACATCATGGTGAAGCGAGGGCTTGTCTGACAATCTTTGTTTGCGCCATGCCGTCCGATATAATAAAATATTGGCAAGGATAGTTGTTGACTGGAGGTAAGTTATGTCTGAAATAAAAATAATAACAGCGGACGAATTTGAAGCTGCCATAGCGTCGGGTGTCGTGGTGGTTGATTTTTACGCGGATTGGTGCGGCCCCTGCAAGATGATGGCACCGATATTCGAAGAGGCCCAGGACGCCTTTGAGGGGAAAGCTGTCTTCGTCAAAGTGAACGTGGACGCGAACAGAGAGCTTTCGACGGAAAACAAGATCATGAGCATCCCGACCCTTCTCTTTTACAAAGACGGGGTGCTTGCGGAACGCGTGTCAGGAGTGCTTGACAAGCCTACTCTCGAGGGCAAGCTGAATGCTCTCATCTAGCGACAGGCGGAAGGCTTGAGTGAAAGAATTTGCAGAATACTTGAGTTTTCATCCCAGCGCGCCGTACATCGCCGCGCTCATCTATGTAGCTGAGATAGCTACCGCTGTCTCAGTTATTTTTCTTGAGCGGAAGAGGCCGTCTGCGACGATCGCGTGGGTGGCAGTCATATTTTCGCTGCCCATCGTCGGGATCATACTTTATTTCCTCATATCGCAAAATATAGCGAGGAAGAAGATTTACAGGCTGACCGAAGGCGAACAGAAGATGATGGAATCGAGCCTGCACAGGCAGATCGAGGATATCCGCCAGGGCAGATACAGGTTCAGAAACCCCGTTGAGGTCAAATGGAGCAGCCTCATACAAATGAACCAGCAGGACGACATGGCTTTCCTGACGCAAAACAATGTGGTGCGCCTCATCACGGACGGGGTTGAGATGTTTGACGCTCTGCTCGACCAGATCAACTCGGCGCAGGAGTACATCCATATCGAGTTTTTCATCATCAAAAATGACAATACAGGCGTAAGGCTTATGGCTGCACTCACAAAAGCCGCGAAACGCGGCGTGAAAGTGCGCCTGCTGGTGGACGCCATGGGCACGAGGGTGACCGCCAACTCAATAGTCAAGGAATTTGCGGAAGCGGGCGGGGAAGTGGCGCTCTTTTTCCCGGCCTTCATTAAAAAGGTAAACCTCAGGTTCAATTACCGCAACCACCGGAAACTGGTGGTGTTTGACGACAGGGTGGCCTTTGTCGGCGGTTTCAACATAGGCGACGAATACCTCGGCAAGAAAAAGAAGTTCGGGTTTTGGCGGGATACCCAGCTCATCATCGCCGGCGAATGTGTGCGCGACGTCAACGCGAGGTTCATCCTCGACTGGAGGTTTGCCTCAAAGGAAAACCTCTCCCTGAACGAAGCCTACTACAACTTCGAGTCCAGAGGCGGCGACAGCCCGATACAGGTCGTAAGCAGCGGCCCCGACAGCGACCGCCAGAATATCAAGCACGCGTACTTGAAGATGATATCGAGCGCGAGCGAAAAGATATATATCCAAACGCCTTACTTCGTCCCTGACGGTGCCATCTTTGACGCTTTGGTAAACGCGGCATACAGCGGCGTTGACGTGAGGATCATGATCCCTTCGATCAAGGACCATGTCTTCGTCCACTGGGCGACCCTCTCGTATTGCGGGCAATTGCTCAGCGCAGGGGTAAAAGTGTATATCTACGAAGGGGGGTTCATGCATGCCAAGACGATCGCAGTCGATGGCGAGGTCTGCTCTGTGGGGTCGGCGAACTTCGACATCAGGAGTTTCAAGCTGAATTTTGAGACCAACGCGATAGTATACGACAGCAGTGTGACAGCGGAGATGAACGCGCTGTTTGAGAAAGATATAAGGCATTCGAAGGAATTGACCGAAGAGGAGTATGAGAAGAGGACGCCCGGCGTGAAGTTCAAGGAGAGTCTGTCGAGGCTCGTTTCGGATATCCTCTAAAGCCATGAAGACCGCAAGAGAAAAAAACCAGGCGGCCCCTTTGCAGGGAAGCCTCGTGTGCGAGAAGCCCCAAAGGCTGCAGGAGCTGTCTGGCGAGAGCGAAACGGAGAAGGGCAGGCCGTCGATACTGCTGCACAGTTGCTGCGGTCCGTGCAGCACTGCTGTGATCGAAAAATTGGCCCAGCGCTATAGCATCACAGTCTATTTCGCGAACTCAAACATCGACGATGAAGGAGAGTACAGAAAGCGGCTTGAGGCTCAGAAAAAATTTCTGGACAGATACAATGCATCTCTGGATGCGCCCGCCCCTGTGGCTCTCGTGGTGGCGGAATACAGGCCTCTGGCTTTTCTAAAGAGTGTGGAGGGCCTTGAAGATGAACCCGAAGGCAGGAGGCGATGCAGAGTATGCATAGCGGGCCGCATTGAAAAAACAGCAGCGTTTGCGGCCATGAATGGTTTCTCATCGTTCACGACTACGCTCTCAGTCAGCCCGCACAAGAGCTACGACATGATAGCGAGGGCAGGCAAGGAGCATGAAGTGCGGTACGGCGTGCAGTTTCTCGCGGAGGACTACAAGAAAGGAAACGGCTTTGGCCGGTCGGTGGAGCTTGCCGGGAAGTACGGGCTTTACAGGCAGGATTACTGCGGCTGCCGGTTTTCGAAAAGGCGGGATGAAAGCATGGATGAAACGAAGGAGCGTGGCGGCAGGTGAAGTATGCGGGGGTCGTCATCGAGACAAAGAGCGATAATGTCGACAACGTGTTCACTTACGCGGCGGGCGGGCTGGATCTGCGGGTAGGCTCGAAGGTCCGCGTACCGTTCGGTATGGGCGGCAGCGAAAAGACAGGGTTTGTATTTTCGCTTTCCGATGATATCCCGGACGGTATGGACGCTTCAAAATTGAAATCCGTAAGCTCTGTGGATCCGGATATCTGCCTTTCGGAGGATGACATCCGGGTCTGCGAGTGGATGAAGAAAAGGTATTATTGCAGGCTTATAGATGCGGCTGGCTGTTTTGTCCCCGCAGGCAAAGCGCCAGTCAGGAAGAAGGCGGCGAAGGTGCCTGAAGTGGATGAAGGCGGAGATCTGCCTCCGCTTGCGGCTGCGCACGAAAACTCCGCGCCGGATCCGAATGCCGCCGGTGGGAGCGGCGAGCCGGGCCGCCCTGAGGCTGCCGAAGCGCCGATGGATGAGCCCCCGGCCCCCACCGCTGAGCAAAAGAAAGCCATTTCAGCGATCCTGCCTGCTATTGACAAAGGGCAGTTTGCGCCTTTTCTTCTTCACGGAGTCACGGGAAGCGGCAAGACCGAGGTCTACATGGCTGCTGCTGCCCACGCCATAAAGAACGGCAAACGGGTGATATTGCTCGTGCCGGAGATCACCTTGACGCACCAGACTGTAGAGAGGTTTTCGCGGAGGTTCGGCCCGTCGAGGGTCGCGGTGCTGCACAGCAAACTGTCAGGGGGAGAGCGTTACCGGGAATGGATGAGAGTCCGGCAAGGCGAGGCGGATATAGTCATAGGCGCGCGGTCGGCTGTGTTCGCGCCCGTAGGGACGCCGGGGCTTTTCATCGTCGACGAGGAGCACGAGACTACATATAAGTCGGATACGATCCCGAAGTACGACGCCGTCGAGGTAGCAATGAAAAGGGCCAGGGAGAGCGGCGCGGCTGTCGTTCTCGGCAGTGCCACTCCATCGGTGGTGAGCTCGTATAGGGCAGAGAGGGGGCGCTACCGGAAGATCCTCATGACGAAGCGGTACAACCAGACCCCGCTTCCCGACGTCAGGCTCATAGACATGAGGAAAGAAGCGCTGAACGGCAACACCTCTCTGTTTAGCCGGGAGCTGTACGCAGCGATGACGGCCTCGCTCGAAAACGGGAAGCAGATACTGCTTTTTCTGAACAGGCGGGGATGGGCACCGTATATCTCATGCACGTCATGCGGCTATGTCATGAAATGCGAATCGTGCAACATTTCGATGACTTATCACAATGAAGAAAAGTCCGCAGTCTGCCACTACTGCGGCAGGCACAGGCCTCTTCCCCGGGCCTGCCCGGCGTGCGGCGAAGAATCCCTGAAACTTTTTGGGCTGGGCACGGAGCAGCTCGAAGAACAGGCCAGGCTCGCTTTTCCCGAAAAAACCGTGGCGAGGCTCGACGTGGACGCTGCAAGAAAAAAGGGCAGTGCGGAGAAAATACTGAAAGGCTTCTCTGCGGGAAAAATAGATATCCTTGCAGGGACGCAGATGATAGCCAAGGGCCTGGATTTCGAAAACGTGGGCCTTGTCGGCGCCGTCTCCGCCGACATAAGCCTGAACATCCCTGATTTCAGATCGACGGAGAGGACTTATCAGCTGATCACGCAAGTGTCGGGCAGAGCCGGGCGGAGAGAGGACAGAGGGCTCGTGTACGTGCAGACATATATGCCTGACAACTACGCGGTGGCCTCTGCGGCTACCGGGGACTACGAGGGCTACTACAGGACGGAGCTTTACTTCAGAAGCGCGCTTTCATACCCGCCGTTTTCCGACGTGATACAGGTGACGGCCTATGGGGATGAAGAAGAGAAGACGGCTGCGGCTGCGGAATACATACGGGGCGAATTGGCGGTCCGAGCAGGCGAAGGCGAAGAGCAGTTCATCCTTGGCCCAAGGCCGGCGCCCATCGCGAAGGTGGATGGCGACTTCCGCTACCAGGTGTTCGTGAAGGCGATGAACCGGAAGAGAAAGGTCTACGAGGGATTGCTCTCCGAGCTGAAGCAGGAGATAAATACGGGCAAGCGCTCCGGGGTGAGGGTTACCGTCGAAGTTAATCCTTTTTCGTTATTATAGTAATATAAATGATGGTAGTGTAATAATATAAGTGGAAAGAACTTATGGTATTTGGAGGGAACTTTTGGCAATCAGGACTATACTGGGAGAAGACGAACCACTGCTGAGAAAAAAATCGCGCAGGGTCGATAAGGTAAATGAACGCGCGAAAATCCTCATTGAGGATATGTGGGACACCATGTACGAGGCTTCCGGGGTAGGGCTTGCCGCCCCGCAGGTCGGTGTGCTGAGAAGGATAGTGGTGATAGATACGAACCGCCCCGTCATTGACGACGAAGAGGCGGAGGGCGGCTCTTCGGGCGCAGAGGCAGCACCCGGCGCAGAGGGGGCAGAAGAGGCGGAGGGCCCTGAAACAGGCATGGCTGTTGAGCCGAAGCCGGAGTCCGGCTTGATGGAAGGCTGCAGCTCGGCGCCGGTGACAGGCTTGACGGAAAGTGGCAGCCTGGATCCCTGCTTGACGGAAGGTGATGTCCCGGAATCCGGCGCGGAGGGTAGCCTTGAAAATGAAGAGGGCGACGCTGAATGTGAAGAAGGCGTCAAGCTGGCTTTGATAAACCCTGAGATCATCGAAATGTCCGAGGAATTTGAAATAATGCCGGAAGGCTGTCTGTCGATACCTGGGCATGTAGGGCGGGTCAGCAGGCCTGTATGGGTCAAGGTCAAAGCGCTCGACGAGAGCGGAGATGAGATAGAAGTATTCGCGGAGGGCTATGCGGCCAAGGCGATAAGCCATGAATTGGACCATCTGGAAGGCATACTGTTCACCGACATTGAAGAGCCGCCGACAGATGACGATGAAGCAGAAGGCGAGTGACAGAGGGGAGGCGGCGCAGTATGAAGGTAGTTTATTTTGGATCCTCGGGATTTTCGATGCCGCCGTTGAAGGCCCTTTATGAGGCGGGAGAGAGCATTGGGCTTGTCGTCACGCAGCCCGACAAGGTGAGAGGCCGTGGCCGAAAAGTGCTGCCCACGCCGGTCAAGGCGTATGCCGAAGAGCACGGGCTGCCTGTGATCCAGCCTGAAAGGATCAGAGGGGATGAAGATGTGACGGCAGCCATAAGGGACGCGAACCCCGATATAGCAGTGGTGGCTTCTTACGGGAAAATCCTTCCGAAAGAAATACTTGAAATGCCGAAGCTCGGCTGCTTCAATTTGCATGCGTCGCTGTTGCCAAAGCTGAGGGGCGCCGCCCCCGTGCCCTGGGCTGTAGACGCCGGCGAAAAGGTGACAGGAGTGACTTTGATGTACATGGGCGAAGGCCTCGACGACGGCGACATCGCCGCCGCCGTCGAGACCCCGATAGATGAGAGCGAGGACACGGGCACACTCCTCGGCAGGCTTGCGGATATGGCGGCAAGGCTTTTGATCGACAAACTGCCTGAGATAGCGGACGGCTCATTGCCGAGGAGCGCACAGGACGGCCGCTTCGCCACTTACGCAAGGATGCTCACGAAAGAAGACGGCCATTTGGATTTCAAACAGGACGCCGCGGCCGTCGTGCGGCGCTTCCGCGCTATGACGCCTTCACCCGGCGCTTATGTCGTGCAGGGCGAAAACCGGATCAAGATATTAAAGGCGATGGTACCGGACGCTATCTGCGGCGGCTCTACAGCATCCTCATCAGATATTGGCAGCTCTGCGCTGCCGTCCCCGCCCCGCGAACCCGCCCCCGCCGGCCAAAACGAAAGCTACGTAGCCTCCGTGTCCGCTGACCCTGGCAGACACCCCACAAAGCTTCCTCCCGCACCCGGCGCTATCATCTCGGTATCCGCCAGGGGCATAGAGGTCCAGGCAGGCTCGGGCACTGTGCTCATAACGGAAATAGGCTGGCCGGGCAAAAAGCCCATGCCCGTCTCTGAATTCATCAAGGGAAACAGGATAGACGGGGACACCCCGTTCTCATAAAGATATGGCGACAGACAGAACCCTTGCATTTGATATCCTGTTCCGCGTCGAAAGGGACGACGCCTGGCCAAGCTATGCCATCAACGCTGTGCTCGCAGGGCACGGGGGATACCGGCCGGCAAACGCGCCCTTCATAAGGGAGTTCGTATACGGTGTGGTCAGAAACAAACTGCTCCTCGATTATCTGGTCGAGAAGTGGATCAAAGGCAAGGCTTCCCGCCTTGACCTTCAGACCCTGACCGTCCTGAGGATGGGCGTCTATCAACTGCTGTGGATGGATTCGGTGCCCGACTATGCGGCTATCGGCGAGTCAGTCGCCCTGGCGAAAGCGAAGGCCAGAGGCAGAGACGGCTTTGTCAACGCTGTGCTCCGAAACATCCAGCGTGAAGACAGAGGCTTCAGAGGTTCGCGCGAAGAGAGCGCCTTGCCCCCACATATCAAATACAGCTTTGCCCCGTGGGTGGAAGAGCTGCTGACCGACGATTATGGAGAGGAAAAAACTGAAGAGCTCATGGGCATGCTGAGTGCCGTACCCGAACTCTGCCTCAGAGTGAACACCCTGAAAACAGACGCGGACACGCTTGCGGGCGAACTGAAGTCCATGGGCTACCAGGTCCGAAAAGACCCCGACCCACTCTTCGATGGCACGCTTTTTGTCAAAGGCGAAGGGGTTTTCTCATTATCTCAATACTGTAACGGTTATTTTTCCGTGCAAGACAAGGGTTCCCAACATATAGTAAAATGCTTGGGTGCCGAAGAAGGCGAAACCGTGATTGACGTATGTGCGGCACCCGGAGGGAAAGCCGCCGCCTCGGCTGAGAGGATGGGCGACAGCGGAAGGGTGATCGCGATGGACGCCAATGGAAGAAGGGTGGACAGCATAGCCCGCGAGGCCGGACGCCTGGGGCTGGCCTCTCTCTCAGCGTACGTGAGGGATGCCCGTTTTCCCGATGAGAGGCTTCGCGGCACTGCAGACAGGGTCCTTGTCGACGCCCCGTGCTCAGGTATCGGTACGGCGAGGCGCAAGCCGGAGGTGAAGTATCGTAGCTACGACGGACGCACTGACGGATTGCCGTGCCTGCAGCTCGATATACTGGAAGCGTCTTCGGGCTATGTGAGGGAAGGAGGGATCCTCGTGTATTCGACTTGCACATTTTTCCGCAGGGAAAACGAGGAGGTCACGGGAGCCTTTCTTGAGGAAAACAAAAATTTCGAGGTTGAGACCGAGCGGCTGCTTACGCCGGGAACCGATCATTCGGACGGTTACTACGTTTGCAGGATGAGGCGAAACAATTGTTCGCCGGAGCGATAATGGATATGGAGTAGCGGCATTGGCTTTATTTGGTTACAGAACGGACATAGGCCGGAAGAGGGAAAAGAATGAGGATGCTCTCATGCTTCTCCCCGCGCTTGGCATATACGCCGTCGCTGACGGGGTCGGAGGCCTGAGCTCAGGGGAAGTGGCGAGCAGGAAGGCCGTGGATTCCATCGAGGAGTTCATCGCGGCAAACCCCCTGTCAGGCGCGGACAACCTGGACGGCAAATACCGGGAAAACTGGATGCGCGGCTATTTCGCGCGCTGCCTCCAGAAGGCAAACTCGGAAATACTCTCCCTGGCGATGGACCATCCGCAGTACCTGAACATGGCTACGACCATAGTCCTCATGTACATGGATGTGGAGTCCCTTTACATCGTGAATATGGGGGACAGCCGGGCGTACATCCTCCGGGATGGGCAGCTCGGCCAGCTTACCGTGGACCATACGTATGTGAACTCACTTGTCGAGGCGGGAGCGATCACGAGAAACGAGGCGCGTTTCCACCCGAAAAAAAATATGATCACAAAAGCGTTGGGGGCGGGGCGGAATGCCGATCCCGAATTCCATCGCTTCGATCTCCACGAAGGCGACCGCCTGCTGCTGTGTTCGGACGGGCTTCACGAGGAGCTGTCCGATGATGAGATAGCGAGGATACTCAGGCAGGACGGGGATCTGACAGATGTTTGCAGGCATCTCGTGGACGCCGCAAATAAAAACGGAGGCAGCGACAATATCACGCTCGTCTGCGTCGACAACAGGAACTGAGCAGGAGGATTGAATGGGAAAGAAAGTTCTTGCAGGCAGGTACGAGATCATCGAAAAAATAGGCGGCGGCGGTATGGCCGTAGTCTACAAAGCAAGGGACAAACTGCTCAACAGGTTTGTTGCGATCAAGATACTCAGGCCCGAATTCATCGGCAATAAAGCGTTCGTGGACAACTTCAGCCAGGAGGCGCAAGCCGCAGCAAGCCTGCTGCATCCGAACATAGTCACTATCTACGACGTTGGGCGAGAGTCGGACGTATACTACATAGTCATGGAGTATATCGAGGGGATGACCCTTTCGGAGCTCATACAGCGCAGTGCCCCGCTTGACTACAAGCAGGCGATCAGGATATCCAAGCAGCTCGCCTCGGCCCTCTCGCTGGCGCATAGGAACAACATCATCCACCGTGACGTGAAGCCTGCGAACATACTGCTTACCTCGGACGGCACCGCGAAGATAGCCGACTTCGGCATAGCCAGAGGCGTTTCTGACGGGACCATCATGAACGAGCGCGGGGTCATAATGGGCTCGGTGCACTATTTTTCGCCAGAACAAAGCAGAGGGATGTATGTGGATGAGAAGTCCGACATCTACTCCCTGGGGATAGTCATATATGAGATGCTGACGGGCAGGGTCCCGTTTGACGCCGACGACCCCGTGACCATAGCGGTCATGCACATGAACAATTCGATCATACCGCCTTCAAAGCTCGTCGACGGCATCCCTCCGGGGCTCGACCAGATAGTGATGAAAGCGACAGCCAAACTTCAATCCGACCGGTTTTCAAATATCGAGGAGATGTATCAGGCACTTGACAGCGTCAACTTCATCACCGGCGTCCTGGACGGCCCGATCGTGGCGGGTGCGCTTGTGGCGGAAGGCGCGGCAGGCGAGTACGGAGACGCCGTCCCGTATGACGGCGGCGGCGCTTCCGATGAGGAGTTCGAAGAGCGAAGCTATGACGACTTCACCGATTTCGACGACGAGACCCTTACGGTACCGCCCCTGACGCCGCCCGGCGATGAGGACTGGCTTGCCGGCCCCGAAGCAAGGGACGAAGAGAAAGAAGGCGGCGGGATGGACAAAAAGAAAAAGAACAAGAACAATGGCAATAAGCCTGGGTGGTTCGGGCGCCTGCTCGGCAAGACCCCGGGCGGGCCGGTCCTGCTCGGCAAATACAAGGCTTTGGCCATCGTTCTTGGAATATTGCTTGCGGCCGGGGCAGGCTTCGGGCTCTCAAAAGGGATAAGCTACCTGACTACGGACAAACTCGTAAAGGTGCCCGACGTCATAGGCCAGACCGAGGAAGCCGGCACGAAAAAAATGAAAGCCGCCGGATTCAAAGTGAAGATCGAAAAAGTAGACGCGGAAAGATACGAAGAATACGAACAATATAAAGTCGGGGATATATGCTCACAGGATCCCCTCGGCGGCTCACAGATCGTAGAAGGCTCGACAGTGACGCTTATCGTCGCTGCAGGCGAGGGCGAGGAAGAGACTGTCGGCTTCACGGGCCAGGTGCCAAACCTGGTGGGCAAGACCAAAGCGAGCGCGGAGTACACGATCGCCATATACGGATATAAGCCAGGGAGCATCACTTACGCCGACGGCGATGAAGCGCCGGATACAGTCATCAAACAGAATCCTCCCGCCGGAAGCAGTCTCGATCGGAACGCCAAGATAGACCTCGTCATCAGCAGGGGCAAGAATACCGCGCCCAGGCAGGAGGAAAACAAGGAGCGGACACAGGTCCCGAACTTCGCCGGCAGGTCGCTGGCGGATGCGCAGGCGGCCGCAGCGGGCGCGAACCTCTCCATCACCTCCATAGGCGAGGAATACAACAGCTCCTATGCGGCAGGGCAGATCTTCTGGCAGAGCGCGGGAGCGGGTACCCAGGTCGACGTGGGCACAGTGATCCAGGTCAAGGTGAGCAAAGGGCCTGAGCCTCCGCCACCGCCGGTTGTAGCGAGCAAGTCTGTGACGATAAGCGGGCTGCCGTCGTCGTGCCCTGCAGACAATGGCTTACTGCCAGACGACCCGGATTATGAGACTTATACATACAGCTATGCGGCTTTCATGGATGGCATCCAGGTGCAGAGTGGAGGATATGCCGGCGAAGGGGCTGTGACGGTGACTGTTGAAGTCTCTTCGGCGGGCCAGTCGGTCACCGTGTATGTGTATCAGTCCGGGAGTTTGGGCCAGAACAATCAGATCGGCTCCGGCTCGGCTGCGGTCCCATACCCATGATAGCCATGATAGCCTTGATCTGCGCCGGGCTGACGGAGAGCTATGACTTCAGCTGAAATAGTCAAGGCGACTGCAGGCTACTATTTTGCAGACACCGGGCGCGGCACCTATATGTGCCGCGCCCGAGGCATATTCAAGAAAAGGGGGGTCACCCCTCTTGTCGGGGACTTTGCAAGCATCACTATCCAAGACGATGGGGAGGGCGTCATCGAGGAGATCCTTGAGCGCAGGAATTCATTCATCAGGCCCCCGGTCGCAAACATCGATATGCTTGTGGTCACTGCCTCTGTCGCCTCGCCCTCACCGGTCACGGAGGTGATCGACAGGCTTCTTGTAAGCGCCGAAGCCGCCGGGGCGGGAGGCGTCGTCTGCATCAACAAGGAAGATCTGTCGGAAAAGGCCGCGGAGAAGCTCATGGCTGTCTATGCCCCGATTTATCCGACTGCCGTTGTTTCCGCCAAAACCGGTGAAGGCACGGACAGGCTTTATGATATCATTAAAGGGCGAAGGGCGGCTTTTGCGGGAGCGTCGGGAGTGGGCAAGACCAGCCTGCTGTCCGTCTTTCTGGACAGGGATGATTTGGAAACCGGGGATGTGAGCGCGAAGACCGGCCGTGGCCGCCACACCACCAGGGTCGTGGAGACCTTCAGGCGGGCCGACGGCACGGTCCTTTACGACACCCCTGGGTTTACTTCATTTGATATAGCGGACACCGGGGGCGAGAAGCCGGGTTTGCTGTTTCCCGAATTCGAGCGGCTTGTGGGGGCTTGCAGGTTTGCGGACTGCGGGCACACAGACGAACCGGACTGCGCGGTGAAGGCTGCGGTGAAAAAGGGCAGTGTGGCGAAGTCGAGGTATGCCTCGTATCTCGCAATACTCTCAGATTATAAAAGGTGAAAGACGATATGACTAAACTGGCTGTTTCTATACTCTCGGCGGACTACGCAAATCTCGCGGGAACGCTCGAAACGATCGAGAAGGGCGGCGCGGACTACGTGCACCTCGACGTGATGGACGGGTGTTTCGTCCCGAACATATCTTTCGGGGCCGCGCTTGTGAGGTCGATAGCGGAGCGCACGGACATCCCTTTCGACGTCCATCTCATGGTGGAAGAGCCGGACGCATACATAAAGGGCTTCGTCACGAAAAACACGGAGTACATCGTCGTGCATCAGGAAGCCGTGAAGCACCTGGATCGAAGCCTTGAACTCATAAAGAGCTACGGTGTGAAATGCGGGGTGGCGCTGAACCCTGCGACCCCTCCTGCTGTGCTCGAATACGTGGCGGAAAAAGCCGACCAAATCCTGGTCATGAGCGTCAATCCGGGATTTGCCGGGCAGAGATTTATTGAGAAATCCCTCGACAAGATAAGCGCACTTAAGAAGTTCAGGGACAGCCGAGGCCTTTCTTTTGCTATAAGCGTGGACGGCGGTATCGCGCAGGGCAATGTAGGCAGGGTGGTCTCTGCAGGTACAGACATCGTCGTTTCAGGCTCGGCAATACTTGAGGCCGCAGACCCTCTTGCGGCCATGGCCGGGATGAAAGCCGCCATGGGTGAATGATATGCAGTCTCCGGGACCTGTGGCGTTCAGCCCGTTTGGGATCGATATCATGTGGTACGGCATCCTCGTGACTGCGGGGATAGCGGCTTCTTGCATCTGCATTTACCTGCGTGGGCCGAGGCATGGTATCAGCCGTGACCGCACCCTCAGCTTCCTGCTCTTGATCCTTATAGCGGGCATCATCGGGCTGCGGGTTTACTACGTCGCATTCCAATGGGACTACTACAGCGCGAATCCCGGCGAGATACTGAACTTCAGAGGCGGAGGGCTTGCCATCCATGGAGGGCTCATCGGCGGTGCCCTTATGGCTTTTCTCCTCACCAAAATTTACAAAGAGAGGACATGGAACACCTTCGACCTGCTCCTGACCTGCGTACCGCTCGGGCAGGCGATAGGCCGGTTCGGGAATTTCTTCAACTCGGAAGCCTACGGCTCGCTTGTGGATGACGATTGGCCTTTCTATGTGATAGTCGACGGGAGCCATTATCACGCGACTTTTCTCTATGAGTCGGTGTGGTGCTTGCTCTTGTTCTTCTTCTTACTGTATATTGATAACCACAGGAAATTTGACGGCCAGTCGGCGCTGCTCTATATAATGCTGTACTCGGCGGAGAGATTTTTTGTCGAAGCCCTGCGCACGGACAGCCTCATGATAGCCTTGCCGTTCGGAGAGATCAAGACGGCGCAGCTCGTCAGCCTGGTGGCCTTCGTGGCGGCACTGGCAGTCTATATAGCTAAAAGCCGGAAGAAAAGGCGCACAGGCGGAAGGCGAAGAGGGTGAAGGGCTTTGTGGCATAGGCGTCCGGGACTCAAAGTATGGACGGCTGCATATTTATGGAAGGAGAGGTGAAGGCACTTGAAACTCGGGATCATAGGGCTTCCAAATGTAGGGAAAAGCACTCTTTTTAACGCCAT
>JAISAW010000053.1 GCA_031266515.1 Eubacteriales Family XIII. Incertae Sedis bacterium
TTGCGACGCCTTTGAAGGATATGCTAAGTTTATCAGGATGGGCGAACGTCAACCCTCTGCTCGGGCGGAGCCTCGCACCCGGGTTGCCGCTTCGCTTTTCGCAATTGCGATTGGCCTGGTGCAGACTTAATCGTGGGGTGCGGTGTTTCGCCAGAGGACAAAAGGGCGGCAGCCTCGCTCTTTACTGAAAAAAGACAAGTGCATCTGAATAGTCATATTAAAATTGAAACTATTCAGATGTACGCCGGATTTTTTTCGAAGAGTGCGTGCTTTTGAACAGGTTTCGAGCGGAGCGTACTTGACGTACGTGAGTACGGAACCTGTTCAAAAGTGCGTGCTATTCGGAAAAAAGACAAGTATATCTGAATAGTAACCTCTCAAGCGGTGACGTATTCTTCGAGGCTCAGGTACTCAGGAACTACCCCTTCCTTTTTCATGCGCAGCGCCATCAGGAAGGCTTCCGCGGTATCCATGCAGGTGAGCACGGGAAGCTTCCTCTCGGTCGCATAGCGCCTGACCGCAAAAGACCTCTGGTCGGGGTTGTTCGCAACGGCAGGGATGTCCAGGACGGCTTCGACGACGCCGCCCGCTATAAGCCCGGGGACCTTGTCCGTGTCTATCGCCTCGGCGTCAAGCCCGTTTTCCGACAGGAAGCCCATCGTGCCGCCTCCCGAGTACAGCTTGAAGCCTTCTTCAATATAGCGCCTCAGGATGTTTGCCGAAACGGCGGTTTTGTCAGGATCCCGCAGCCTCACATACATTCCCCCGCCGACAGGTATGCGAACCCCTGATGCGAGAAACCCCTTATAGCAAGCCATTTCGTAGGTCAAGTCCACGCCGAGCACTTCCCCCGTGGACTTCATCTCGGGTCCAAGAGCGATATCCACTTCAGTCAGTTTGGCACCGGAAAAAACGGGGATCTTCACCGCCGTGAATTTCATTTTTTTGTACAGGCCAGTACCGTACCCGCTCTCGCTGAGCCTGTGCCCAAGCATCGAAGCCACGGCGAGCCGCACCATCGGCACACCCGTGACCTTGCTTATAATGGGGACTGTCCTTGACGCCCTCGGGTTCACTTCGATCACATACACAGCCTTGCCGTCGTAGGCGTACTGGATGTTGACCAGCCCCACTATGTCCAAAGCTTTGGTAATCCGCTTCGTATACTCGATAAGCAGATCGGCCACATCGTTTCCAATGGTATGCGGCGGATACACGCTGATACTGTCCCCGCTGTGCACCCCCGTGCGCTCGACGTGCTCCATGATGCCCGGGATGAGGATGTCCACCCCGTCAGATATGGCGTCGACTTCTATTTCCTTTCCCTCAATATACTTGTCGATCAGGACGGGATGCTCGGACGACAGGGACACTGCCTCCTCAAGGTATTCGTTCAGCTCCTTGTCCGAATAGACCACCTGCATCGCCCTGCCTCCGATCACGTATGATGGCCTGACAACGAGAGGGTATCCAAGCTTCTCCACCACTTTGCGGGCGCTTTCCTTCGTCGTCACCGAGTACCCGGGAGGCGAAGCGATCCCTATTTCCGCAAGGAGCTCATTGAACTTCTGGCGATCCTCAGCGAGGTCGATGCTCGCAAACGAAGTCCCGAGGATATTGACGCCGCGCCGATCCATCTCCTCCGCCAGGTTCAGTGAAGTCTGCCCTCCGAACTGGAGGATCACGCCTTCGGGCCTTTCGCGCCTGATCACGTTCATCACATCGTCAATATGAAGCGCTTCGAAGTAGAGCTTGTCCGAGGTGTCGAAATCCGTGCTGACCGTCTCCGGGTTGTTGTTGATGATCACGGCTTCGTAGCCCAGATGCTTGATCGCCCAAACGCCCTGTACGCAGCAATAGTCAAATTCGATGCCCTGCCCTATGCGGATTGGGCCGGATCCGACCACCATGATTTTTTTCTCATCGGAGATGCGCGAATCGTCTTCCGTATCAAAGCAGCTGTAGTAGTACGGGGTCCTGGCTTCAAACTCGCCGCCGCAGGTATCGACCATCTTGAACACGGGATAGATATCGTTGTAGACCCTGAGATCTGTCAATGCCTGGCGGTCGACCCCGGACAGGTCGAGTATCTCCGCATCGACAAACCCGATTTCTTCGGCTTCGTAAAGCAGCTCAGCGGTGAGCGTCTGCTCCGCGAGCCTGTCCTCCATCTTCACTATCCGGTACAGCTTGCCAAGGAACCAACGGTCGATCCTGGTCCTTTCATACAGGTTTTCCATGCTGAACGCGCCGACCGTATCCTCGAACGAGCCTTCCGCCTTTGCCTGTCTCGACGATCTCCTGAGCGCTTCCGCGATGGCGAAAATGCGCTCGTCGTCAAGGGAGTCTATCTTGTCCCAAAGCCCGTCGTCGGAAAGCTCCATGATATGCCGCAGGCGCAGGCTGTCCATTTTTATCTCAAGGGCGGTAATCGCCTTCAGCAGTGCGCTCTCAAAAGTCCTTGCTATCGCCATGACCTCGCCCGTAGCCTTCATCTGCGTACCGAGCCTGCGTGAAGCGGTCTTGAATTTGTCAAAAGGCCATTTCGGGAACTTCACGACACAGTAGTCGAGCGTCGGCTCAAAGCATGCGCTCGTCTCGCCTGTCACATAGTTTTTCAGTTCGTCGAGGCCGTAGCCGAGCGCTATCTTTGCTGCCAGTTTCGCTATCGGGTACCCAGCAGCCTTGGAAGCGAGCGCCGACGACCGGCTCACCCTCGGGTTTACCTCAATCACTATGTAGTCGCTCGTTTCGGGGTCCAGCGCGAACTGCACGTTGCAGCCGCCCTCTATGTTCAGGCTTCTTATAATCTTCAGCGCCGAATCCCTCAGCATTTGGTACTCGTAGTCTCGCAGTGTCTGTATCGGCGCCACGACTATGCTGTCGCCCGTGTGTACGCCCACGGGATCGAAATTCTCCATACCGCAGACGGTGATGCAATTGTTTTTTGAATCCCGCATCACTTCGTATTCAATTTCTTTCCAACCTGCCACGCTCTCTTCAAGCAGTATCTGGCCTATGGCAGAATTCTCAAGCCCGCTTGTCACGAGTGTCTGCAGCTCCCCGTAGTCCGCGGCTATACCGCCGCCGGTGCCTCCGAGGGTGTAAGCGGGCCGGATGATGACCGGGTATCCGTTCTTTGCGACGAAGCTGCGGCATTCATCCAGAGTGGTGGCTATGATGCTCGCCGGCACTGGCTCGCCTATCTCATGCATGAGCGCGCGAAACTCCTCACGGTCCTCCGCCTTTTGTATACTGTCCCTGTTCACGCCGAGCAGCTCGACCCCGTACTTTGTGAGTATGCCTTTTGAGTCAAGCTCCATCGCAAGGTTCAGCCCCGTCTGTCCGCCAAAACCTGCAAGCAAACCCTGCGGGCGTTCCTTTTCGATGATGGCTTCCAGGGCTTCCTCAGTCAGCGGCTCCATATAGACTTTGTCGGCGATGCCCCTGTCCGTCATGATGGTGGCCGGGTTTGAGTTCACGAGGATACATTCTATCCCTTCCTCGCGTATGGCTTTGCAGGCCTGCGTCCCAGCGTAGTCAAACTCTGCGGCCTGCCCGATGATGATAGGCCCGGAGCCGATCATCACAACCTTTTTCAAATTTTCCTGCTTAGGCATCCGTCCCGCCTCCCATCACTACGTGCGGAGACAGGCCGGCGACAGGCGACACCTTGAACTTGCCGTTCTTCACATCGGAAATCATATTGATAAACCTGTCAAACAGGCCGTTCGAATCGTTTGGCCCGGGAGAGCCTTCAGGATGGTATTGCACCGAAAAAACCGGTTTGCTCACATGCTTCATGCCTTCGACCGTCCCGTCGTTCAAGTTGTAGTGCGTGATGGCCATCCCCTTGCCCACGACGCTGTCCGCGTTCACGGCGTAGCTGTGGTTTTGCGAGGTGATGGCGCTCCTGCCCGTGTCGAGATCGATCACCCCATGGTTGGCGCCTCTGTGCCCGAACTTCAGTTTGTACGTACTGCCGCCGACCGCAAGCCCGATGACCTGGTGCCCCATGCATATCCCGAAAGTCGGCAGTTTCTCAATGAGGATCTTTGCGGCTTCGATACCTTCCGACGCCGCCTCCGGGTCGCCGGGCCCGTTGGACAAAAAAAGGCCGTCCGGTTTTTCCCTGAGTATTTCCTCCGCTGAAGCCCCATAAGGGAAGACCACGACGTGGCAGCCTCGCGCCGAAAGCTCTTTCAATATATTTGTCTTGATCCCGAAGTCGTATACGGCTATCCTGTACCCTTCGCCCGGTATCTCGAATTTCTTGATTGTCCCCGCGTCTTTCATGTAGTCAAGCCTGAGCGTGACGCTGTCCATGATCCGCCGGGCATCCACTTTCGATATCCCCCTGTTGCTGATGAGGCACTTCACCGTGCCCTCGGTCCGTACCTTTTTCGTAATGCTGCGCGTATCTACATTATATATGCCCGGTACACGCTGGGCGGCCAGCCAGTCCGCTATGCCCATAACGCTGCATCTGTTTGATGGCCTGAATGCGATATCCCTTGTGATCAGCCCGAACGCGTGGATCTTTTCGGATTGGTTGTCGATATCGCTCACGCCGTAGTTCCCTATCAGCGGGTATGTCATATTGATGACCTGCCCTTTGTACGAAGGGTCGGTCAGTATCCCCTGATAGCCCGTCATTGAAGTATTAAATACAAGCTCCCCAATATTTGTCGCCGGATGCCCGAAGCCTTTGCCCCGATACACCGTGCCGTCCTCTAACAGCAGTAATCCATCCATTTCCTGTGTCCCACTCTCCTTTTTTGCATAATGCATAATTATACATACGCGCGCATAGTTATGCAAGCCGATTTGCGCGCCTGTGATTTGCGTGGTTTGCGCGTCTGTGATTTGCGCGCCTCTCCTAATACGGCTATACTCTTGAGGACTTGTCAAACAATAACAGGTGATATTTCCACGCCGCAATTTTGCCGTCAGGCAAGGCGGAGGAAGGAGGCATACTGGGCGGTATGGCGACTGACGACAACGCTGCATGGCGGTGAAAGGGCAAGTGGAAAATCGCATGTTATTGTTTGACAAGTCCTTAGACAGATAATTTTGAAAAGATACAAAGGACAGGAAAGAATGGGAAAAGGACAAACAGACAAAATCCGAAAGACAAAGATCATATGCACACTGGGCCCGGCGACGAACGATTACGAAAAAGTTCTGTCCCTCGTGCAGGCGGGGATGAACGGGGCGAGATTCAATTTTTCACACGGCACACATGAAGAGCACCTGGCCTTGATGGATCTTGTGAAAAAAGCCGCCAAAGAGACGGGGACGCCGATCGCGCTCATCCTCGACACAAAAGGCCCTGAGATCAGGACAGGGACTTTCGAAGGCGGGAGCGCCATGCTCACGGAAGGGTCGCCTTTCACGCTCAGGACTTACGAAAGCGTCGGCGATTCGAGTGGCTGCAGCGTATCCTACAGCGAGATAGCAGGCGACGTGGTACCCGGAAGCGTCGTGCTTATAGACGACGGGTTGGTTGGCCTTACCGTCACCGATATCAAAGACGACGAAGTGTTGTGCCGCGTGGACAACGGGGGAGTGGTCAGCGACCACAAGAGCATCAACCTGCCCGGTACGCACGTCAACCTGCCATCGCTCACCGAGCAGGACAAGAAGGACATCCTTTTCGGGATCGAGCAGGATATCGATTATATCGCGGCATCGTTTACGAGATCCGGCAGCGACGTCGCGATCCTGCGCGAGTTGCTCGACCACAATGCGGGCGGCGAAGTCAAAATCATTTCAAAGATAGAAAACAGCGAAGGCCTCGAAAATATCGATTCGATCATCGCGGGGAGCGACGCCATCATGCTTGCGAGAGGCGACCTCGGCGTCGAGATACCCCCTGAAGACGTCCCCCCGATCCAGAAGAGGATCATAGCCAAATGCACCGCTGAGGGAAAGCCGATCATCACGGCCACCCAGCTGCTCGACTCGATGATGAGAAACCCCAGGCCGACGAGAGCCGAAGTGGCAGACATCGCGAACGCCGTATACGACGGCACAGACTGCCTCATGCTCTCCGGGGAGACGGCCGCCGGCAGCTATCCCGAAGAATCCATCGAAATGATGAGCCGGGTCGCGATCGCGACCGAAGACAGCATTGATTACAGCAGGCTCAGCCGGGCGAAGAAAAATTCGACGGACGACAGCATCACAAACGCTATAGCCCTCGCGGTAATAAAAGCGTCAGAGGCGACGGAGATAAAGGCCATTTTGGCACCGACTTCTTCCGGCTATACGGCGAGGATCGTCTCCCTGCTCCGCCCCGACACGCCTGTCATAGGTTTTGCCACCACATCGAAGGTCACAAAGAGGATGGCCCTTTACTGGGGTGTGGAGCCATACCAGAGCGAATACGAGTCAAACATCACTGAGTTTTACCGTACTATCCTCGATACCGCCGAAGAAAACGGGAAGATATCGAAAGGGGATACGGTTATAATGATAGCGGGCCTTCCCATTGGGATAGGCGGCACGACCAATGTCATGCGCATACACAAAGTAGGGGAAAGCCTATGACACCGTGGGTCTTTCCTGCTGCCATTTAAGGGCTTTGCAGCAAGCGCGGCATGCACCGCCCTGAGACAGGAATGGAGGAAATCATGAGAGAACTTTTAGTGGCCGAATTTAAAAATTCAGACAACAATACACACTACGCCGTCGTAGGAGTGACAGCTATACTGAAGGAGGAAGACTCCATCCTCATCAAGACCGAAAACCCCGAAAAGGATTTTCACATAGATGAGGGCGGCGTCAAAGAAAAGGATTTGAGCATCCAGCTGTACTATCCGAACGAAGACGACATCCTCAGGCTTCACGGCAACGACGGGCTGTTCAAGCACGGCATCCATGTGGTAGACGGGCGCCTGGAGAAATAGATCCAAGCGCCTGAGAGGTTACAATTCAGACATACGGGAGAGATTTACAGCCTAAGCCTCGCTTGCTGCAACGTTCGCTTCGCTCACTCCTACGCTCGCTTTGCTCGCTTCGCTGTCCGTTTTGCCAGCCGAAGCAGAGCTTCGGGGCAAAACGGCGACTCCGCTTCGTGCAGCTGCGAGCGAAGCGAGTCTCATTCAAAGCGACTGCGTACGCACTCACTCCGCGCAGACGGCGCGAGGCTTAGGCTGCAAATCTCCCGCATAAATGACAAAAAGGGACGGTTCTTTTTAATGACAAAAAGGGACGGTTCTTTTTTGACAAAAAGGGACGGTTCTTTTTTGTCCCGTCCCTTTTACCTTCAACTTTTTGCCCGACTACTTGCCGCGTATCCTTTCGCGCTGGATCATCAGCTGCAGTTCCCTCTCCGGGAGCAGAAGCTTCCTCCAGTTGTGGGTCTTGAGGTTTCTTATCGTCCTCACATTGAGTTTGATCGAGTTGCTGCTGTGGAGGATCATGCTGTCCGTGGTGACGTACCCCGACTTGCTGTTGTACTG
>JAISAW010000074.1 GCA_031266515.1 Eubacteriales Family XIII. Incertae Sedis bacterium
TTCGGCGGCGGCTCTGTCGTCTATGCCGTCTTTGACATCAGCCTCCTTCGGGACGGGGCAAAGATACAGCCGAACGGCAATGTCGGGGTTCGCATATTGATCGACGCCGCATGGGACAGGGCAGGGCTTGCCGTGCTCCGAGTGGAAAATGACGGGGCATTGACGAATATGGACGCGCAGATCGAGGATGGCTATCTGGTATTTGAGACCGGCCACTTCAGCGACTATGTGGTGGCAAAGCTGGCGGCGACGCCGGCTTCGAATGGCGGCGGGTCGTCAAAGACTGGCGATGACACGCCTGTGGCGTTCCTGGCCGCCATCGTCTTGGTTGCCCTGGCCCTCCTGGCAGGAAGTGTCTGGGGCTACATACGGTTGAACGGCAGGCGCCGCAGGGCATAGGGTGCAGGATGCAATAAGATATAGCGCTGAAAATATATGCTCTAAAAAATTAACAAGGGGCTTGCCAGGCAATAACCGATAAAGAACAGCAGGCTATTGCCCGGCAAGCCCCGAACAATCACCGCAGACGCAAGCGGTGCCCATGAATGGCTCATATCTTCAACAACATCTGTCCACGCAGGTGCAGGTGCTTTTCTGATGTGCTGTTTTTACACAACGCTTGAGGGGTTTCGTAATAGTAACGTGGGCAAAGCCAGCCCTGTTTATATGGGTCATTTCCCCTGTCGTATTTTCCATTATGGATGTTATACTGAAAGAAGCATATAGGTGCAAAGGAGGACAGAGTGTATCGAGGGCAGCTTGGCAACATCGATCTTGGGTCGTCGGATTTCAGGAATTTCATTGAAAACAACCTGCTGCTCGTGGACAAGAGCGCTTTTATTGAACACGTTTTGAACGACAGCTCGACCGTGCTGCTGTTCACGCGCCCGAGACGGATGGGCAAGAGCCTGAACCTCGATATGCTGCGGGCGTTTCTGGACTCGAACCAGGACGCGAGAGGGGAAGGGCTTTTCAAAGGCTTGTATATCGAGGGCAGCCCGGTGTTTGCACAGGCGGGTTCGAGGCCCGTCATACATCTGAATTTCCGCGACATGGGCAAAGACAGCTACCGAGGCGATTTCATCATCAGGTTCATGCCGCAATTGGCCAGGTATCTTCGGGAAAGCCAGTATTCCGCCAACATGAGGCTCGTCCTGGCGGAGCCGCGAACATATACGCATCAACTGCTGCGTACACTTATCGAGAATATCCACGAGGTTCATGGCGTCAAGCCCTTTGTACTGATAGACGAGTATGACAAACCCGTCATGGACAGTGCCGGCACTGAAAAATCCGACGAGATCCGAGGCTTCATCAATTCCCTGCTGTCGATGGCGCTGAAGGACAACCATTCGCTCGGCAAGTGCATCCTTACCGGCGTCAACCGCATCGCGCATGAGAGCATGTTCAGCGACCTGAACAATCTGGCAGTCTATTCCGTCCTCAGCGAGAGCGTGTTTGATACGGATTTCGGGTTCACGGAAGAGGAAGTCAGCGAGTTGTGCAAGGGAAAGAGGCTCACGGAAGCGCGTGAATGGTACAACGGGTACAGAATAGGAAAAGAGAAGGTCTACTTCACGTTTTCCGTCATGTCCTATTTGAAATATGGGGCGCTTGACAACTATTGGGGAAGGAGTGGCATCGTCAGCAGCATACGCAGCCATCTGAATGCGGATCGATTCGATACGATTGCAGAGATTATCGGCGATGCTGACGACACATCGGTCCGGACGAATATCAAGGACAGGCTGTCTGCGGAGGATATGCTGGGCTACACGTCCGAGGCGGCATTCTATTCGCTTCTGGTGCAGGCGGGCTATATGACATATGACAGGACAGACACTCTGAATCAATACGACATTTATCTGCCAAACAGCGAACTGCGGTCGGTCTGGCAGGAATTCATCCTGAATGAAGTCTATAATGAGCCTGCCGCCGCCATCGTCGGCGCACTTGGCCTCGTGGCAGAGCCTGCACGTTTTGCCTCAGCTTTTACGGAGTTTGTCAACAACAAGCTGTCGTATTTCGATTTCGAGGCAACGGCGCCTGAGAAGACTTATCATATCTTTGTCTGCGGGCTGCTCGCGGCCTCCGGTGTGCGCTTCTCCTCCAACCGGGAGAGCGGCCTGGGGCGCTACGATGTCATGGCGTTTCTCGCGGACAAGACGATAATATTCGAATTCAAAAGAGCGGAAGCAGGCCCCGGGACTGTCCTTGCAAGCGAAGAGACAGGGCTCGTCACATGCAAAAAAGGGGCGGAGGTATTTGTGCCCCCGGAAGTCACGGCTGCAATCGAGTCAGCGGCGGCGAAAGCCATCAAGCAAATCGAGGACAGGGGCTACGCTGTGGACGCACCGGCGGCTCTGCCTGTCTACGCTGCAGGCATAGGGTTCGAAGGGAAGCTTTGCAGTGCCCTCGCGAAGAGGATAAGGTGAGGCACCCGGCGGTTGCGCCATGCACAGAAACCTCGTCTGCGCGCTGCTGTGCTCTTAAACGCTCACTAATCATTCTCTGATCATATAATAGACTTCATATCCTGCATTGGGGGCATAGGCACCGCTAAACACGTTATTGGACGGGTATTTTGTGCCATTTTTGGCTATATCTACATGGGCGAGATTATAGGTGACCGCGACAAGGGGTTTGCCACTACTGGCTCCGTCAAGGGCATAATAAAAGCAAAACGCATCTGAGTTTAAAACGGACGTTCCCTCAGGAAAAACAAAATTTATATATCTGTAGCCCGGTGTAGTGCTTGGGTACGCTGCTTCTTCCCCCACCAAGGCGAAGGCCCGGCGGTTAAAGGTTTCCGAACTGCCCGTAGTATAATTGGATAATACATCAAAACTGACTGTGCGATCGGTATCAGAATGCTTAACGCCTGTTTTAAAGTAGCTCTGAGCCTGCTCAGTGGTGAATTCATCATCTGAGTAGGCCTCTGTAAGGACTGTCTTTGCGGCGACATAGTAGTTGCGGGCTATCGCTATATACTTTTTGTCCTGAGCCTTGTCGATATACCCCGTCAGAGCAGGCACGCCTATCGCCGCGAGTATCGCTATGATGACGATGACGACGATGACCTCGACAAGAGTGAAGCCCGCCTTTCTGTGCGCCCTTGTGGAGCCGGTTGAACTTACTTTATAATTGCCCCCCCCCGTTTGGCGGATTTTGCCATCTCAAATGCTCTCATTATTTTCTTCCTTTCTTGCTATACCTG
>JAISAW010000078.1 GCA_031266515.1 Eubacteriales Family XIII. Incertae Sedis bacterium
TATGATCCCCTTCGCCGTACTTCGCTATAATCGCCAATGGAGTGTATACTGGAATAGACGAAAGGGATCGGATATTCTCTCCGTAGCCTGACCTTTCCAACCTAAAAAGAAATGCTTACATTGCTTAACAGGTCCTCCGTAAATCAAAACATTACTGTTCAGACGTACGCCAGAGATTTGCAGCCCAAGCCTCTCTTGCTGCGACTCCGCTTCGTGCTACTGTGTGCGCACTCACTCCGCGCAGACGGCGCGAGGCTTGGGCTGCAAATCTCTCACACAATTGCTGGATAAATCCGGGTCATACCCTAAAAGTCACGATAAATTCTGACTACGCCTGAACTGTAACAATCAAAACCGAAGGTTTGCCAGATCGGCGATGATCCTGCCGACTATTGAAGGCGTGTTGATCTCTTCGAATTTATCTTTTTTTGCGATCAGCGAGACGGCGGAAAAGAATTGGCCGAACTGGTCGTAAATGGGAAAGGCCATGGCACAGTCGTCCTCATTGCTCTCGAAAAAGGATGTGGAGTACCCTTGCACCCTGACTTTTTCGAGGGCACTGCGCAAGTCCTTCTTCCTTATGATCGTGTGGGAAGTAAGCGGGGTGAGTGTGATATTTTGGAGATACCTCTCAAGTACTTCCGGGGCTGCGAGAGCCAGCGACAGTTTGCCCGCTGCCGACGCATACGGCAGGATCCGGTTTCCCGTCACAAGCGTACGCAGTTGGCGGTCGCTCGCGGGCGAGACCGTATGGGCGGCGTACATGTTGATGCCATCCCGCAGATAGAGCGTCACGAATACCTCGTACTTCATTGCAAACAAATTCATGACGGGCGCTATCTTGTTTATCAGCCCGTCCCTCGAACTCGACGTATAGCCAAGCCAGAGGAATTTGTATGACAGGCTGTACCTCTTTGTGCTTGGATGTTGCACGAGATAGTCGAGCGCTTCCATCGTTTTTATAAATCTGTGAACGGTGCTTCTCGCTTCGCCCATCATCATCGTGATTTCCGATAAGGTGAGAGACGACCGGCTCTCGGCCAGTATCTCTATGATGGTGAACATTTTTTCGACCGAGCCAACAGAATACTTGGGTTCGTCGTTGATTTTCACTGCAGCTGCCTGTAATTCTGTCAATTTTATCCCCTAACAATAATCTCGAAACTGAAATAGCGTATGTATCTATGCCACTCTGTCCTGACTGTATGATTATACCAATACTCAGGGATTCGTCAATTGAAAATCGGTATTTTGGGAATATATTCCCGTATAATGAGAAAATTTGCATAATAATATTGACAAAGAATTCGCATAATGATAAAAAAAGCTTATTCGCGACAGGCGATAGACAGGAGAGGAGTGTGAAAAACCTTTCACACGCCGCCGGAGGCAGTTCAATCATTTTGCCTGTTTTGCGCGGCTTCAGCCGCAGTGCAAAACAGGACAGCGAAGCGAACAACGCGAGCGGAGGAGAGAGCGAAGCGAACGTTGCCTCATGCGGAAATATAGTGTTAGGGATTCATAACGTTGTTGTATGGCAGAAACATTTTTTATGAGAAATTTGTTTCTGCAAGCGGTGATTCATTCGCCGCAGCTGGGAGCATAGCGACTCACATCCTATGCGCTAAGCGGAAACGAGGCAAAATATGTCAATACCAACTATCGATAATGAAAGGTGTAAGAGCTGCGGGCTTTGCATAGCGCATTGCCCAAAAGGAGCGCTCTCCCTCAGCAAGATGGCAGGGAAGACCGGCTACCGGGCTGTGGAGCTTGACGCCGAGAAATGCATCGGCTGCACGATCTGCTACACCATGTGCCCCGATGTCGTTTTTGAATTTGAATAGAGGAGGAACAGGAAGTGGCAAAAGAATTGCTTAAAGGAAATGAAGCGCTTGCCGAAGCGGCTCTTCGCGGAGGATGCACTTTTTATTCCGGCTATCCGATCACGCCGCAGACGGAGGTGATGGAATACCTTTCGGACAGGATGCCGGAGATAGGCCGCACCTTCATACAGGCGGAGAGCGAAATCGCCGCAATCAGCCAGGTGATGGGTGCCGCATGGACGGGGGAAAAAGCCCTTACGAGTTCGAGCGGGCCGGGGGTCAGCCTCAAGCAGGAAGGCATCTCATATATCGCGCACAACAATTTCCCCTGCGTCATCCTGAATGTCTGCCGCTGGGGCAATGGGCTCGGCTCGCTTGATTCGGCGCAGACGGACTACAACCGCGAAACCCGCGGCGGCGGGCAGGGGGACTATCGCTGCATAGTCATGGCACCGGCTTCCATCCAGGAAGGCGTGGACATGATGTATGACGCGTACGACGTAGCCGAGGAATATCACAATCCGGTCGTGATCCTCACAGAAGCGATGCTCGGGCAGATGATAGAAGGTGTGAACCTCCCGGAGTTCAAGCCCGTTAAAAAGCTCGGCCTCATAAGGCCATACGGCAGGGCCGGCAAAGACTACATGGAGAAGTACGCCGTCCACTATAACAGGATGGTGGACGAGCTTGAGAGATGGGAATCGATCCAGACAGAGGATGCCGACTACGTGCTCGTGGCGTTCGGTATGCCATCGCGCGTGTGCACCGATGTCGTTTCCATACTCAGAGGGAAAGGCGAAAAGGTCGGCCTGATCAGGCCGATAAACCTCTGGCCGTTTCCTTTCAAAGCGTTCGAAGGTATCAGGCCGAAGGCTTTCATCACAGTCGAGACAAATGAAACCGGCCAGCTTGTCGACGACGTAGCCATTGCCGCGAAGAAGAGCGGTGCCGGCGACGTGCCAGTCTATTGCCTCGCTACTCATCACGAGTGCGCGGATGAAGAAGCGGTACTCGATTATTTTGAAAAAGTGAAGAGCGGGAGTGTGAAGGAGAGATACTGATATGACGACAAGGAAAAAACCGGAAGTCTGGAAGAAGGACTCAAGTTTCTGCCCCGGATGCGGCCATGGCATAGTGATACGCCTGATAGCCGAACTCATTGAAGAAATGGGCGTGAAGTCGCGGGAATTGCATGCGGTAGGCTGTGCCTGCAATCTCAACGGATGTTGGAACGACCCGCAGCTCCAATGCCCTCACGGCAGGGCAGCGGCTGTCGCTGTCGGGGCCAAAGCCTGCGAGCCTGACGATCTCGTATTCACATACCAGGGCGATGGGGACGCTTACGTCATCGGCTTGTCCGAGACGATGAACGCCGGATACAGAGGCAACATCACTTCCATTATCATCAACAACAACAACTTCGGCATGACCGGCGGGCAGATGAGCTGGACGACGCTGCCCGGCCAGACGACGACGACGAGCAAGAAAGGCAGGGATGCCCTGAAAGAAGGAGAGCCTTTCAAAGGCCCCGAGCTGCTCTCACAGTTTGAAAACGTCAAGTTCGCAGCGAGAGGCGCTGTCTACAATCCCGCAGAAGTGAACAAGACCAAAGCGCTCATCAAAAAAGCCTTTGAGCTTCAGATGAGCGGCGAAGGCTACGGAGTGGTCGAAGTGCTTTGCGGATGCCCGACCAACTGGAAGATGAGCCCGGTTGACAGCAACAAATGGATTGAAGACGCGGTCACGAGATACTACGGGCTCGGAATTATCAAAGACGAAACCGCGAAGATTCTGAAGGAGGCTATATAGATGAAGGAGATTATATTTGCCGGATTTGGCGGACAGGGCGTACTCACCGGCGGCTTGATCCTTTCTTTCATGGCGGCTGAGAAAGACCTTGAAACCACGTGGATGCCCGCATACGGTGCCACCATGCGCGGCGGCAAAGCGAACTGCGTCGTCAAGATGGGCGAGGTGGGCGGCGAGAGGATAGGCAATCCCCTGATGGGGCATGCGGACGCACTCATCGCGATGAACGAGCCGTCGCTCGACTACCTCGGGAAAACAAAGAAAGGCGCAGTGGTCATCGTAAACAGCCATGGCGTTGACGAAAACTACGAATATCCGAGCGACAAAAAAGTCTACAAGGTGGATTCCGTCGAATTGGCTGAGAAGGTGTCAAACGAGCAGGGGCAAAACCTCGTGATGCTCGGTGCCATGATGAAAGTCACGGAGCTTTACCCGAAGGACGAGGCGATAGACCTGATGTGCAAATTCTTCGCTTCAAAGGGGAAGGAAAAATACAACGAGAAAAATATCGCAGCATTTTTGGCGGGATATGACGCCGTATAGGATTCCCGGAGGAGAGGCATAAATGGAAATTACAAAACTCATCAGGCCTGCAAGCATAGCCGTCGTGGGCGCAACTGAAAGACCGAAGACCTTCGGCTGCACAGCTTCCCTGCAGGCACTGAAAAGCAGCGTCAAGGACCGCGTCTACCTTGTGAATCCCACAAGGGACGAGCTCCACGGGCAAAAGGTCTACAAGGATCTCGCCGATTTGCCGGAAATCCCTGACTGCGTTGTAGTCGCGACCCCCCGCGACACTATCCTGCCTATACTTGAGCAGGCAGCCAGGCTTGGCGCGGGCAGCGCAGTGGTGTACGCGAGCGGGTTTTCCGAAGAGCATTCCGAAGAAGGCGATGCGCTTGAGGCGAGGATGGTAGAGGTTTCAAAGGAATACAGCTTCCCCATACTCGGACCGAACTGCGCAGGCCTGCTGAACAACGAAGACAACATCAGCCTCTGGGGACTCGGCACGGATTTCGATATGAACACGAGAGTTGGCGGAGTGGCGGTCGTGGCCCAGAGCGGCTATATCGCGCAAAACCTCATCAACACCGATTATTTCAATATCAGCTACGCGGTCAGCACCGGCAACGGCAACGCGACCATGCTGGAGGACTTTTTGAAGTACGTCGTGGATGACGACCGCGTGAGCGTCGTGGCGGTCTATCTCGAAGGTTTGAAAGACGCTTCAAAGTTTGCCGACGCGCTCGGTGCCGCCGCGAGAAAGAAAAAGCCTGTTGTCATATTGAAGTCGGGCAAAAGCTCCAAAGGCGCAAAAGCTGCGGCGTCCCATACAGGCAATCTGGCGGGATCCTCCGCCGCATACGAAGCCGCATTCAAAAAGTTCGGGGCGATCAGCGTTGACTCCATAGAGGAGTTCATCAGTACGTCGCAGATGTTTTCGGTGCTGAAAGGGAATTTCCTGAAACCGGCGACCTTTGCCGGGCTGAATCTTTCGGGAGGTGAAAATACCCTCTGTGCGGACCTCTCGGAGAAGCACGGCGTATCTCTCCCTGACTTCGCTCCCGAAACCATCACAGAAATAGAAAAATATATCCCGGCGTTTGCGACGGCAAGCAACCCTCTGGACGGCACGACTGCACTTTTTTCAAAACTTGAAAACATCGTATCGGTCATCAGGGCGGCTGAAAGCGATCCCGCTATCGGTGGCATCATCTTCGGCGCGAACATCGGCGAAAAAGTCACGGGCGGGCCTCCGAAGACCATCGTGGACGCTGTGCTCGCCGCTATAGAAAGCGGATGCAGCAAGCCTGTCTTCCTCGTTGGGTCGCAGGAGTCGAGCAAAGACCAGGAGATCAGAAGAGTCGTCGAGGCGGCTGGCGTACCGCTCACGTCGTGTGGCGAAACCGGCTATACATCCCTGGGCAAACTCACGGAGTTCATGAATTTTGATCCGGACTCTTCATCGCTCAGGCTTGCGGCACCGGACGCCCCTCTGCCGGAAGGCAGCGTGGCTCTGTCGGAGTCCGAGAGCAAGCGAGAGATGGCTGTATACGGCCTGCCTGTGCCAACGCAGGTGGTCGTAAAGGACACTGACGAACTCGCGGAAGTGGCCGCAAAGATGAATTTCCCCCTGGTGCTGAAGATAGACTCCCCGGACATCCTTCACAAGACAGATGCCGGAGGGGTCAAACTCGGTATAAACAGCGCTGAAGAAGCCGGTGTGGCGTACGGTGAAATATTGGCGTCCTGTAAGGCGTACGCTCCGGACGCGAGAGTCAACGGGATCCTCGTGCAGGAGATGGCGCCTAAGGCTACGGAGATCATCATCGGGGTTTCAAACGACGCGCAGTTTGGGCCCATGCTGCTTGCGGGGCTTGGAGGGGTCTTCGTGGAGGTCTTCAAAGACGTTTCCCTGTGCCCCTGCCCGGTGACGAAAGCTGAAGCCATTGGAATGCTGAAAAACCTGAAAGCCTATAAATTGCTCGCAGGCTATCGTGGCTCCGCGCCCGCTGACATCGATGCACTTGCCGATCTCATGGTCGCGGTCTCAGACTACGCCGCCGAGCACAGAAACGAATTGAAGGAGCTTGACCTGAACCCCGTCTTCGTTTACGACGAAGGCAAAGGCGTGAAAGTGGTTGACGCGCTGGTTGTGAAGGCGGGTATCGGAGGGAAGGAGTAATGACAAATACCGAAAAAATTGTCTTGAACAGCGCCCTCTGCAAGAGCTGCGGCCTCTGCGTCAAGCATTGTCCCAAAGGTGCCTTGAAGCTTTCCGGCAAATGGAACAAGAAAGGCTACGACTACGTTGAAATTGAGGAGGCGGACTGCATCAAATGTCAGACCTGCTATGTAGTGTGCCCGGAAATAGTCTTCACATTTGAATGAAAGGTGACTATTCAGATATGCTTGTCTTTTTTCCGTATAGCGCGCACTTTTGCACAGAACCCGTGCAGCCGGGTTGCGAAGCAACATCACATCCCATGCGCACGTACCTCAAGTACGCTGCGCGCGGAACCTGTACAAAAGCACGCACTCTGCGAAAAAAATCCGGCGCATATCTGAATAGTTGCATCGTATAAATAACGCTTCGCCGGGATAACGGGAAAATAAGGAGTAGACATGAGCGAAACAGTATTGATGAAAGGAAACGAGGCAGTGGCGGAAGCCGCTCTCAGGGCAGGGCTTGATTTCTATGCGGCTTACCCCATCACCCCGCAGACGGAAATCCTCGAGTATCTTTCAAAGAAAATGCCTGAACTCGGGAGGGTCTGTGTGCAGGCTGACAGCGAGATCACGGCCATTAATATGATCATGGGCGCCGCTTATACGGGCAAGCGCGTTTTGACAAGCTCGGCGGGCCCGGGCATCAGCCTCAAACAGGAAGGGCTTTCTTACTGTGCGGCCAACGACCTGCCTGTGGTGTACGTGGATGTGCAGCGTGGCGGCAACGGCCTTGCGAATATGGGATCCTGCCAAACCGAATACAAAAGGGAAGTCACCGGCGGCGGCAATGGAGACTACCACGCCATCATCCTCGCGCCTGCGAGCGTACAGGAAACGGCTGACATGGTTTCTCTCGCTTACGAGCTGGCGGAAAAGTACAGGAATATAGTAGGCATCATGACTGAGGCGACTATAGGCCAGCTTGTGGAACCTGTCACTTTCAAAGAAGCGGTCGATCCCGCGTCACTTCCCGTGCCTTCATGGGCGAAAACGGGAAAGATGATTTCGTCGTCGGACGAACCGATCAAGCCAAGGATCAAAGACGCCAAGCCGAAAGCGGACCGCGCTAAATATTTTCAAATGAAAGAGGAAGTGCAGATGTGGGAATCCACGAATGTGGATGACGCCGACTATGTGGTATTCGCGTTTGGTGCCCCTTCCCGTGTCGTGTACGACGCTCTTCTGATACTACGCGAAGAGGGGCAGAAAATCGGAATGATAAGGCCGCAGACCCTTTGGCCCTATCCTGAAAAGGCGTTGGAGGAATTGAAAGAAGATGTGAAGGGCCTTATCTCGCTGGAGACAAACTGCACGGGACAGATGCTGCCCGATGTGGCATTGGCGAGGGATCTTCACTTCAAGGACCGTCACGTCCCTGTTTACTCATGCGCATATATAGTGCTCGATCGTATCCCGACCGTCATGCAGGTCGTAGATGACATCAAAGCTATCATAAGCGGTCAGACAGAGGAGGCTTACTGATATGGCAAAGCGCGGAATACCGGTGCTCAAAAAACCCGGAGGCAACTTTTGCCCTGGCTGCGGGCACAATATTTTTCACAGGCTCATCTGCGAAGTGATAGAGGAGCTTGGCTATGAGAACAATCAGATGATGTGCTTCGCCATCGGCTGCGCCTGCAACCATGCGGCTGTATTCAACGGCGAAAATACAATGGGCCCGCATGGGCGCCCGGCTTCTGTCGCCACCGGCGTCAAGAGGACGAACGAAGAAATGCTCGTCACCACGTACCAGGGCGACGGCGACGCATACGTCATAGGGCTGCAGGATACCTTCAATGCCGCTTACAGAAATGAACGGATCACCCAATTCGTCGTGAACAACACCTGCTTCGCCATGACCGGCGGGCAGATGGGATGGACTACGCTGCCCGGTCAAAAAACGGCGACGAGCCAGACGGGACGCGATACGGATACCACGGGGGCTCCGCTTAAATTTCCCGAATTGGTGAGAAACGATTTCAACGCGGCGTATGCGGCGAGAGGCGCGGTGCACAACCCGAAGGAGATCAGAAAGACAAAGGGCTATATAAGGCAGGCGCTCGAAGCCCAAATAGCGGGTGAAGGCTATTCCATTGTGGAAGCCGTATCCATATGCCCCACCAACTGGCACATGAGCGTCGACCAGTCGATAGATTTTCTCGAAAAAGAAGTGCTTGGCGCATTCGAACTCGGAGAAATAGTGAAAAGGAGGGGAGAGTGATGGCCAAAGAAGTGGTATTCGCCGGATTTGGCGGACAGGGCGTACTCACCGCCGGATATATGTTTGCCGAAATACTCCTCAAGGTGGGTTTCAACCTCACCTACATGCCCGCATACGGCGCGGAGATGCGCGGGGGCGCTGCCAATTGCACGGTCAAATTCGGAGACGGGAAGATAGGAAGCCCGCTTATGAAGGATGTGAACCTGCTTGTGGCGATGAACGGGCCTGCGACCGATGCTTTTGAAAAGCTGGTGGTCCCAGGCGGGACGATGCTCGTCAACAGCGACATCGTAGACAGGAAGATTTTTCGCAGCGACATCACGGTCGTGCCGATTCCCTTCAACACACTGGCGAGGGAAGAGGGGAATGACCGCGGAGCGAACATCGTCATGCTCGGCGCAGTAGTCAAATATACAGGCATCACAGATGTAGAAACGGCCGCGGATATCATGCGCGGATACTTCGATGAAAAAGGCAAGAGCAAGTACAACGACGCAAATACAAGAACCCTTCATAGAGGGTATGAGAGTTGAGAGCTGAGGACGGAAACGGAAACGGCGATCTGGCAAAAAGAAAGCCAGCAGAGGAAAGAGTATGGATCTAAAGCACGTGATAAACCCGGAGAGCATCGCCGTCGTAGGCGCCTCGGATAGAAAAGGGAGCTTCGCATTTCAGGCGGCTGAGAATGCCCTGGCAAGCGACGGCGCGATATATTTCGTCAATCCATCCCGCAGTGAAGTCCTTGGAAGGAAATGCTATGCGGGCATTGCCGATCTGCCGGAAACGCCTGAATGCGTAGTCTTGTGTACGCCTCAGAGCACGAATCTCGAACTGCTTGAAGAAGCGGGCCGGTTCGGAGTGAAAGGCGCAGTACTTTTTGCAAGCGGGTTTGAAGATTGTGAAGCCGGCGTTCATGATGCAAAAAAGCTGGAGGAGATAGCAGCAAAGTATGACATGACCGTGATAGGACCCAACGGCATAGGGCTTGTGAATTACAAAAACAAGAAAGCGCCCTGGACGATGGGCCTCGTCGATTTCCGTTCTCAGCGCTCCGGCGGGATAGCCGTCGTCTGCCAGTCGGGCATGATGGTCGGATCGATCAACGCACAGAGACACATCCCGATGAGCTACGGCATATCGGTTGGCAACTGCACAGTGGTGAAGCTCGAACAGGCGCTGGATTTTTTCGCCGACGATGAGGGTGTCGAAGCCATAGGCGCGTACATCGAAGGCGTCAGCGATCCGGAGCTTTTTGTATCCGCGCTCGAAAAGGCGAGAAAGCGCGGGATCCCCGTCGTCGCCCTCAAGAGCGGAAAGCATCCCCACACCGCGAAAGCGGCCAGATACCATACGGCGAATATCCATGGGGACTATGACGCATATATCAAACTGATGGAAGACTCAGGAGTGATACTCGTAAGCGAAGTAGAAGAATTCGCTCTCACCCTCAAGACTGTGCATGCGCTCGGAAGCAGGCTTGGGAAGCTCTCATCAGCGTCCGCAGGACTGAACGGCTCCGGCGGCCTGAGCATAGTATCCTGCGATCTGGCACTTGACGCCGGGCTCAGCTTTCCGGACTTTTTGCCGGAGACGGCCAGCGCTTTGAGAGCCGCCATCCCGGAGTTTGCCACGGTGCTGAACCCTTTGGACTACACCACCGCAATGAAAGGCCATGAAGCGCTGCTCGCTGTTTACAAGGCGATAGCTGCGCAGACAAATATTCATCTCGTTTACACAGGCATCAAATTGAGCGGAAAAAAGGAAGCCGCGGAGCAGGATCAGCAGGCGATAGATCGGTACGCCGAATACGCCGGGGCGCTCGGAGACGGGCAGGCGCTGTTCCTCATGACCCCTCCCGCGATCAGGCTGACTCCCGCGCAGACGCGCCAGCTCGCCGATGCCGGTGCATATTCGATCCCCGTGGGTTCACAGGGATTTCGTTTGATGGGCAGGCTGGGGGCATATGCCGAACGCCTGCGGTTTGGAGGGACGATGCTTGCAGAAGACGAAAGGAGGGCACTACTGAAATCGCTGTAGCTATTATTTCATTTATATAAGTTATTTCCATAGTTGTTCCAGAGTTGAAAGGAAAACGCTATGAGTGAACAAGAAGTAAAGAAAGATGAAAGTCAGGTCAAGACAGCGGAAGACATCAAACTCGAAAAAGCTGCAAACCGCCTGATATACACAAGTGGGCTTACACAGTTGGGGGATAATTTCTACACCAGCTTTGTGTTTACTATGAATGCTATCTTCCTCACCGACGTCGCGCTGTTCTCGCCGGCGGCCGCTGCGGCTATCGATGTCGGACGGACGGTGTTCAGAGCGATCATTTCCCCGTTTATAGGGATGATAGAAGATAAATCAGTTTACGAAAAAGGCCGGACCTTCGGGTTCTGGCTGAACATGTCTGCGTTCATGATAACGATCCTGTACGCAATCCAGTATTTCATCCCGACGTTTGCTACGCCGGGCCAGGGCTGGGTCAAAGTCGCCATTATCGTGCTTGCCGTGCTTGCTGCGGTAGCAAACCAGATTCTGAATGTAGCCGGCGGAGCATACTTCCCGTCAATGACCAAAGACCCGAACAAACGGGGAATTGCGGCGGCCACGCGCGTAGCGGGCAAGGAAATAGGGAAATTCCTTTCGGGGATACTTTATCCCCTGATGCTTGCCGCGTTCACCACAAGCACAGGCAAGGAATCCATGGCGTACCTGCTGGTCGCCATCATTTTCTCATTTGGACTGTACATCTGCTACTTCCTCGCGTCGAGAGACATCAACAAGGTCTGCTCCCCGAAGAAGGCTGAGCGCAAAGTCAAGCCAAAGAGCATCCCCGTCAAGGCGCAGCTCCAGCAGCTTGCGACAAACAAAGCCCTGCTCCTCCTCACCGTCGTCTGCGTCCTCGTAATAATGAGAAATATGCTCGCGGGTGGCATGACGCCGTACTACTTCAAGTATGTGGCGCAGAGCATGGGGCAGTTCGCGATCTACAACACTGTGACGAAAGTCTTCGGGCTGAGCGCCATACTTGTCACTCCCCTGCTTGTGAGGTTCATCGGCACGAAGCAATGCGGGTTTATCGGCGCGGTAGGCACGGCCCTTTCGCAGCTGTTGATCTTCCCGCTTCACAGCGAGATGCAGTTCATAGTCCTTGCGGGCTTTGCAAACCTGTTTATCAATATCTTCACCTGCGTCATCGTGACGCTCTTCGCGCGCACGGCTGATTACGGCGAGTGGAAGTACGGCATCAAAGCTGACGGCACGAACATGGCGGTCTACCAGACATCGGTCCAGATTGCGGTCATCGTCGCCACGCTGGTCCGCGGCTGGCTGCTCACGAGCGTAGGCTATGTGGCAAACGCCGAGCCTACCCCTGAGCTGACAAAGGGTATCGTCACTTGCCTGGCAAGCGTCGGCTTCTTCGTGCTCGCGGGCGCTGTCGTCCTGCTCTTCGTAGACCTCGGAGACAAGCGCATGCTGCAGATCGAAAAGGAGCTTGAGGAAAGGGAGAAAGCTGCGCTGCTTGAAGGCGGTGACGCGGTTCCCGCTGAATAGAAGCTGCATAGCATTTTTAAAGCGAGCGCTGAATAAATCGTTATAGCATAAGCAATTGATCGCCGGAGGCGCCGGAAGGAGAGGAAAGAATGTCTGATATTACGGGTAGAGAGTTTCTTGTAGACAACTACAGCAGAGCAATAAAGAAAACCAATATCAGGGGAGCAGTGTTCTTCGGAATCGGCGCTGTCCTGGCGGTCGTTATCTCATGGGAATGGAAAGGCGGCCTCGTCTCGTGGATCGTCATGATAGTTTCCATCGTACTCGGGCTTTATGGATTTCTAAACATCAAAAAAAGCGTAAGCATGCCCAAGTTTGAAAAAAGCCCGATAGGGCTCTTCATATCCGGAGAGCCTGGCAAAAGCCCCGAAGCGCTCCTCATCCGAAGGAGCGAAGAAGAATTAAAAGGCACGGACAAATTCAAAGCGGTGATCTCCTTCATCGACAAGACAGGGGGCGGAGAAAACGTTGTAGTCAAAGGCTACGGGATGTGCCAAACCGTAGCGGGGTATTTGAAAGAAAAGCTGGACGGCAAATGCGCGATATACGATATGACCTTCAAAGAATACGAAATTAAAAAAGAAGCGTATGCAACAGCACCGGATGATGGCGCGGATGGCGAAAGCCCTGCGCCCGGCGCACCCGGCGGCGGCAAAGATCCCGCCGCCAAAGACAGCGCCCCATACGGCAAAAAGACCCTGTGAGACATCGGCCCACGCCGACGCACAGGGAAACTTCGAAAATCAGGAACGAAAACAAATTCAGAAAGAAGGAATGTAATGAATAACAAACCCACCATTGAAGCTCTGACAAGGCCGGGGATACAGAAGATACCACCGTATGTGCCGGGGGATACCGCGGAGAGCGTACGTAAAAAATATCAAGTCACAAATATCATAAAACTCGCATCAAACGAAAACCAGATAGGCATGTCACCCAAGGCTGTGGAGGCCGTAAGGGCTGAACTCGAAAACGCATATATATACCCGGATCCGTCGTCGGAGGAACTCCGGCTGAGGCTTGGCGAGCGCTTCGACCTCACGCCTCACAATGTAGTAGTGACGATGGGCGGCAGCGGAGGGATCGCTCTCATATCGGATGTCTTCCTGAACCCCGGCGATGAAGTGCTGTACTGTGCTCCGACCTTCGGGGCATACAGCGGATCCGCCGCCCGCAATGGCGCGGTCTGTGTGACTCTGCCGCTGAAGGACACCGGCGAATTTGACCTGGAAGCCCTTGCCGCCGCAGTGACCGACAAGACGAAGATCGTCTATGTGTGCAATCCCAACAACCCGACCGGCGGCACGCTTCCGCATGACGAAGTCGTGGCGTTTGTCGACGCCCTTCCTCCTCATGTGATCTGCGTGGTAGACGAGGCGTATATCGAATTCGCCGAGGGCGAGGAATACAGGAGCGTCGCCGATGCGGTGAACGAAGACAGAAGGATGATAGTGATGAGGACCTTTTCAAAGGCTTACGGGCTGGCCGGTCTTCGCATAGGCTATCTCCTTACGAGCACGGAGATCCATGCAAACCTCATGAAAGCCGTGATCACCTTCACCGGAAACCGCTACGGGCTTGCCGCAGCCATCGCGTCTTTGGATGATAAGGAGTATCTCGCGGCGAGCATCAAAAATGTCGTGGACGGCCGGAAGTACCTCAGGGAAGAATTTGAGAAACTCGGATTCAAGGTATATCCGTCGCAGGCAAACTTCATCTATGTGGACACCGGGCTAAGCACGGCAGACTTTGCGGAAAAACTAAAGAAGAAAGGGCTCGTCATACGAGGCAATTTTGAATACAACCGAGTCACAATAGGCACTCCGGAGCAAAACGAGCAAGCCGTCAGGTTTGTCAAAGAAGTTTTGGAGGAAGGCGTAGAGCCGCGTGTAGCAGAGTAGGGCTTCGCATGGCTCACCAGGACACGCGCGAATAGAGTCGATGTAGTTGGCGGAACAATGCGGGGACGACCGCCCGGATTTTTGAAAGGCCACCAGGTATAAGGCTAAAACTATGAAAGATTTTTTAAAGAAGATAAAGAAGGACGAGTTCCTTTACACTTACGGGCTTGGAGAGTTCTCCTACCAAATGCTGGGATCGTTCCTGTTCCCGACGTTGCTGTATTTCCTGACGGACATCGCCATGATCAGCGTGGTGCTTGCGGGTGTCATCCAGATCGCGGTCCGAGTACTCAAAATATTTGTATCCCCGCTTATCGGTTCGATGATCGATAAGCGGGCGACGAAGCACGGCGACAAATATATGCCGTGGTTCAGAGCCGCTCCCGTACTGTATGCGGCTTCATATGTACTGATGTTCACTTCGCCTATGTTTGGGTTCAGTGGCTCTGTGACTACCGTCATCGTAATTTCCGTCTACGCCTTTGCCGCGCTCTGCGACGTGGCTTTTTACACTTCTTACAATTCGCTCTTCCCCAAAGTATCGCACGACGCAGTGAAGAGGTCGGCGGCCTCCTCGTCAAAGAGCATCATGCGTGAAGCCGCAGAGTTCATCGCCGGAGTGATGTTCCCGGCCCTCATCATCGTCTTTGCCGCGATGTCCGGGAGCGACAAAGCTTCATGGGCGCTCACCTGCCTCGTCCACGGATGTATTTGTGTCGCGGTGATGTTCGTATTCAACAACAGGTATAAGCGCAGCGATGTATACATGTTGGATGAAAGGAAATCAAACCGGGCTGCTTCGGAAGCGAAGGCCCCCGAATCCATCGGGAGCATCCTGAAAACCGTGACATCGAACCGCGCGGTGCTCGTAGTGTTCATCGTGCTGATCCTGTACTGCCAGCGCAGCTTTGCGGTTGGCCCGTTGAAAATTTACTACTACAACATCATAGTCGGAAACGCCGGGTATCTGGCGATAGACAAGACCGCCGCAGGGATCGCCGCCATAGTGGTGACCCCGCTCGTCCCGCTGTTCGTGAAGCTCGCCGGAGGGACAAGGCGCGTCTATCTCATTGCCGTGGTTGGTGCTGCCCTGTCACATCTTGGCATATGGTTTGTCGGCGCTGACTACGTGATGTTCATCACGCTGTTTACGATAGGCCAGGTATTCATGCAGACCATTTCGGTGTTGACTCTGAATATGTTTGCTACGGCAAGCGACTACTGCAAGTGGAAGAGCGGCAAGGACTATTCGGGGTCGGTGATGTCGCTTTACTCCAGCGGCATACAGATCAGCGTCATCCTCGCAATGCTCACGCAGACCATCATGCTGAAGTCTATAGGCTATGTCGGAGGCATGGCGGCGACGCCGGAACTCCTCAATGGCATCATGCTGCTCATGAGCGTCTACCCTGCGGTCTTCCTGCTTTTAGCGGGTGTCGCAGTGATGTTCTTCCCTGTCAACGACAAAAAATACAAAGAGATCAGCCGGGACCTGGTGGAGCGGGAAAGCAAAGAAAGCAGCGCAGACAAAAGCTGATCTGAAAATCATTCAATAACTTCCTGTTTATACTTCGACTTTTCAGCGCCGAACGGCAGATGCGGATATGCGCGCTTTGTGTTACTATCTGAAAAGGAGATAGGGTTTGCCGATCTGATCGAGATTGGTCGACACCATAAAAAAGCAGCGTGCATGAATCAGCGTTGTGGGGATCATTGGACTGCTGAAGCTCGTATTATGCCAAAACGATATCCGGATATTTCTTTGATATATCCGGCATGTGTTTTGTGCTCGTAATTTGAATGGCGATTCGTGCCGGACTTGTCAATGACGGACATCTTTTTATTACTCCGATAATTGGATCTTGCATTTAAAGCTGCAAGGATTTTTTTCGCACGGCAAGGTTAAGAGTTCCGCTGGTGTCTGAAGGCATCAGCGGGCTTCGTTGACTGGGCATGGCGGAAGGAAGCTCGGCGCATGTGCAGGCATTCGGTTATCGGGATAACGGAGTTGCGCGCTGCAGTAAGTTTTGGTCATTGATGCTTACAAGGCAAACCTGAGAATTTATGTGCTACGAAAGGATAAAGGGTGAAGCTATGAATACGAAGCACAAAGTACAAAGAAAGGCGCCTGGCTTTGCATGGCGGCGGGAGGATACCTCCCTTGATTTGAAGTCCGTTTTATCAAAGAGGAAATTTCATCCTGCCAGACTGATAGCATTCGGTTTGGCGCTGTCACTGCTCATTGCCATCCCCGCGCCAATCGCGGGCAGTGCGGCAGCGATCCCTGCTGCGGGAGTAAGCAGTGCGGCGATGAGAGGCAATGCGGCGGAAGCCTCGGCCTCGAATGTGGGCGACAAGGGTCGAGCCGGCGGCTCCTCAGGAGAAGGCGGAGGAACCGTAAATGATCAGGGATCGACGGGCTCGGATACCGGGGGCGACGCCACAGCCGAAAACCCGTCGGACGAATCCGAATCAGCCCTGCAGGGCGACGACAAAAAAAAGGATGAGGAAGAAGGCCTGTCAGATACAGATGAAGATGTCGATAATGGGATCGCTCCTCTCTCGGAGACAAGGGCACTCGCATCGGCGGATATAAGTACCATGGCAGAACTGAAAACAGCAGTGGCTGCGGCGCAAAACGGCGAAGAGCTGAAGCTCACCGCAGATTTTGCCGCAGATGTGAAGAAACTGGCGTCTACTTTGTCCGTGAACGACTATGTCGCCGTATCGACCATTGCGGTCAGCGGCAATGCGTCGTTCACCATCAATGCTCTTGGAGCGGGCAGTCTGACGGGGGCGGATGGCAAACCGGCCCTCACTTTCGCCAGCACAGGTTTGGGCACTTTGACTCTCACAAATCTTGGCATTAACGGAGACGGCAAGAGCGGAGGGATCAACCTCGGCGTATCGGGAAATTTCATAGTCAAGGATTCCACTTTTGAAAATGCAGCCGATAGCGAAGGCGTACTGCGAGGCGGTAAAAATGTGACCGTGACAAATTCTTTATTCACAAAAAACAAAACCCGCGCTATCAACGCATCAGGCGAAAAGAACTACACTATAGAAAAATGCAGTTTTATCGAAAATATTGGGGTGCGCGATGCCGGGGCTGTCAAATTCGTAAGATATGGAGCGGGAAATACTATCCACCATGTGATCCGCGACTGTCTGTTTGAAAACAACACGGCCTCTGCGGTCTCGTCGGGAGAATATATACGCGGATCGGCAGTCTATGCGGCCGGGAGCGATATGGACATAAACATGACCAATTCCGTGTTTAAAGGCAACAAGGTCACCAGTGCGCTTATGGGCCACAGGGACAACAACCGCGTAGACGGCGGTGCCATCTGCGTGGTAGGCGAAGGCGGCCAAAATGTCAAGCTCTCCATCACTGACAGTGTCTTTGAAGACAACTTCGCGCAGGACGATGGCGGCGCGATCATCGTGCTCGGCGCGCAGACCAAAACCGTGATCAAAAGCATCATCCGCAACTGCACATTTACAGGCAACACAGTGGCAGGGGCGCAGTACGGACAATCTTCGTTTTTTGTCACAGATGGCAGCGGGGGCGCTATCAACTACTTCGGCATGACAGAGTCGGAGATCACTCACTGTACCTTTTACAATAACGGCATCACAAATAAAAAGGCTGATGGCAGTGACGCCCTCGGCAGCGTCGGAGGCGGAGGCGCTGTCGGGGTCGATACGGGAGAGGACGATATCTCCAAGCTCCCACCCTGCCCTGAGCTCAGCAATAATATATTTGTCGGCAACTACACGGCCAAGCCTGCGTCCCAGGCGACCATTACTCTCATCAATGCTGTCACGGGAGGGGCCCTTGGCAAGATTTCCGAGCGCTCCAGGACAGGGAATGTCTTCGTGCTGCCGGCTACTGACAGGGATCTGCAGGGTATAGATCCACGCGGCCTTGCAAACAACGGAAACGTTGGCTACGACAATGGGAACTCCAACTACAACAACAATGGGATGGCCCTCTCAGGTGTGCCAGACTCCACAGGCAAGCTTGTCAACATCCCTATCACTCCCGAAACAGTGTTTGCGCAAACGACAGGCAGTGGTGAAGCCTCTGTGCCTGTGCGGCAGTATTTCGGCAGCGGAGCAGGTTCGAGCGGGCATACCGCGCAGAGGTTCTGTTATATGCCGAGCCCTCTTACAGATGAGATGTACCGCGACGGCAGCGGCCCCTACTATGTGGCAGGCGTACGCTCCGATACGCGTGGATATCCACGCGACAACTACCCGAACGCCGGTGCCGTCGAAATTTACTGGACAAAGTTTGACCCGGGCCATGCCGATGGCGGCAAGTGGATAGCGGACAAGGTGGATTTCAATGCACTTGGAGGTATACAGAGCCGTCTCCAGCCGGAGATATACTACCTGATCACAAATCCTGCGCCGGACGATAAGCTCATAACTTTCCCACGCAGGACGTTCGAGCTCGGCGATACGGTACACAACAGCCCCGCCGACTGGTACCTCGACTACGGATTTGCATACTGGGAGAGCGATCAGCCGAAAACCCCCGGAGGAAGCGATTTCGAACAGGTAGATCCGAGCAAGCTTGTGACATCGACGAAACAGACATATACCGCGAAATGGTTCAAAAACAGGTTCCGCGTGGACTTCGACCTGATGTATGATGTGAATGGCGTGAAGCAATGGGGTACGCCGCTCACTCAAATACCCGGAGGCAGCCTGATTGGCAAGCCGGCTCCCGACCCTGTGAGGGGCGGCCATACGTTTGAGGGATGGTACAAAGATCCTGGCTATGCCACTGCATGGGACTTTGCCGTGGACACTGTGAATGTGGATACGACGCTGTATGCCAAGTGGCGCGAAGACGCGGTCATTCCACCGCCTGTCACGCCTCCACCTGTCACGCCTCCCCCGGTAACGCCTCCGGCGCCACCGATCGTCATCGTCAGACCTCCGGAAAAGATTATAGTCCCAGGCCCTGGCACCAACCAGTCCGGCCCGCCGGCAAATACCGCGGATAAGGATAAAAATCCAACTCCGCCGGCAAGTTCCTCAGTGCAGAAGCCTGCCAAAAAACCTCCGACGACAGGTCTGGACGACGGGAAAAGCCCCTACGGCCATGGAGAGAAGAGCGACATGTGGGCACTTTTGAACCTTCTGCTTGCCATCCTGACCACAGCCATTTCGATCGTCTGTATCATAAGGGCCTTGCTCTACCGGAAAAGGGATGAAGAGGCTGAAGAAGATACGGGGACGAATGATGAGGAAAGCGGCAGGAAAGACAGACGTCTGCTTTGGTTTATCACTATTGTGCCTGCAGCCTTGTCCATAATAGCTTTCATTCTGACCGAAAATATGCGCCTGCGTATGGCGTTCATCGATAAATGGACTCCACTCATGGTCATCATCTTTGTCGCGCAGCTGGTGTGCCTGATATTATTCACTCGTCTCAATCGGCGTGAGAATGACGGCGAGGATGCAAGCTCGCAGGCATAGGCTCGCAGATTCGCAGCAGGCCATACGTGGCTGAATGCGGCAACATAAAATATTCGAAGCCCGCAAAGCGTTGAAAAATATGCTTTGCGGGCTGTCTTTGTATACAAGGGGGTACTTCAATCGGTCTGGGATGACAGCGGATTGGCCGCGTCTTCGTGGCGCAGGTATTGCCTGAGCTTTGCCATCACATCGTCCATATTCAGAGGTTTCCCCACATGCCCATTCATACCTGCGTCCATACATTTTTCGATATCTTCGCGGAAGACATTTGCCGTCATGGCTATGATCGGCGTCTCCTTTGCCTCTTTGCCGGGCAGAGCCCTTATCTGCCTTGTAGCTTCGTAGCCGTCCATCTCGGGCATATGGATGTCCATGAATATCATCTCATACCTTTGAGGCCCGGCCTTGAACATCTCGACGGCCTCAAGGCCGTTCCCGGCGCATTCTATATCAAGTCCGGTAGGTTCCAGCAGAGCCAACACGATCTCTCTGTTGATATCGATGTCCTCGACGAGAAGTATCCTGTGGCCTTTGAAGCAATCGGCAGTGTCTTCGTTCGCAGACTGGACGGCTCGCTCGCTTCCAAAAAACTCGTTCAGGAGATCCACGATGTTGGAAGTGAATACAGGCTTCTCGATGAACGCATCCGCTCCTGCCTGACGGGCATCCACCTGGGCACGGCTCAGCTCTGCGGTCGAAATCATTATCACCACGCGATGCCCGGGGTCTGCTGCTTTGATGTATTTTGTCACTTCAAGCCCGCTCATTCCCTGCACATTCCAGTCCACGAAGTATATATCAAACGGTGCCTCCTTCCGGATGGCTTCGCAGGCTTCTTCGCCGCTCCGCGCCAGGCACAGTTCGCCAAATCCGAGATGTTTCCCAACTCTCTCGAAGTAATCCTGTTGGTCAGGGTCTTCGTCTACCACAAATACACGGAGGGCTTCCCATGGAGGTATGTCTGGCTCGGGGATATCGTGGCTGTGCGGGCCAATTTTGAGTTTGACAGTAAACCCAAATATCGACCCTTTCCCTTTTTCCGATTCCACCCAGATATTTCCATCCATCATCTCCACGATGCGTTTGGATATAGCCAGCCCAAGGCCTGTCCCGCCGTACTTCCTCACAGTAGAGCTGTCCTCCTGAGTGAATGGCTGGAACAAATGGGCTTGCTTATCACTGTCGATGCCGATACCATTGTCTTTGACCGTGATTTCCAGCGTACATACATTGTCCTCCCGGACCAGCAGTTTGGCATCAAGCTCTATGGTCCCTCCTTCAGGAGTAAACTTCGCAGAGTTTCCAAGCAGGTTGGTCACCACCTGGGCTATTCGTTGGTCGTCACCGAACAGGAAATCAGGAATGTCCTCGTCAACGTGCACAAAGAATTTCTGATGGTTCTTATCTACTCGAAATCCCATGACGTTGACTACTTTTTGCAACATGTGCTCAAAACTGAATTCCTCTTCCGATAGCTCGAATCTGTCCGCTTCTATCTTGGATATATCCAGGATATCGTTGATGACGCCCAGCAGGTGTTCCGACGCTTCGTCTATTTTTCCAAGGCAATAATCCTTCTGCTCGATGTTGTCCGAGCCCTCGGCGATGGAAGTCATGCCGATGATAGCGTTGAGAGGCGTCCGCATTTCATGTGACATGCTGGACAGGAAAGCGCTTTTGGCATGCGTCCCTGCAAGGGCTTCCTCTCGCGCCTCTTCAACAGTTATACGCGCATCTCTCTCTATCCGCATCAGCCGCCTGAAAAAAACCACCACTACACCGATCATGATGATATAAGCGATAAGGAGCAAGGCTGTGATAGTGGTAGAGGTGCGGTTCAGAGCACCCTCCAGATCAGATATCAACTCGTTTGCCCAGATATACCCGATCACTTCTCCGCCGCGCTCGACCGGGATCATCGCGTTCATGATGTCCCCTCGGATCATGGTCCCCTGCTGTACCATTGAGGTGTCTGTAGCCATCACTTCCCGCCCTGGATGGTCTCCCGCGATGGATCTGCCTACGTTTCCGGCGAACTCGGCGGAAGGGCCGTAGGTGAGTATTGCGTCCAATTCGCGGGAATAGAATCCAACACCCAAACCTTTCCCAACGGATGCCACATCGTCGGTGACTCCTCGCAATGCCTTGTTCAACACGGCGATCTTTTCTTCGCGCGCGGCATTTTCCGCCCCTGCTTCCTTGAGGAGCCCATCGTACCCGTCTTCTCCAAGCTGCGTATCGAGCATCCGGGCTACCGCAATGAGGCTATCGCTCTTCTGGTCATAAAAAATATCCTTGTTGAGGTATTGCACGATGTACCAGCTTGCGACCAGCGGGACAGCAAGGCATATGATAAGGACGGCAAATGTGCGGCTATGAAATGTGGGATTATTCCTGTTCATCATTACTTCCTCTTTAAAGAAATACGCGAAAATCGAGCGGTTTATGAAAAACGCGATGTCATAAGGCACACGATGCAGCAAAACAAGCCCTGATTGCCCCTGTACACCATTGTGTTTGATTCCCCGTTTTACCCATTATGAATGCCCTCTGATTAGTTTCGGGTGTGCCGTCTCTGATTTTTGCCCCATTTCGCCTTCTGTGCGTTGTGACGAATTTTTTAATGTGTACTAAGTTTATCATAAATCAGGAGAGGATGGGAAATCCGGGGGATTTGAATACCAGGTGTAAATTACAGGGTTCTCTCCTGTTTCGGTATTGACATAAGAGATCTGTCAGAGTCTGAGAATCTGGTTCTCAATGAGCGCTATTTCATTTTCGGCCATGATTGGAATATAATATTGCCATCTTATTACCCCGGCAGCAAATAGCAGGAATAAAGTGCCGAGGATTTCAGCTGATATGCGCGGCGGCGAAACCGCGCATACTGGCAGTATGTAAGGATTTCGCCAACAAAGCAGATTAGCGGAAAGACCGGCGCGACTTCCTGCTATTTGCTGCCGGGGTAATAATTCCGACTTGACTGCAGGCAAAGGCGGGCGAACGGCGATGGCCAAAAAGATTGACACGCGGACCGACGAAGAAAAACGCAGCTATACGATGAGCCGCATCAAGGGCAAGGCGACTATGATCGAAGTCTTGCTCCAAAAGGCGCTTTGGCACCGGGGCATACGCTACAGAAAGAATTATCGCAAGGTTACCGGCTCTCCCGATATCGTGATCACAAAGCACAAAATCGCTATCTTTTGCGACGGCGAATTTTGGCATGGCAGGGATTGGGAACAGAAAAAGCCTCGCCTGAAGAACAACCGGGATTATTGGGTAAAAAAGATCGAGCGCAACATCGAACGTGACAAACGCTATACGAAAGAACTGCAAGACGAGGGTTGGCACGTCCTGCGTTTTTGGGAAAGCGAAATCAAATCCGATGTCGATGCCTGCGTCAACACGATTCTTGCATTGATGCATGAACTCAAACACGGATCCGGATATGAATACTCCATCCATGACGCCACGCCACTTATGGTTGCGGAAGAAGAAAAAACGGACTATTCGGCAGATTGACCTGCACAAAACAGATAGCGAAGCGAGCAAGGCGAGCGGAAGAGTGAGCGAAGCGAACGTTGCAGCAAGCGAGACGCAGGCTGCCCATCTCCCGTGTATGTCTGACTATCCCCGGCGTCTCTGCCCCTGTTCCGCTGCCTTGAAATTGTACAGAGGCTTGATTCTTGCCACAATTTCAACTGTCGGCCAGATTTGGGAGATAATCTCGTCGATCGGCTTATAGGCCATTGGCGATTCGTCGAGAGTCTCCGGCAAGACGCAGGTGGAGTATACACCGCTCATTTCGGCTTTGTACTGTTCCATGGTCAATTCGCGAAGAGCCTTGCCTCTGCTCATCAGCCTGCCGGCACCGTGCGGAGCGGAATAGTTCCAGTCGGGGTTGCCTTTTCCTATACAGACCAGGCTGCCGTCCCGCATATTGACAGGGATGAGCAACTTCTCCCCTTCCCTTGCGGACACAGCGCCCTTGCGGAGAATCATCGAATCTGTGTCAATATAATTGTGGATGGTCGTGAA
>JAISAW010000105.1 GCA_031266515.1 Eubacteriales Family XIII. Incertae Sedis bacterium
GCCCCAGATCAGGCATGACAGCCAAAGCGGGAAACTGAATCCGAAATAAGTCTGCAATATTGCGACGAAAGAGCTGCCGCAGACGTAAGTCTGAAAAGCAAACCAGCCCGTGCAGCAGACCGCCAACACCAGGCTGACTGCGACTCCCGACCCACGGGTTCCGAAGCAGCGTCCGAAAATCACAGTGGAAGGCCTTCCCAGGTCTGCCGCCTGTGAACCGATAAACGACATATACACACATACGAGACCGAACCCAAGCAGCATTGCGAGCACGGACGACTTGAAATCAAGACCGGCGGCTATCATCCCGCCGACCATCAATGCGGGGACGCAGATCACGTTTCCCGCCCAAATGAATGCGATCGAAGCCCAGCTCTTCTTTTCGGACTCCGGCACCTGTTCCAGTGCGATGTTTTCTACGGGTGATGTTTTTGAGGTTTTTTCACTCATGTCATGGCTCTCCTTTCATCAATCCAAAGATAAAAAATAGTTTGTTTGCCGCGGCTGAATGCGGCTTGGAAATAAGTAATAAAAAGTTGTTCAAGCCTGAATAAAGCGTATAGTGTACGTAATGCCAAATCAATTGTCCAAACACACAAATTATTATGCTATTTTTTTCTGGATTCACTGAAAGCCGCGCAAATCCGGGCGATTAAGGCAAAATAACAATTGGCAATAACACAAATATATCGGCATAAACAACCGAAAACACTTGCAAAACCGCTGCCGTTTTCATATATTTACTGTACCCGCGCATGTCCGGATGAAATTTGGGAAAGGAGATCCTTGCCATGGCGCTCACTGTTGCGGATATACTCAAAATCGGCCTGCTCAGGGAGGCGACCGTAGTCACCGGCGAAAAAGGGCTTTCCAATATCGTGGAAAACGTGTCCCTGCTGGAATTTGACGGGTTCGAGGTAGAGGGCCTCGGATCCACCACCCTTCGTGGAAACGAATTGACTGTAAGCTCATTATCATATTTCAAAAACGACCCGGAACTGTTCATAGCCTTTGCCGAACGTATGGCGCCAAAAATGATTAGCTGCCTTGTCATATTTTATTTGAATTTCATTATGAAAGAACTGCCGCAGCGGGCGATTGACCTGTTCCGGGACGCGAATATCCCTATCATCATCATGCCGGGCGATGCCCACTATGCATACCTGGACGTGGTGATGCCTGTCGCGGAAGCCATTATAAATGACAAGCATTCCAACAGGATGTTTGTCAGCGACGCCCTGCAGCAGCTCATTTCAATGGACGACGAGCATCAGACTATCCATTCGCTCCTGGAAATATTCCGCTCTCGCGTCAAGTCCGATATGATCCTGACCGACACCAAACTGCGTCCCCTTGACTGGTCGTTGACCGCCGGCACGGACTATGTGCTGAACGAGCTGCTTGAAGCGATCAGTATCAAACTGAATGGCGCCCTGCCGTTCAACCCTTCGACGCTTCATTTGGATTCGTTCCCAAGCCCTCTGGAAGTCCGCTTTCAGCCGATACGGACAAATAAGCTGGCGGGGATGCTCCTCGCCGTCAATTCCTCTGAAGAGCAGTTTGACATTGACGGCATGACGCAGGCCGGAGAAGTATTGAAGCTGTTTTTGCGCGTTTGGAGGCTTACGCGCAGCCGGTTGTGTGAACTCGACGCGCTACTGCAAGGAGGTGCCTCCGGAGGATGGGAGAAAAAAATCAGGAATTTGATCGTGGTCCGCGGCAGCGGTGGGACATCGCTCGACCACATCACCGAAGAGATATCCCTCGTGAGGATGCTCAGCCACGACAATATCTTTGAGACGAACCAGGAGCGCCAAGTCACTTACTTCAGCGGCAGCATCGTCATCGCCGAGCTCTCAGGCAACACGGATATCGACCGGCTGCTTGACAAGCTGAGGAAAGAACTCCATCTTACAAAGTCCGCCTGCGTAGGCAAATTCAAGATATCAAACGGGAATTCCAATGTTCAGCAGGTATATTCGCTCATTGTGAACGCGCTTCCTCTCGCCTGTAAGATATTCCCGGGAAATACCCTTTATTCAGACGACAGGATTTCTTTTGCATACGAGATATATAAGATACAGTCGGAACTCGGAATGCACACTTCTTCCGTCTTTCAGATCCTGAAGCCTCTGATGGCCGATGATCGGTGGGACGGTTTCAGAAAAACCCTTGAGACATACTATCTCGAATGCGGAGGTTCAATAGCGAAAGCCGCCGAAAGCCTCGATATCCATGTGAACACAATGAAATACCGCCTGAAAGTCATTTCCGACCTGCTCGGGATGAACATCCTCTCGTCGCTTTGCAGCTCGCGCATGACGCTTGCCCTCGCCATACTCCGTGCACAAAACGGACTCTCCATGCCCTCCACCGCCGGCTCATGGTAGCCTGCAATGGAGTATGCGCCGCCGGGTTTCAATGGATAGCTATAGCAAGCGGGGTAGCCGGTTTGCCGGATGGCTCACACGGTTTTGCGCCGCTTATTCTTTGTAATTGCGCTACGTACCAACGAGCCGAGGCCTGTAAGGAAGTGGCCGTTCACCATGGCCAGCAGCGCGTCCCTCATGGCGGCGTCAAAGACGCCGCCGCTCAGGCGGGAGACGCCCCTGAAAGGAAGCGCTGTGATAAACATGGCGTTGTTTGCCCAGCGCGGTTTTCCGATGAGCAATGAAAACTTTGACGCTAACCTTATGCAGCCGTTTATAAAACGGGCAAACTTCCCTTTGTAAGCGCTCTGGGCAATGGTATCATTCAGCCCGATTGGCGCATCCTCATCCCATCCGCTCTCAGGCAGCGGATGCCCGAGCAGCTCTGTGAAATCTTCGT